>JAPJOW010000209.1 GCA_030826005.1 Aliterella sp. RAGGC_92
ATAACTAATATCACCTAAAGGTTGAACTTTATATAAAGATAGGCAAATAGCAAATACAATTGGTAGCAATAAAAATATTCCCAAAATAACAATAGTAGGACTCATAAAAATATAAGCACTAATTGTTTCACTTAACTGCTTGCTAGATTGCTTTATCTTTGCCATATTTTAATTATTGCGCTAATTTAATTTCTTTATTTGCTGTAGCTTGAGCTTTTTGCATTGCATTTTCTAAAGGTTGTTCGCCAATTATGGCACTCATAAACTGATTATTAAAGTTATTTAGTATCAATGGTAAATATTCTCCCGCTTGCCAAATAGTGGCATAACTAGATCCAGCAATAAAAGGTGCATATATAGCATTGTCGTCATAATTTAACTTATTAGCAATAGAGGCACGAGTTGGCAGCGCCAAACCCGTTTTTGTCCAAGCGTACATTCCCTCTTTTCCAGTTAAATAAGCAATCAGTTTCCATGCTGCCAATTTATGCGAAGATTTTTTATTCATCACATAAGCAACCGTGTAAGCCATTGTGCCTTTTTTATCGGCAATTGTTGGTACTTCTACTACTCCATATTCTAGGTTTGGAAACGTCTCTTTTAAGTAAGAAATAATCCAAGGTCCTTCAATCACCATCGCCGCTTTACCTTGTCCAAATACTTCTCCCCCGGAAGCTGTACCAACATCCGACGGTTGCGCCGCCGACTTGTCTTTAAGATATTGATCGACAATTAATTGCAAACCCTTCAAGCTTTCTTGAGACGCAAAAGCCGCATAGTTATTGTCATCAATTAACTTTCCGCCAAACGCTTGAATAACAAAAACTTGCCTCGCTAATTCGGGAGTAATACCAAAACCATATTGCTCGAATTTACCATCGCGATCGCGATCGAAAGTTAATTTTTGAGCGTAGCTGCGTAACTCCTCCCAATTATTAGGTGGTTGGGTTAAACCTGCTTGAGCAAAAGCATTTTTATTATAAAAAAGTGCCAAAGTTGAAACATCTTTAGGTAAACCATAAATTACCCCATCGCGTTCAAAAGCTTTAAGCAAGTTTGGCGCAAAATCTTCAAGCTCAAAATCATCATTCATATAACTATTTAATGGTTCGAGGACACCAGGAGATATTAATCCTGGTGCTTCTAAAGCATCTAAATAAAAAACATCCGCCGCCGTTTCGCCAATTAACCTAGTTTTAAGTACATCCATGTACTCATCAGCGATCGCATCATACCTAACTTTAATCTTTGGGTTAAGCGCTTCAAACTCCTCAACTACTTGCTGCAAAAGCTGCTTTTCTAGTAAATTACTCCAACCGCTAAGAGTTATAGTAACAACATCATCATTATTTGCTTGTCTATTAACACTACAACCTGTAAAAATAATCGTGCTAACAACAATCAACACAAACACTAATACAAATTTTTTCAGCATAAGTAATATTAAAGTTTATATATATCTGCGTCTGCGGAAATTGAGTAATGTAGTCCGTAAATTTCCAGTAATCTTACTGCTTATAACAATCCTACTTTTAACCGGATGCCAAAACTTATCTGCCACTCCCAAACCAACAGATGTAACTAAAATAACTTTATGGCAAGGAGTAAACCCACCCCCAAACCGCGACGTACTGCAAAAGTTAGTAGACAAATTTAATCAACAACATTCAGACATCAAAGTAGAATCATTATATGTAGGACAAGCCGAACAGCAACTACCAAAAATCTTGGCAGCAGTAGTTGGAAATGCACCCCCAGATTTATTATGGTTTAACGCTACCCTCACCGGGCAATTAGTAGAACTAAATGCTATCCGTCCAATCGAAAATTGGCTACAAAACTTACCAGAATTTAACCAAATCGATCCGGCATTATTTGAGTCAATGGAGTATCAAGGACATACTTGGTCTGTACCCTTTGCAACAAATAATGTAGGCATATTTTACCGTCCTAGCTTATTTAAAGCCGCAGGAATTACAAAGTTACCCCAAACTTGGGACGAGTTGCGTCAAGTAGCGCGTAAATTGACTATAGACACAAATGGCGATCGCCGCCCAGATCGGCATGGAATATCTTTACCTTTGGGGAAAGGAGAATTTGCTGTATTTTTGTGGCTACCGTTTATGTGGAGTGGTGGCGGCGAATTGGTAGCTAATGATAGCCAAACACCAGCAATTTTTAACGAAGGTGCGATTTTAGCAATGGAATTTTGGCGCAGTTTAATTGCAGACAACTTTGCCGTATTATCTGCGCCAGAAAGAGGTTTTGAGATTGACGACTTTTTAGCAGGTAAAGTCGCAATGCAAATTACAGGACCTTGGACTTTAGGGCAATTGAAGGCAACGGGAGTAGATTTTGATGTTTTTCCCATTCCTACTAAATCAAGACCCGCCACAGCGATTGGAGGAGAGAATCTGTTTGTTTTTAAGTCCAACCCTAAGCAAGAAGCCGCCGCTTTGCAGTTTCTTCAATTTGTCCTTGGTGAGGAGTTTCAAACCCAATGGGCGATTAATACAGGCTATTTGCCTATAAATACTAAAGCAAGACTCAATAAACAATACCAAACTTTTGTTGCCGAACAACCCGCCGTTAAGGTGTTTTTAGACCAGGCAAAGTACGGGCGATCGCGTCCGATTTTTCCACGTTACAGTCGTTTGTCCGAAAGCTTAGGTAGAGCATTAGAATCTGTGCTATTAGGAAAAAGTACGCCCAAATCAGCTTTAAAAACTGCTCAAGATCGACTTGACTTAATTTTTCGTTAATAGCAGCACAAAGTATTGCATCCCGATTATATTAAATTTAATTAATAGGTCCATCGCCCAAAAATTAACAAGGGCGATCGCCCTTGTTAATTAACTTATCTAAAAAGTAAGTAACTTACTGTATTGATTGAGTAATAAAACTTGACAGCAAACGTAATTAATAAGAAAAACTAAAACTTATAGCAACATCTTAATTTTTAATTCACCTCCTAGAGGTTGACAAGTTATCTAATAATATGTATTTACCAAAGATTGATTGTATAAATCCCAAAGCCCGATACAAAAGTTATAATTAAACAAAATCTGTCTAAATATACACCGTTAACGGATAATATACAGGCTTTGCCCTATGATAGAATTTTCAACAAAGTAATAAACAAGCATAATCAAGGATTTCAGGAATGTCATCAGCCGTACAAGTTACAGACTCATCATTTAAGCAAGAAGTATTAGACAGCGAAGTCCCAGTATTAGTTGATTTTTGGGCCCCCTGGTGCGGCCCTTGTCGCATGGTAGCTCCGGTGGTCGATGAAATTGCCCAACAGTACGACGGTCAAGTTAAAGTCGTTAAACTCAATACTGATGAAAACCCTAATGTCGCCAGCCAGTACGGTATTCGCAGCATTCCTACTTTGATGATTTTTAAAGGTGGGCAAAGAGTAGATATGGTTGTTGGAGCAGTACCAAAAACGACTTTATCAAATACTTTGGAAAAATATCTTTAAAAATAGTTGTAACTATAAATTAAATAGCGCACCTTGTAATCGTTAGATACAAGGTGCTTTTTTATTGGCGATCGCGAAATATCTCAAACTGCACTCCAAAAATCGGTACAATAGAGTGCCAGTTGTGCAATGGCACTCATGAATTCATCACCCTCCTTCGATCCGATTGATTCTTTATTTGAAGATGTTGCCCAGTTAATGGAGCAGCTACCGAATTTACAACATCGGCAACTCATCCAGCAAACTCTGGCAACAGTTGTACGCCTAGCTAATAGCGAAATCGATCGCTTGGACTGGAAAATTTTATCCGCATCGCTGGCGGACATGGAACGGGGATTAGAATTATTTTCATACCTACCGCCACGTCCGCAAAGTAACTATTTTTGGCTCGGCTCGTACCCCCATAGAAGCACCAGAATACCAAATGGCAGCAGCTTTTGCTCGGTGCGTAACCAATTTAGGGTTTATGGTTATGACCGGCGGCGGTGGCGGGATTATGCAGGCAGGCAATGAAGGCGCAGGGAAAGAAAACTCGTTTGGGTTAAATATTCAGTTGCCTTTTGAGCAAGAAGCAAATCCATTTATTGAAGGCGATCGCAAATTAATTCATTTTAAGTACTTTTTCACGCGCAAGTTATTTTTGCTGCGCGAAAGCGATGCTGTAGCGCTGTTTCCCGGTGGTTTTGGCACGCAAGACGAAGCCTTTGAATGTATGACATTGAGCCAAACCGGAAAATTTGGGCCTGTACCCCTGGTACTTATAGATCGTCCCGGCGGCTCTTATTGGCATGATTGGAGCGCTTATATAGACAAAAATTTACGCAAAACAGGTTTAGTTAGTAAAGACGATTCTAGTCTTTATACGATTACCGATAACTTAGATGTAGCTTGCAACGCCATTACCGCTTTTTATCAGGTGTATCATTCTAGCCGCTACGTCAAAGAAAAATTAGTAATTCGCCTCAAAACCGAGTTATCCGACGAGCAAGTAGAACAATTAAATGCTGATTTTAGCGACATCTTAGTTAAAGGCAGAATTGAAAAAAGTATTGCTTTACCTCAAGAAGCCCAAGATGAAACGGCAGAACTCCCGCGTTTGGTACTTTACTTCAATCAGCGCGACTTGGGGCGATTGTATCAGGCGATCGCAGCTATCAATCAAATGGGTACGCCCACTCCCGCCGCCGCTCATCCAGAAAGGAAGTAGGCGTTGCTCAATTAAAGGACAAGGAGACAAGGAGAGGTTGCTGTAATAGGAAAATTCTATCTAAATTCAGCAATACCAAAAAGCGATCGCAATTAACAAGAAAAAGGCGAGTATTGCAGCAATACTCGCCTTTTTCCCAAAATCTATAACTAGCTCATTGCCCAAGTAACTAAAGTTCTTACCCCGTAGCCTGTAGCACCAGGATTGTTATAACCATTTTCCTTATCCGTCCAAACAGGCCCGGCAATATCAATGTGCGCCCAAGGAGTTTCTTTGACAAACTGCTGCAAAAACAAAGCTGCGGTAATCGAACCCCCAGGACGAGGGCCGGTGTTTTTCATGTCAGCGATGGGAGACTTCAAGCCTTCAAAATACTTTTCTTCCATTGGCATTCGCCAAATTTTTTCTCCCGCTTTATCCGCCGCTTGCACTAATTGATTTGCAACCTCATCGTTGCTACTCCACAAGCCTGCAATTTCATCGCCAAGGGCAATCACGCAAGCACCTGTAAGCGTCGCTAGATCGACGATCGCATCTACGCCCAATTTTTCTGTAAACACCAACGCATCCGCCAAGGTTAGCCGCCCTTCAGCGTCGGTATTATTAACTTCAATCGTTTTACCATTAGAGGCGGTGAGAATGTCTCCGGGGTGAATCGCGCGACCGCTAATCATATTTTCGGTCACGGCACTGATAAAATGCACTTCCACATCGGGCTTGAGTTGAGCAATGGCTTTAGCTGCCCCTAGCGTCGCCGCCGCGCCGCCCATATCCATTTTCATTGTTTCAATCCCGCTACCTGCGCCCTTAATGTTCAGACCGCCAGAATCGAAGGTTACGCCCTTACCAATAATTGCTAGTTTTCTTTTGGGCGTTCCTTCGGGCTTGTAGGTGAGGTGAATAAATTTTGGGGGCATTTCTGAGGCTTGGGCGACACCTAAAAATGCACCCATACCCAACTGTTCGCATTCTTCGCGTTCGAGAATTTCTACTTGCAAACCGTGAGTGGAAGCAATTTCTTCTGCTGTTTGCGCCATACTCATCGGCGTTACTGTATTTGCTGGCGCTGTTACCAATTGCCGCGCTAAAATTACTCCCGAACAGATTTGTTGGGCGCGGGAAATTGCTTCTTCTTGCCCTGGGAAACCAATTAAATCTACTCGTTCTAAATTAAAATTACTTTCGTCTGGTTCTGACTTAAAACGCCTGTCTTGATACAAACCAAGTTCTATTCCTTCGGAAATTGCTCCGGCGGTTGCGCCTAGGTCGTTGTTCCAGACTGGTAAACTAATCCCTACAGTAGGACACTTTTCTTTTTTAGCTAATTTTGCGATCGCCGCGCCGCACCGCCGCCAGTTGTCTAATTTCAGCTTATCTGGTTTACCAAGTCCTATTAATAGAACTTTTCGCACCAAACTACCACCGCCGACTCTAGTTACAACACTACTGCCATCTTTGCCCTTAAATTCCGTTTCGGCAATTACTTCTTTCAGTACGCCAGCAAATTTTGCATCTAACTGAGCTAGTTCCTGTGATTGCTCTATAGTATCTTCAAATAATCCCAGTGCTAGAGCATCGCCAGCCCATTCTAATAGTGGTGTATCAACTGCTCGAATTTCCATCCTGATTCTCTCGCTCAAAGCTGCTATTTCTTCCAGTATTGCGTAAAACTTTTGCTCTTATGGCGTTTTTCGGGCAACATGGAAAGCTGATAGATAAGAAAGTTGAACGCTACTTTTGCCGCCTTGTTCTAAAATTTTCTTTAATAAAGCAAACAGATCGCTTCTTTGCTGTGGTTTTAGGTCTATATAAGGTGAATAAGTGCTTAGTAGCAGCAAATAATCATCAACGCTGTAATTGACTTCCCGTACCATTTGTTCGGATACTAAGCCACTGAAACAACCGGAATTAGTAACAATCTCGCCAAATTTTCTGAGACTTTGGGTTTGCGTCTCTCGGTCTTCATATTCCCCTAGGGATGGAGCATACTTTTGATAAGCTGCTTGTAAAGACTGACAAACTTCGTAGGGAAGTTGCGCTGTCATATTCCAAAGCAAAATTAGATAACCGTAATTTTGTAAAGCCGTCGCCGCTTTGGAGTAAACAATTTCTGGCGTAATCCAATGAATAGAAGTTGCAGCCAAAACAGCGTTAAATCTCTCCGCTTGTAACTCCCATTCCTCAAACGTAGTATTTTCAATCTTGACCTTTGGATAAGAGGCGCAGTTTTGTTTAGCTAATTGACAAGCAGCTTCGCTAGGCTCAATACAGAGCATATCGTAACCCTTTTGAGCAAAGGTGACAGATGCTTTGCCAGTACCGCAGCCTAGTTCGAGAATTACTGCGTTGGCAGGAAGTTGGGTTAATTCAATTACGCGATCGCACAAAGCTTCGGGATAACCCGGTCTGACTCGGTTGTAAGCTTCGGCTACAGAATTATACCAGTTTTTGCGTTGCTCTAGGGGGTAAGCATCAGCGCCAAACTTAGGGTTATTTTGTTGCATGGGAATAGTTCGGTCATTAGCGGCTTGTAGAGCTTTTTTATTGTAATAACCCCAAAAAGCGATCGCCTAAATTTTTTAACTCAATTACGATCTTGCCCTCTAACACTGCTTTCTTCTACCTGTCTAATTTCTTGCTCTAAAAAGTAGTTAAGCAAAGTTCTTAATAATACGATCGCCCCTAAGTTCAAAATATCTTGGCGCGTAGGGGCGACAGCAGTGCGGAGAATATCACTGGCAACAGTAAACTCTAACCCCAAAGTCAGCACTCGTCCCAATTTTAGCCGGATTAATTCAGTAGAATCATAATGCTGCCCAGAACGAGACACTACCTGGCGCAAATAGCTAGTAATTGCCCTTACAACAGCACCACCAATAACTAAAGCGGCGGCAATTTCTGCCCCCACCGCAAAGTAGCTAACTATAACTTTAAGCCCTGACTCTAAAGGATTGCTTTCTTCGGGAATACTATTAGAAGATTGGACATTTAGACTCAAAAGCAGCACCAAACCAAAAATCAATGATATTGGTAGCAAAATACTAACTAAAGAATCGCGCGATCGCTCTTGTTTCATT
>JAPJOW010000210.1 GCA_030826005.1 Aliterella sp. RAGGC_92
AGCGATAAACCGCAAAGTCTTGAAGAAAAATCACAACAGATTGCTGTAGACTCTCCTGATATCACTGGCGACCATATTACCGTCCCCACCTACGTTATGGTAGAAGAACCTGACGGAGAAGAAAAAGCATTGCACCACGTTAGAGACGCTGAGGAAATATCTGACGTAATTCGTCAAGCAAGAGTAGACGAAAACGGTGAAAGAATTTGGTAAATAAATAATCTCTTTTATCTTTAAGCTCAATCAAAAAGAGGTTTTAGTATAAAAGCAGCTTGTACAAGCTGCTTTTACTTTGGGAGCTTTATTCTACTGCTACTTGGGGTACACCCATACTGTAATTAATTGCTCGTCCGTTTAAGTTGTAACTAATTTGACCGTTTTGTAAAAGATTGCGGACAAAATGCTCTAAATCCGAGCCAATCCGCCGCAAGTTATAATCAGTCAAGTCTGCGCCGCTAGAAGCTTCTACCAAATCATCAAATTTACGATACACCTTTTGCAGTGCATCTTCATTCCAATTAAATTCGTTATCAGGATCGATATCCAACGTTAAAACTTGATTGCTAGGAACAAGCTCCCCATCTTTGTTGACTTCGGCGGAAAAAATCCTGACATGGCGAGTTGTAGACTTGAGTAACTGATCTTCCATAGGTAACTAATTTCAATAAACTCTTGGCACTTTCCCCATTTTGACATCCTCTGGGCGCGATCGCGAAGTCCTATTATGGATAAGCTAGATTAAACTATCACTTAGCTTTAGCAATCATACCTGTTTGACGAGCATAGGCAAAAATTCCGCCCGCGTCAATTACAGGTTTAACATCTCCCAAAGCCTGGAGTTGATACACCCGGTTTAAAGTATGGTTAGTTAGCTTATTTTGCTCGAAATCGATAGTAACTTCTTGTCCGGTGACAAACTCATCGCACAACCGCTCCTGCGACTCCCAGGGATATAATTCGCCTGTTGCCGTACAATTACGGAAAAATATCCGCGCGTAGGATTGAGCAATTACTGCTTTTACTCCCGCCGCACCTAACGCAATTGGCGCGTGTTCTCGCGAAGAACCACAGCCGAAGTTCTCCCCAGCTACAATAATGGGATAGATTGTTTTCATTTCACCCGCTTTAATAAATTTACCAAAGCGATCGGGTAAACCAATCATGGCATAACTCCCTAGCTTTTCATACTCGTCCGGCTTAGAGGGGACTAACGTTAGATATTCGGCGGGAATAATTTGATCGGTATCTATATTATCATCAACAACAAAAATTACGCCACGAATTGAGTTATTCATTACCAAATCTCACTTATCAGCCAGTTATAAACAGTTAAATTTTACATTATATTTTTTTCTGGAGCATTGGGAATAACTTTACTACTTACAGTGTTACCAGATTAAAAATTAATTTAATTTAAGTGGAATTACTGTGGCACTTTATAGAAAGTAGTGAATGAATAGAGATACTTATTAGTGTATTTTTAAGTCAGAATAACGCTTTTTTATAAAGCTACAGATTTAGCCAGTTAGCAATCGAAGGTATTAGTTTTAAAAGCCAGTAGCTTAGAGTACTAAAAATTATTCACTAGCAAACTGTTACTCAGTACTTGTACCGATATACTTTTATTTTAAAAGTGCTAATGGAGTATTTATTTTACTAAGTAGCATTAATCTATACTGGTGCTAAATCAAGCTTAGTAACAACTGTAACCCAGTCGCTTATGTACAAGTGACGCTTTTAAAAAGTATTTTGAAAGACTTACAAACTCCTTACATAAACTTTACTAAATTCACTCTTAAAAGCTGAATAATAGTAATCGTAAGCTCAACTAATAAATGCTTTAGGCATCTATAGCTCAAGTAAAAGGTTAATTGGGTTTGGTTACAGCTAAAATCGAGCTAGGTAGTTTTATGACAATGCTATTTATCAAAAATATATTTTGTCTTAATTGCTTGTCCTAGTTGAAATAGATGAAAAGCCAGAATACTTTTGTTTAAAAAAAGGCTACTGCTCGCATACTGCAAAACTAGGATGTATTTAAGATGAACTCGGACAAAGCATCACCACAACCCGAAAAATTAGAAGTTGGTGTCTACGAATGTGAAATCCACCTGAAATTTAGATTAATTGAAGACAAAGCTATATTTAGCGATCGCAGCGAACTATTGAACTTTCTAATTGAATCATTCCTTATTGGTGCAGACGAGTACCTTGAGCCGTTACAATCAGGGGTTACTACCCAAGAAGTCCCGGATTTGGAAGCTTCGCCACAAATGCGCCGTCAGCTAATGCGCTTGCGTAACTCCTCAGATTTAGCATAAACAAGAAAAATTATTTTTGATATTTAGCAAATTTGGGTGTTGACACTAGGGCATAAATTTATTATATTTGTAAAAGTGCGAGTTAAATGCCCCCATCGTCTAGAGGCCTAGGACACCTCCCTTTCACGGAGGCGACGGGGATTCGAATTCCCCTGGGGGTATAAAAAGTAGGGTAGTGTATCTGCAATACACTACCCTATTAATTTGTATAGTTACTGGTTGTCAGATAACAATAAAGGTTAAATCTTAACCCCAATTAGCTACTAGCAGTAGTTCCAAATAAATTATGTACTCGTTGACGAATTGCCAAAAGATTTAAACGCAAATCGTTAGACAAGCGACGCTCGATAATTGATACTGGCATGGTACGCTTGGGTAAAACTCGTACTGTATAAAATAGATCGGTTACAATTTGTTTTGATTGGCGATCGGGTTGTAAGCGCCAAGTACCAGAAAAATCTTTTAAGTCGCCCTCTACTAAGTTGAAATTAATTTCTTCAGGAAACTTTTCTTCTAAATCTAAAACTACACGTGCAGAAAAATTAAAACGCAGTAAGCGCTGCGTTCCAACTTGTTCTAAACGAATACCTCCTGTAGGATGCTCCAAACGCTGGCTTTTAGATAGGTTAGGAATAAAGTCAGCTAAAGCTTCATAGTCTGTCAATACTTGCCAAATTGGTTCAATAGTTTGACAAATTGGGATTTTTGCCGAAATTTGTCTTTGTCTTTGCGACAATTGCTCTACCTGCACGTCTACAGTATCGAGCAACGAGGATAACTCAGGAGCAGATAAACTCGATAAAATTCCAATATCCGCAGTTTCATCAAGAGATAAATCGGATGTCGATTCAAAATTTGGTTGATTAATCACAAAAAGTTAGAAGTTATCTAATGGGGTACGGGTAACTGGGGTAAGGTGAGAGTAAAACAAACTTGAGAAGATGATGACTGCTCGATAGGTATACTTTCAACCTCAATAGTCCCATTTAAGTGCTGGACTAGACTTTTTACAAGAGCTAACCCCAAACCCGTACCTTTAATAGCTTGGTCTGTAACTCCATGACCGCGCCGAAATTTATCAAAAATATGAGCGGTATCTTCTGGTAAAATGCCCGCACCAATATTAGTAACACTTATAATAATTCGATCTGATTGTTGAGTAGCTTGTAAAACTACATTAGTCTCCGAGTCAGCATATTTACCAGCATTACTCAATAATTCATGGAGTATGCGATCGAAACTATCAGCATCCGTTTGCAGGAGTAGAGGTTTTTCCGGTAAGTTTACTGTAATAGTTAATCCTTTATCCGACCATGTTTCTGTATGAGCTTGAACTAAATCGTTAAGTTTTGAGCTAATGACGATAGTTTGTAAATTAAGCGGAGTTTGATGAGATTCTAGCTTTTGTAACCTTAACAAATCGGTAATTAAGTTAATTTCTTGAGTACATTGTTGCTCTAAAATATCTAGATACTTCGATTTACGTTCTATAGAAATGCCCGGTGTACGCAGCATCCGAATAGCTAAGTTCATACTGGTTAAAGGAGTGCGTAATTCATGACTAATTGTATCAATAAAATCATCTTTTAACTTATTTATTTGTCTTAGCTGATCGATTTGCTGCCGAGTTTTTTCATACAACTTTGATTGTACGTCTAAGCTACGCTGGAGTTGAGCAGTGCGTTCTTCGACAAGATTTTGCACTTGGCGCAGTGTTTGATTTTGGATAATTGCTGTACTGACTTGGACGCTAACTAACTCTAATAAAGCTAATTCTTCTGATTGCCATAGGCGATTAGTAGAACTTTGCATTAATAAAAAGCCAAATATTGTCCCTTGATTTTCTAGCGGAAACATTAGTCCATGAGGTAATGTATTAATATTAAAAACAGAATGAACTTCAGATTTTCGCTCGGTTGTATTAGGATCGTTATCGTCATTAAAATTAAAAATAAATGGCTCTAAACCATTCATTAATGCTTGCTGACATAAAAAACATTCGTTTAACCAAAAAGATTGATTTAAGACACCAGAAGTGTTAGATTTAATATCTATAGAGGGATTAACTTGAATATCATTAACCCATTCAGAGACAACGGTAACTTTAGCTTTAGGAGTTAAGTGTTTAGGACGATTTTTAAATAGTAAGTCGCTATACTTTAAGGTAATAATTAAGCCACGCTCAACCTGTAGAGCCTGAGATGTACCAGAAATTGCTAGTTGGAGAATTTGGTTTAAATCTAAGGTATTTTGACTTGCCATAGTTAGCTGGTTGATCGCATTTTGGTACTGACTAGAAGTGCTTATAACTTGTCTTAAAGAGGCGATCGATTGAGTTTGAGTAATTTGTTCTAGGGCGATCGCTACAGATTCGGCGGCAATTTGAGCGTCTTTTTGCTCGTAGTCGCGCCACTGGTAAGGATGAAATCGCCATAAAGTAATTAGTCCGTTCTGTTTGCCTTGAAAATAAGTTGGGACGCTTAAAATAGAACGTATAGGCAAGGGGAACTCTTGCCATAAAAACATTTCTGTTTCTATAGTTTGCACGTCATCAATTGCCAGCAATTTATGGTTATTTGATAGTAAAGATAGGAGTTCAAAGCTTGGCGATCGCTGTAACGTTATCGATTCTTCATCGCACCAATAACCAGTTTGGTTAAAATGCAAAGTTTCATCTAAAACTAGAATGAAGCATCCGTTGACAGCAAACGTTTCTCCCCAAGTTTGAGCAATCTCTTTTAGCATTGTTTCAGCCTCAGAGCTACTTACAACGATTTGATTAATTTTTTGTCCCAACAAATGGGAATCTTCTCGATCGTGCATCAATTTAACTGGGGTTTTTGGCAATGAATTTGATTGAGCTAAATAGTTAAGCGATGATTGTAAGGATTGCTTTACAATTGCTAATTCTGGCAACAATCTTCCAAGATTTTTTAACGGTACTGTTGGAGCTTTACCTTTAACTGAGTAGGTTGCCGCAGATTTTTGGTTTTTAGTTATTTGCTTACCAATAGGCTTTTTCATTTATATTTTTCCCTCTCTTATCGCCTCCAAACTACCTAAGTTAAAGTTCTATAAATTCGTTATAAATAAATCAGCTATATATGCTCCAGATTATCCTTTCTTTAGTTTCCTAGAATCGGTAATTCTGCTGATTATTCGGAAATAGGCTTAATAAGTTACGTATAGCAACTGAGGCAGGGTTTTAATCAGTCATCGCCTTACTTGTTAAGCTGAGTATAAATAGAGGCAAGCATATAAGTATATGTTTACCTCTATTTACACTTTATTAAGGCGCAAAATTACTTGGACAGGCTTTCGGCACTTAAGGGAACTAAGTCACCGCCGATCGTAAACCCTAGCAGCATTGATTCAGAAGGGCGAATTAACTGCCCTGTAAGTACGCAACGAACTTCTTTTTCGGCGGTAGCGGCAATACTTGCTCGAATGTCGGTAGGTGAAATAGAGGCTTGATAATCACCGGATTTTTGCTGTACATAGTGCCATAATATGTCTCTAATTAAAGCTTGATAGCCTACATTGCCGGAAAGTTCCTTTAGTTTGTCCTTCAATTCGCGCTCTAGGCGGATGCTGGTAACTTCCATTTCGGTAGTAGTGGTGCGATTTAATGTATGCACGATTCTTTTCTCCTAAATATCTGGACAGGATAGTAATACAAGTGTAGTATGTTTAAAGGAATGTTCAAGTTACAAATGCAATAGGTGAAATTTTCTTTGAAACCTTTATTTGCCCTCTCCAATTTGCCGCAACTCAATTCAACAAAGAATTGGGAATTGGCGGCTTGGCAAGTGGAGTGTTTTATGGGCGGCGATCGCCTACAGCAAAGAAGCATTACATCAGGAGATCGTCATAACTTGGCATATTCGGGCAGTAGCTCACTAATTTTGGTACTGCAAAGCAATCGACGAAGTGGGGGGTATAGGCAAAAAATAGCCTTGCCATAATAGCAATAAAAGACATCAGTCATTTTTAGCCCCCGCCTCTAAATAGTAGAAGCGGGGGTTTTATATAAGGAGCATAGTTGTGACGAGCGCAACGCAAGTATTAGATCGTTCTGTGGTGGTGTTCTCTAGAAACTATTTGCCGATTAGCCGCGTCAATATCAAACGGGCGATCGCACTATTAATATTGGGTAAAGCAGAAGCGCTAGATTTGACCAGCGAGACTTGGTTTGTCAAGTCCCCCAATTTAGTAATTGCTGTTCCCCAACACCTCCGCTTAACGATTGCCAGCACCGAAAGGATTTGGAAAGTTCCCCCAGTAAATCGGCGCGAAGTTTTAAAACGAGATAACCACAGTTGCCAATATTGCGGTAGCAACAAACGTTTGACATTGGATCATGTAATTCCAGTATCTAAAGGCGGTCAGCATAAGTGGGATAACGTCGTTACAGCTTGCGAACCCTGCAACCAACGCAAACGCGATCGCACGCCCTTGGAAGCTGGTATGCCTTTATGCACTAAACCAAAAGCACCTATGCACCCAACAGTTGCTTTTGCCGAAAACTTTTGGCACGGCGAAAGTGCCTGCTCTCCCTAGAAGGAAACTTAAGGACAATGCTGAAACTAACTTACATTGAGACTGGTTTTTATTTGGAATATTTAGCCAAATCCTTAGAGGAGTGGGTACAAGGACGAGTAATTCTGGCGCTGCGGGTTGGCGAATCTTTGTGCATTGAACCGACTACGGCATCGTTTTTACTACCTGCGGATTTACCAGGAGTGGAAACATTAGCAGTTGAAGTTAAAAGGCTCGATCTAGAGTCTATTAGTTTGAGTGTTTGCGATGCTGAATATATTGAAGTCAGTATTGAAGGTACTTGGGTAAGCTCAAAAGCTGATAGTACGGAGGGTGTGTTTGTCGCTGCGATGTCTCACTCCATTGAGTTCTTTTTGCTGAAGTTGTGGCAAGACTCTCAAGTTAGCGCTTCGGTTTTGAGCGAGTAAGAAACCTACTAATACCTGGTTAGATTAAGGCGCAACTACGCGCCTTTTTTAGAATGGGCGATCGCACGTAGGACTATGGGTGATAACTTGCCAAGTAGCTCCCCCCTTGTCTTTGTTGAAGGTGATGGACGGATGCGATCGCACTTGTAGGGGCAATGTAGCAATTGCAAAAATCTTTGCCCTTACCCCTTGACAACTTTGTAGTACATTTGTAGTATAAATGTAATGCAAGAGAGAAAGAGCTAAAAACCTTTATCTCTAGTATCAGAACCATGAAAACTAAATAATTCCATCATTAATCGCAGTGTAGCTCAATTGGTTAGAGCGTCTGGTTGTCTGCCGGAAAGTTGCGAGTTCAAGTCTCGTCACTGTGGCTGGGACTGAGTACCCAAGTGGTTTAAGGGAGAAGTCTGCAAAACTTCTATGCGTGAGTTCAATT
>JAPJOW010000211.1 GCA_030826005.1 Aliterella sp. RAGGC_92
TTATTGAATAACCCGCAAGCACCCGACATTGCTAAACCACAACCTGTAAAAAAATCTAAAAGTTAAAAACCAAATTTATTCATGGGTTTTGCAGCAAAATATTTAAAAATAAAAATAATGCCATGTCTCAAGACAAAGAAGCGGAAATTAAACATCAGTTTTTAGAAGAAGCGGAAGAATATACAAGAAAAATTGAATCGGCATTGTTAGAAATATCTAGTTCTAATCAAGATCGCCAACTTGACGCTATATTACGCGCAGCCCACTCAATTAAGGGTGGTGCGGCAATGATGGGGTTTGAAACATTGAGCGATTTGGCTCATCGATTGGAAGATTTTTTTAAAGTATTAAAAGCTCAACCAAGTTTAATAGATAGAGAAGTTGAAACACTATTACTAACTGGGGTTGATTGTCTAAGCCAAGTCATAAAATCAAATTTTCGGGGCGACTTAAAAGCGCAACAATGGCTAGAAAAAGCTAATCCAGTTTTTGAGCAACTACACCAAATTCTCGGCGCTCCTCTTTCATCGGCGGACTTAGAGATGTCCGAAGATGGTCAAGATATGGCAGTCGTGCTTTTTGAAACAGAAGTAGAAGAATATCTCCAGCGTCTAGAATCACTTTTAGCTACAAATCCTCCAGCTACCGACTTGCAAGTAGAAGTCGTCAACATGGCACAAGAATTGAGTAGTTTGGGCGAAATGCTCCAGCTACCAGCCTTTAGTAGCTTGTGCGAGTCAGTCGTACAGCAGTTAGAAGCTGACCCCGCAGAAAGCCCAGAAATTGCTAAATTAGCTTTGCAAGCATGGCGCGCTTCTCAAGCAACAATATTAGCGGGCAAAGGCGATATGCCTACTCGTCTAGTTACAGCAGATAGTCAAGAAATTACAGAAGCATTTGCACTTCCCCAAATAGATGTCGAATTAGCCCAATTTTTAACGCCAGAAGAAGTTGCTTCTAGCAATGTATCGCAATTAACTACAAATAATGACGAGCGCGAGTTAGACAGCACTGTACGAGTACCAACCAAACTTTTGAATAATCTCAATGATTGGTTTGGCGAACTAACTATTGCTCGTAATAGTATAAATATTTATGTAGAACGCCTCCGCAGCTTGAGCAGTTTACTTAAATTGCGAGTGCGGACAATGCAAAACTTGGATAGTAACTTAGTAGTTAGCCAGGCAAATACTATCAATGAAAGTGGTAGCGATCGCTATTTTTTGCCTCCCGCTATGCTCCAAGACTTGGTGAGGCTGCAAGAAGTTACTAATGATATTGACCTGACTTTACAGGAAACCGATCAAAGCGTTAGCGAACTAAACCGGGTTGCCAAGCAATTGCAAACTAGCTTAACTAAAGTCAGAATGCGACCTTTTGCTGACTTAGTATCTAGATTTCCTAGATTTATTCGCGAACTTTGTTCGGAGTACGGCAAAGATGTTGAACTAATTATCAGTGGCGAACAAACTCTCATCGATCGCACGGTTTTAGAATCATTAAATAACCCCTTAATGCACTTGCTACGAAATGCCTTCGATCATGGCATCGAAAAACCAGAAATTCGCTCTAGGCTCGGTAAAAAAACCACCGGGACAATTGAAATTAAAGCAGCGTACCAGGGCAATCAAACTATAATTACTGTTAAAGATGACGGCGGGGGCATCAACTTAGATGAGATCCGCAAAAAAGCTCCACTGTTAGGCATCGACCCTAATAGTAGCGAGGAAAAACTATTGAGTTTAATTTTTGAACCAGGATTTAGTACGGCAAGTCAAGTTACGGCGTTGTCTGGTAGAGGTGTAGGTATGGATGTTGTCCGCACTGACTTGCAACAAATTCGCGGTGATATCAAAGTGGATACTCGCTTAGGAGTAGGGACAACTTTTACTCTCAGCGTGCCTTTAACTTTATCAGTTGCTGAAGTAATTTTATTTGAAAGCAATGGCATATTGTTAGCAGTTCGGCACGCATCTATTCGAGAAATGCTCGCACCCCAAGATGTCGAATTTTGTGAAATTGCTGGCAAAGAAGCTATTAGCTGGCAAGGACGTATTGCGCCATTGGTGCATTTAGATAGGTGGTTAAAATTACCTCAAATCGAACAAACGTTATCACCCAAACAACCAGTTTTATTTACAATTGAGCATAATGATGAATGGGTAGGGTTGCTAGTAAGTCGTTGTGTAGACCCTCAACAAGAAGTTGTAATTCGCCAAGTAGAACCAGGAATAGCTATGCCTTTAGGTTTTAATGGCTGTGCAATTTTGGGCGATGGCAGAATTGCACCTTTAATAGATGTTCCGGCTTTGCTTGACTGGATTAATAGTTGCGATCTTCCGGCGGATGCTCTCCCACAAAGTGTTAGCCCAGAATTGGAAAGTCAAAAAGATACAATTTTGGTAGTAGATGATTCAATAAATGTCCGCCGTTTTTTATCGCTAACTTTGGAAAAAGCTGGCTACCGAGTAGAACAAGCTATAGATGGACAAGATGCTTTAGAAAAGCTTTTAACCCATTTACCAATTAAAGCTGTAATTTGCGATGTTGATATGCCTCGCTTAGATGGTTACGGCTTATTAGGACGGCTAAAATCTAATCCTAGTTTCAAGCAATTACCTATAGCAATGTTGACTTCCCGCAATGGTCAAAAAGACCGTCAGTTAGCCATGCACTTAGGAGCAACAGCTTATTTTTCTAAGCCTTACAACGAACACGAATTACTCCAAGCTGTTAAGCAAATGCTCAATCAAAGCTCTAAGCAATTGATAGATTAGAAAACTTACCAAGCTTTGTATGGCAAGGGTAGAAATTTTATTTCAGCTAACAGTTATTGTTTTTCAATTGGCAAAAGTAAAGTGTCTTCAATTTTTTGCCGCACCGCTCGACTCATATAACTATTAGCATGGAGACAACTAATTAATAGTTGGTTAGCTTCGTAATATTGCTTCAGTTTTTCCCATTCTCCCGCGTTGAATTCCCATTTATAACCGAAGTTTCGGTAAGAGATGATTATCTCTCTTAGTTTTTCAGTCCACTCGCGATTATTTATTTCCCACCATTGCTTAAAATCTTTGTCATTATCCACACAAAGTATCTGTTGTTCTAGCTCGATTATTTCTTGTTCTATTGTACTATCAACGATATGCGATCGCTCTTTAGTTCTTGTTAATACATTTTTAAAGACTCGTAGAGGCTGACTTGCAAAGTCAAGAATATAGTTAAGCGTTAAAGTCCGATCTAAAGCAAGATCCAACGCTAAATCGACGCAAAGTTCCCGTGTAAATCCCGCATCTAGCGTTCTTGCCAAGTCGAGAGTTCCACCAACAGTATTTTGCTTCCTCGCTATATCTAAATCTAAATAAAAACCTCTAACACTATGTAATTTATGTTTTGAAGATACTGTACAAGATTTTTTATCTATCCAAGTTAAAAAGTCTTGTATCTTTTTGCTTTCAGCAACTATTCCATCAATTTTCTCTTTCATCATTAAGAGTAAATAATCGGCATTGCGTAGCATTCCCACCGTTAGTAGAAAAACTTCTCGCCAACGTTTTTCAGTAATGTTGCTTACTAATTCTCGTAAAGCTGTTTCTAATACCTGGGGATCGGAACTTGACACAATTTCTTTAGCAGCAAAGTACTCTTGAAAACTTAAGTGAGAAAATGAATAAATACCGCGCGCTCTTTCTACTAATAGTCCATGTTGAGCTTCAATTGATTTGATAACGGCTTCGCTATCTAGTTGTAACAATTCCGTTGTAATACTAACGCTAGGTATATTGCAAATATAATCAGCTATATGTTGTTCTAGTTCATTTTGCTTAAAGAAATAGTCACCCCGCTTAAAGGTTATCAAAGCAATTTGACTAAGTAAATCTTCTTTATGCTGTATGGATAACTTTTTGTATATTTGCTCGCGTTCAATATTGCGTTTTGCATCCCATTTACGCAGCAGTAAATGCAAGCCTTCTTGATAAAGTTCAGAACTATTTGCCGGAAAATCTGCTATTTCTTCAAACATTAAGCAGAGCATAGTTAGCAACAATGGATTAGTTGCTATTTCCTGAATAGGGGGGTTTTTATGGAGTTTCTCTAAAAATCTACGGCTTTTATTTGGATCTTTTTCTGCAAACCATTTTTGGGCAAAAATAGCTACTTGCTGCTCGTCAAAGTCGGCAATTTCTACTTCTGTAAACTGCTCTAAAGTGTACTCGTGAGTGGCAATTCGACAAGTAATGACAAAATAGTTATTATAAAACTTTTCACTAAAAGTATGCACTTCTTGCAATACGCGGTAACAATCTAATTCTCTAACTTCATCAAGTCCATCTAGCAATATTAACCCCTTACCTTGGCTTAATATTTGTTCTGCTGCATCAGTATTATTAATACCGTAGCTGATAAATTGATTTGTTATGTATTCCAGTAGGCTTTTAGAGTCTTCACTTTCAGCAAAGTCTTTAAGAGTAATAAAAATTGGTACTTTATCTGCTTTTAACTTATTGTTGTTACATTGAATTGCTAAATGTTTTAAAAAAGTTGTTTTGCCTGCTCCTGGCTTACCTAAAACAATCAATTTAGGATAACTTGTTAATGCTTCTAGCCCTGGTACTCGGTTTTGAATAACTTGCCCCAAACCAGGACGATTGAAATCATCAGCGATACACGCTTTAAGTAATTCTGCAACTCCTAACCGCCGCCTGCCAATAATTTTTTCTAAAACATTAACATTAGTATATATCTCATCTAATTCAATTGGTTGTGACATATCCAGCACGCGCATCATGCCGCATTTTTGCTGAATACTATGATATCCTTTGGCTTTTACTTCTTGGACTAAAGTATTAATATCTTGCTGATAAGAGCTATCTTGCGAGGGTTTATTGATAATTTCCTCACTTAACTCCGCTACTTCTTGCCAAGGTAGTTGTAGTCTTTGACAAATATGATGAAAGTTTTCTCGCCCTACAGGTTTTCCCGCAAAAAACTTTTGCAATGTAGCACGCGATATTTCTAAATCTGCGGCTAAGTCTACCTTGGTGGGAAAAGCCAAAACAGCTTTTCTAGCACGGCTAATGCCTTGATTTGATGCTTTTAGCGATCGCTTTGCTCTAACTATCATAAATACTTGAATAACTTAGGAAACTGATTTTTTACTTATAAATACATAATCTGGGTGATATTAAGATTGTAAAAAATTATAGCAGTTGTATTTTAAACAACTATTTGCTCAAGAATGTATAGGTTTCAACTTGTTTCTTTGGGGCTGACATTCAACGTTTAATATTTTTTTAATAATTACGGCTCTTTAAAAATTAAATTTCTTCATAAAAAAAGCTGTTGCTTTATTAAAGCATACAATTAGTCTCCTTTACATTTCTTTACTAAATTATTTTAACTGAATACCCGTCACCTCCTAAAGCATCCTTTAGTAGAGCGAGTAGTGATTAAATTATTTTACATACTGCTAACATTTCTAGCTCGATTTTAAATTGTCTATCTAAAGATAGATGCGCTGCTGTTTTCATAATTGGTGCTTGCTAACCAGAACCAAGTATATATAATTGTTGGACGTGGCAAAGTAATAGCCGAAAATTCTGCAATTACTGCGAGAACTTAGAGTTTAAACATATGTAGCAGCTTAAAAAACAGGAGATTAACAAGCATCCTTTGTAAGTCAGAAGATTCTAGTTATCAGCAATTGGCAACAAACCAGTCTCGTTCGTTTAGTATTGTTGATAGAACGATTAGCTCGTTAGCTTTTAACCCTGAGCGATCGCGCAATTTAATTCAAGATATTAATAATGTGCTTAATGGTATTAACTAGCACATTCAAAATTAATCAAATAGAAAGTAATTTTCATCAATGTTGCAAGGAATATTTCAAATTGCTGTAACGCTATTACTAATAATAGCGATCGCATATCCCCTGGGCAGGTACATAGCGCGTCTGTTTTTAGGGCAGAAAACCATTCTCGACCCGTTAATGAATCCTCTAGAGAGCATTATTTACAGATTGGGGGGCGTGCAGGCAAAAGATAGTATGACGGGCTGGCAATACGCAAGAGCAATACTGTATAGCAACCTAGTCATGGGCATAATAGTACTTTTGCTCCTTAGCGCTCAAGGCTTTTTGCCCTTGAACCCTACAGACTTAGCTGCTCCAGTTTGGCATTTATCTTTACACACAACTATTTCTTTTTTAACTAATACCGACCAACAACACTATTCTGGCGAAACCACCTTAAGTTATCTCAGTCAAGTTTTAGGACTGGGATTTTTAATGTTCACCTCGGCGGCGACGGGTTTAGCAGTTGGTATTACTTTTATTAAAGGATTGACTGGTAGACCATTAGGTAATTTCTACGTCGATTTAACTATTGCCATTACGAGGATACTGCTACCCCTATCAGTTGTAGGCGCAATATTGCTAGTAAGCTTAGGAGTACCCGAAACCCTAGCCGCCCCCGCAACTGTTACAACTTTAGAAGGCGCAACTCAAACTATTGCCAGAGGGCCTGTAGCTCATTTTGAAGCTATCAAACAATTAGGCGAAAATGGCGGCGGTTTTTTTGCCATCAATTCCGCTCATCCCTTTGAAAATCCCAATCCGGCAGCAAATTTGCTGGAAATATTGGGCATGGTGTGTATTCCCGCCGCCTTAATTTTTACCTATGGCATTATTGCGGGCAATCTCAAACAAGCATGGCTGTTGTTTGGGATGGTATTTATAATTTTTGCTTTTCTAACTTTCCTCACCGCCGTAGGAGAATTTGAAGGTAATCCGTTAGTAAATGCTTTATTAAATACACCGCAACCAAACTTAGAAGGTAAAGAAGTTAGGTTTGGTTGGGCGCAAACTGCGCTATGGGCAGTTACTACTACAGGAACTATGTGCGGTGCAGTCAATGGAATGCACGATTCTCTTATGCCCAATGGTGGCTTTTCAACTTTACTCAATATGTTTTTACAAATTGTGTGGGGGGGTCAAGGTACGGGAACGGCGTACTTGTTTATTTACTTAATTTTGTCGGTATTTGTCACCGGATTAATGGTGGGACGTACCCCGGAGTTTTTGGGACGCAAAGTAGAAAAGCGAGAAATTGTTCTTGCTAGTGTAGTGCTACTTGTTCACCCCATCGTAGTTTTAATTCCTAGTGCTATTACTCTTAGCTTTGCCGATACTTTGTCGGGAATTAGCAACCCCGGCTTTCACGGACTTTCCCAAGTAGTGTACGAATACACCTCCGCCGCCGCCAATAATGGTTCGGGTTTTGAGGGGTTAGGCGACGCAACTATTTGGTGGAATCTCAGCACGATTGTAAGCTTGTTGGCAGGGCGCTACGTGCCGATTATCGCTATTTTGCTGTTAGCTGACAGCATGAGACAAAAACAACCCGTACCCGAAACTACCGGAACATTGAGAACCGATACGCTTTTATTTACTACAGTTACCGCCGGAATAATTTTAGTTTTGGGCGTACTGACATTTTTCCCGGTTTTGGCTTTAGGGCCAATTGCGGAAGCTTTTAGCATTGCAAGTCAACAGTAAAAATATCTACTGAGTCCAATTGTCTTAAATTTTTAAACTAATGGATGCAAATAATCAATCACCTAGCGCCTCGCGTTCGTCGCGCCGAAACAAGCCCAAAGCCAACACTAAAGGGATTTATTCAAGAGCAATTAAAGAAGCTTTT
>JAPJOW010000212.1 GCA_030826005.1 Aliterella sp. RAGGC_92
CCTCTAGCTGCTCCTTCTACTTCACTGAGCAAATCTACCAATTGATTTTGCAATAATTCTTTTTGTTGCCGTTGCTCTTGCGACGCGATTTCGGCAGAAAGCCGAGATTTTTCGACTTGTTCTAACAAATTTGCTTGATCTAAAGCAAAACCAATTTGCGCTGCTAACTGAGTAAAGAAATTAATTTCTGTTTCTTGCCAGTTGCGCGGCTCGGAACAATGATGAGCAATCAATAAACCAAGCAATTGTTTATCTTTAAGGATCGGTGCAACTAAATTTGCTTTAACTTCAAATCTTTCTAAAGTGTTGATATGGCACTCGGTGAGTCCGGCATGATAAATATCGTTAATTCCTCGCACCCGACCATTTTTATAATTTTTGATATGTTGCTCTTTAAAACAAGGATCGTCAATAGTTGCTTGAAGCGCTTGCGTCCATCCAGGTACAACAGATTCCGCAACTACTGTACCGCTCAAATCGGGGTTAAAACGATAAATAACTACTCGCTCGGTGTGCATCACTTTTCGCACTTCACGCACGGAGGTTTTTAAAATGTCGTCTACGTTCAAAGAGCGACGAATGCGTAAAGTAATATCGGTAAATGTTTGGGCGGCTTCGGTTGCGGTTTCTTGCTTTTTTAACAGAGTTTGCAGTTGTTCTGCCATGCCATTAATATTAGCTCCCAAAACTGCTAGTTCGTCTTTACCTTTAACCGCTAGGCGCGTGTCTAATTGCCCCTCTCCTAGTTGACGCACGGCTTTTGATGCTGCCATCACTGGGCGCAAAGCTCTATTTACACACCAAGCGGCGATCGCAGCGACGGTAAGCGCGATCGCTCCTGTTGCTAGTGCTAATGTCAGCAAAGAACTTCTACGGGGAGCAAATACGCTATCGGCTTCTTGACTTACTAGCACGCTCCAGTTTAATTGCGATGCTCCGGCAAATTTACCTACGGGGGTGTAAGATACCAAATACGATTCTTGTTCTAGCAAATCTCGATCTACAACGCTATCTACGCTACTTACGGTTTGCAATCGCGCTGCTACGGTAGGGAAAACTTCTTGAGCATCCTTGCCGATATAATTTGTATGCTCGGTGGGTGCAACGACAATTTTACCAATGTCATTAATTGCAAAATATTCTTCTGGTACGTAGCCGTTGATTGTTTGGGCTAGTTCTTTGGCTTCTGCTTGAATAATATTATTAAAATATTTTAGGGGCGTGCGCGATCGCACGATCGCGATCGTTTCTCCGGTGCGGGTACTTACTACTGGTGCGGCTACAAATATTGAATATTCTCCTGTCCCTGATGATTTTCTCGGTGGCGTAATTACGGGGCGGTTGGTTCTCAATACTTCTTGAAAATAGTTGATCTCGCTATAGTTAGCTACAACAGAACCTTCGGACTGCAATATTACATTACCGTCTAAATCAATTACCGCAATACTGTCATAGATCGGATTATCTTTTATGTAGCGGTTTAATATTGCTTGCTTTGCTCTTTCGGAAGTTACGGCTCTTGTAGTGGGATTATTTAGAATACTTAGTTGAGATAAAGTTTGAATATCTCGGTATTGTTGAATTATAAATTGATTTATCTGATTGGATAAGCCAATTACTCTAGCTTTTTGTTGCTGTTGTAAGTTGTCTGTAATTTCTTTGGTAGTTAAATAAGAGGCTGTAGCACCAATCAAAATAATTGGTAAAACACTTAAGGCAATTGCGAGGGCGGTTGCTTTAGTTTTTAAACTTACTCTCGATTTGGATTTTAATTTATTATTTGGTTTAAATTGCGTTGAATGCTCCTCAATAACTGGGCTATTTTTTCTCTTTTGGGTTTGTTCGCCGAAAGAATCCGGCTCAAGTTTTGTATTCATAATATCCTCTAATTAATAATTGCTTTTTCTAGCTAATAGGGTTGCAAATTAGGCGAATTAGCGATTTTTTCAGCATCCAAAACTATTAGCATTTCATTTTCTTGAGGAATATACCCACTGATATAAGGAGCTAGGGGACTAAATATTTCTGTTGGTGCTTCGCTGCGGTGGTGGGGAAAATGGGTTACACCTTTTATCGATTGAACAACTAGCCCTAACTTAGCTTTTCCTACCTGCATAATTACTATCTGGTACTGGCGATCGATAGGAGCGGTTACGGGTAAATTAAGAAGTTGAGCTAAATTTACTACCCACAATACTCGACTGCGACGATTTAGCAATCCTAATACGCACCTAGGCATATTTGGCACTGGTGTTAGGCGGTTTGTGGAAACCATGATTATTTCTTGTGCATACTTCGTTAGTAACAAAGCTGGGGTTTGTTGATTTAAGTAAAAGCTTAAATAACTATCACCTACTTGCTTACTTACTTTTTCTAACGGTAATGCAATTTGAGAATTATCCATTAATTAACCCACAACAGATTTAATTGCCTGTAATAATTGCTCTTTGGTAAATGGTTTTGTGACATAAGCATCTGCACCTTGTTTTTTTCCCCACAATCGATCTATTTTTCCAGATTTTGAGCTACAAATAATAATTGGTAGTTGCTCGGTAGCGGGGTTACTTTTTAACTGACGGCATAGCTCAAATCCACTCATGCCAGGCATTACGACATCAGTTATAATTGCATCCGGTTGTTGTTTTATTGCCGCAACTAGCGCATCTTTAGCATTGCTGGCTAAAATAACGTTGTAACCACTATCGCGCAGATATCCAGCTATCAAATTTAATAAACTTTGCGTATCATCAACTAATAAAACTGTACTCACAACTTTTTGTAGCCCTCATAATTGTTTTATTAGGATAAATGCCTAAATACAATTTTTAATAAGTCTGATTGGGTAAAAGGTTTGGTCAAATATCCCGATGCTCCTACCATTCTAGCTTTAACTCTATCAATAATTCCGGTGTTTCCTGTAACCATAATAATCGGCGTTAATTTAAAAAATGAGTGGTTTCTTAGTAGGCGACATAACTCATAGCCGTCTATTCCTGACATTTTGACATCTAACAGTATTAAGTCGGGTTTCAGTCTTACTATCTGCATTAAAGCTTTAATTGGATCGCTAATAGTTGAAACTGCAAAGCTTTCATCATCTAAAAAATAGCTGAGTTCTTTTAACATTGCCGGGCTATCATCTACGCAAACAATTTTATAAGTCTTTTTGTTTATTGGCGTTTCTGGTATATTGCTAATTGGTTCGGAAACAATATTAACGGGCTGGGGGTTGCGTTGCGAAATTTCTGGTAATTGCGCGGAAGCAGCTTGAGCTAAAGAATTATTAGGAGCGTGTTTATAAGTATTAATTTCTAAAGATACTGGACGATTTTTTGTTGGGGCTTTTGGCGTACTAGCATTTGGTAATAGATTGAAAGGTGCATGAGGAGGTTGCAACAATATCATGCCCGATTTAATGTAGGGATACAAGCTTTGGGCTAAACGCAGTTCGTCTTGATTTAGTAAAATTGCTAAGTGTCGAAAACTAAATCCTTTTAAAATTGCTGTTAGTTTTTGCCTTAACTCTGGAGAAATTTGCCGATCTTTAGAGGCGGAAGCAGCTAGGTAAGGACATTGGTAAGGCGAGTTTATTTCTGGTGCTAACGCTTGCCAGTTTTGCAACTGCTTTTTTGCATACTTAACTAAATTTGTCAAGTCAAGTTGGCAAAATTCTGAAGCTATTTCTGGAAAACTACCCAACTCATAGCTACCTTCTTCAACTAATAAAAACGATTCAATAACTTCTTTAACTAAGCCCTCAATTAAAACTTTTGCTTGTTCGTGACTTAGGTACTGACGATCGATTAACCAGCCAATAGCTTGATAGTCAGAATTTATATTTAAGCGATCTCCTTGGGACTCATTTTCAAACATTAACCTCAATTTGGTACGAGTTTCACTACTCAAAGAGGGTATTTTATGAGCTAGGCGGCGTAAATGACAATCAAGGCGATCGAAAGCTTCTACCGAATGAGAAGCATAGGTTATTTTACCTTTTTCTAAATAAATAGACCAAGTAACTGAGTTACTAAAAACTTTTAGGCGAGCGCTATCATAAGAATTAGATAAGTGAGTTAATAAACTTAGCGGACGTAGTTTTTGAAATGTTCCACAGCTAGTCATTTAACACTTATTCCTTGAGCAAATGTTAGTAATTTCAAACCTAAATAAATTTAAAAATTACAGGGAAAGTTAAAGTGTATTTTAACTTTCTCTCGCAAATTAAATTTACTTTCCCTAAAATAAATCAACCCATACAGCACCGATCGGTCGAAACTATCAGTACCCAAGAATAATCTATTATACAAACAATTCTAGATCAAGATTTTTAACCTGTAACATCTAGCAAAAACATCGATGTTTTTGTCGATCTCGATCGCGGACATAATGTATATAAATATACAATTAACTTGAGGCTAAAACTCCAAACCATGCTAGGCTAAATCGCGACAAGAACAAAAGTAGTAAAAAAAGATACATAAGCAGCGCGAATCAAGATAACAAAAAAAATCTCCTCCGCCGTCAACCCAATATTATGATGTAAAGTAAAAATAGAGCCTCTAGGCTTAACAAGCGTCTGCACAGCTAAATAGCATGGCGAAATATAGTTAGAATCTGTAAAGTAGCTAACATAAAAATTGTCCGTTGAACTTTATCATGGCTGCCCCCGGCGACAAAATGCAACTGGATATTACTTAAAAATTCATGCAGACAGACGAACCTATATCGAAAAACTTAGAGCGCTGGCGAGTAGTAGCAGCCTCAGTATTAGGAAAAAGTCATGAGAAAGTCAAGCAACTGTGTCAAGATGCTCATCACTGGGAGCTATTAGCAGAAGGAGTCTTAGTAGCGGCGGTAGCCGATGGTGCGGGGAGCGCGAGTTTGGGAAAAGTAGGGGCAATTGTTGCCTCTCAAACTGCGGTAGAAACAATCCGCTTGCAATACGCAGCAACAAAAAGTTTTGAGGATCTAAGCCATGAGGAAGATGACAAAAAGTGGCAACTGATGCTGACTAATGCTCTAGAAGCCGCTAAAAAAGCTGTAGAAGAAGAAGCGATCGCCTGTAAAGTAGCTTCTAGAGAACTAGCTACAACTTTAATTATTGTTGTTGCCACTGCTAAATTAATTGCCGCCGTGCAAGTAGGTGATGGAGTAGCCGTAGGGTGCGATCGCGCGGGCAACATGATCGCGCTAACAGCGCCGCAACGCGGGGAGTACGCGAACGAAACAATTTTTTTAGTTTCACCCAACGCTTTAGAAAACATTCACGTAAACGTCTGGCGGGGAGTTGTAGCTAATATCGCCATGCTCTCCGACGGACTGCAAATGCTGGCTTTAGAAATGAATGGAGGAAAACCTTATGCGCCTTTTTTTTTCCCAATGTTTCAATTTATAGCGGATGTAACGGACGAACGAGCAGCACAAGAGCAATTAGTAGCATTTTTGCGATCGGAACGCATTAGCACGCGGACTGATGACGATCTAACACTTTTACTGGCGACCATAGTCAATTAATGCCATGAGGTTAAAACGTCAACTCGATACCCAAATCATTACTATAGACCCTACCTCAAGTTTAGGACATGGAGGCGAGGCTAAAGTTTATTGCGTGCCGCAAGATGAAAGCTTGGTGGCAAAAGTTTATCACAAGCCAACCGAGGCTCATGCCAATAAACTAATGTTGATGCTGGCTAACCCGCCAGACAACCCCGCCGCCAGCAAAGATCATATTTCTATTGCTTGGCCCGTAGACGTGCTGCGGACGGTAGATGAGAGACAAAAAGTAGTGGGCTTTTTGATGACGCGAGTCAAAGAAATGCACTCGCTGTTAGACTTTTACAATCCCAAAACCCGTCGGCAAAAGTGTCCGTTTTTTAACTACCTTTACTTACATCGCACCGCCCGCAATCTTGCCGCCGCCTTTGGCGCGCTCCACGCTCGCGGTTATTGCATTGGCGATGTGAATGAATCAAATATTTTAGTCAGCAATACAGCTTTAATTACGTTAGTAGATACAGATTCATTTCAAGTTAGAAACGAACGTAATGGCGAAATTTATCGTTGCGCTGTTGGTAAACCAGAATTTACCCCTCCCGAACTCCAAGGGCAAAGTTTCGCCCAATTAGATCGCAAGCCAGAACATGACTTATTTGGGTTAGCAGTATTAATATTTCAGCTACTAATGGAAGGTACGCACCCCTTTGCGGGAATATACCAAGGAGTCGGCGACGCGCCGCCTTACGAAACCCGGATAGCTGAAGGACACTTTATTTACAGTCGGCGGCGCGTACCTTATTTGCCGACTTTAATTGCTCCCAAGTTCGAGCTAATGCACCCGACGTTGCAACAGCTATTTATTCGTTGTTTTGAGGAAGGGCATAACAATCCGCAAATGCGCCCTACGGCTCAAACTTGGCAAAGTGCCTTGAGCGAAGCCGAACACGATTTAGTTACTTGTAGCGTCAATAGCCAGCATCGTCACGGCAAGCATTTAAGCTCTTGTCCTTGGTGCGAAAGAACTTTTAAGCTGGGGGGGCGCGATCCATTTCCTTCCGCTCAAGCAGTGCAAAGAGGACAGCATTTACAGCCGCTCAAAAAGTCCAAGCCTACGTTGGTAGTGCCAAAACATAAGCCCAGTGCGATCCTTCATCCTTATAATAAGCATCGCTATGCGCCTATAGCTGCAACTCATCGCCAGTACCGTTACAAACAAAAATTTAACGCGGCAGTGTTTAGCGCTATTGGTGTAGGAGCAGTGGGATTGTTTGGGTTAATGATGATAGTTAAAGACTTCAAGCTTTCAAGCAAAATTAGCTCGGCGCTTTTCCCCAGCCAAGAAGAAATTGCGGCGGCAAACCAAACTATCGATACAGATAAAATTGCCTCTAAGTATAGTTATCAAGGCAAAATATCTTCTAAATACGAAGACTACGACGGAGCGATTGAAAACTTTAATCAAGCCCTACTTCTCAATCCTAACGATGCCCAAGCTTACATAGAGCGAGGAAATGCGCTGTATGAAAATGCTCAAAATAGCGGCAATCCCGATGAAGAATACAAAGTCGCTTTGAAAGATTTTAATAGCGCTTTAAAAATTAATCCCAACGAAGTAGAAGCCTATATTAGTCGGGGAATTGTGCGTTATGACATGGCGGAATATAGCCCAAACGCAACAACAGAATACAAAGCCGCAATAAATGATTTTAATAGCGCGATCGCGCGCAACCCGAATAATGCTAGAGCTTATGTCAAACGCGGCATAATTTATCACAAAATCGCCCTAACTAACGGCGACTTAGAGCGAGGCTACCAACAAGCGCTGAAAGATTTCGATACCGCCCTGCGACTCGACCCCCAGTTAGCAGAAGCCTATGTAGAAAAAGGCAACATACTATATGAATTAGCAAAAACTAGCGGCGGAAGCGATCGCAATTATTGGGCAGCAATTACTAATTTACAAACGGCAGCTAAAATATTTCTCGACCGCAAAGACATGGATCGCTATCGGCAAGCTTTAGATAATCTGGGTAATATCTGTCTAGCTATGGAAAGCGATTGCAAATCATTATTGAATAACCCGCAAGCACCCGACATTGCTAAACCACAACCTGTAAAAAAAACTAAAAGTTAAAAACCAAATTTATTAATGGGTTTTTCAGCAAAATATTTAAAAATA
>JAPJOW010000213.1 GCA_030826005.1 Aliterella sp. RAGGC_92
TTATTTGAGCTTGATGTCTCCACAATATCTCTCCAGTTTGAGGATCTTCTGAGATTTGTTCTGGATACAGCCTAGTTAAAGCTTGAATGGCGGTGATACCTACAGCATAAATATCGCTACTAAAACGGGGTTTTCCTCCTAATTGTTCGTTTGATACGTAACCCGGAGTCCCGACAGAAATTGTTGGGTAACTGTTAGTTAGCGCCGTAGTTGGCAGTTGAATTTCTTTAACTACACCAAAGTCAATCAAGAAAATTTTGCCATCTCGCCTGCGCCGGATTAAATTAGAGGGTTTGATATCGCGGTGAATAACATTTTCTTGATGAACAAATTTTAAAATAGTCAGTACGTCTATTAAAAAAGCGATTATTTGTTTTTCATTCCAGCGTCTATTTGGGTTAATTTCTTCGCTTAAATCGTGTCCATCGATAAATTCTTGGACTAAAAAAAACTGATTATTTTCTTCAAAGTGAGCCAATAGCTGCGGAATTTGCTCGTGACTGCCTAGCTTGTATAATACTTCTGCTTCGTTATTAAATAATCTTTGGGCGGCTTTTAAGATACTTAGAGAATTAGAATTAACTTGTAATTGCTTAACTACACAAATTGGCTTACCAGGTCGATCTCCATCTTCTGCTAAATACGTTTCTCCAAATCCCCCTCGTCCGAGAAGCTTGGTAATTTTATAGCGTCCCCGCAGTATTGTACTTTCCATACATTCATTAATAATTAGTTATAGAGTAGTTGCAATCTTTGTTTGACTTTTTGCGGATAGTTTGGCTCGAACTTTGCAAAAAGTTAAGTTTAGCAACTTTTCTCAAAAATTTGAATAGGCAATGACAGGAGCGCACCTAAGGCGTAAAATTTTCAGCAAACACAGTCTTCTATAAGTCAGTTTAGGTCAATGTAACAAAAGAGCCAGGACGAAGCTTATATTGCGTAGTTTTTAGGCATGATGCTTTTAAAGCTATGTCTTAAATATTAATAAGCTCAAAGTCCTAATTTAAGCGTCTTTTCAAATTACTTTTAAGCGATCGCTAAAGAAATTACTGGGTTTTATCTTTAACGAGCAGACAATTTGATAGCGTAAATTTTACTAGGCGATCGCTAACTTTTCTAAAATTGGTTTAGTTGAAACTATATGCCGCTCTAGTCCTAGTTGTTTGGGTTTCACCCCAAGGGATAGAGCAATTAATTGGGACAAGTGTAACACGGGTAATCCCAGCTTTTTGCCAATTACCTTTTCAACTTCCGGTTGGCGAGAATCAAGATTAAGATGGCATAAGGGGCAAGGCGTAACCATACAATCTGCACCCTCTGCTAGGGCTTCAGTAATGTGCATTCCCGCCATTTTGAATGATTCGGTAGTCGCGTAACTAGCCAAAGGCCAACCGCAACACTGGGTGCGTCCGCGATAGTAAACTGGGGTTGCGCCTATAGTTCTAAATACATTTTCCATTGCTTCGGGTCGAATAGGATCGTCGTCAGGCATAGATGACTGAGCGCGAAGTAAATAGCAACCATAGAATGCCGCACATTTCAACCCTTCTAAACTTTTTGTAACTTTACGTTGAATTTCCTCTAAACCGTAATCTGCAACCAAAGCGTATAAAAGGTGTTTAACTTCCGTACTGCCTTGGTAGGGCGAACAACCTTCTTTAACAAGCAAGCCATTAACTTTTTCTACATAGCTAGGATCTTTTTGGGCGGCTTGTTTTAAGCGCTCGTCAACGTGACCGATAACCCCTTGACAAGTGCTGCAATGAGTAAGGAGAGGTAATTTTAGTTCTTCCGCTAAAGCAATATTACGAGCATTAACTGTATCTTCTAATAATTGCGAATCTTCTTTAAAAGTACCAGAACCGCAGCAAGCAGCTTTTTTAAGTTCAAATAGTTCAATTCCCAGCTTTTGGGTCAGCGCTTGAGTAGACAGATATAGCTCCCGGCAAGCTCCTTGAGCAACGCAGCCAGGAAAATAAGCATATTTTAAAGTTGGAGTAATCATATCGCTAATAAGAAAATTTGTAACAGAACTTGCATAAGCTGCAAGCATTAATATTACCCGCGTTTACCCTAAAAAAGACCAAAAACATTGTTTGAGATAGTGGACGATTAGAAAATAGAACCTTTGACAAGAGATATGCGATCGCTCTTAACGATAAGATAAATATGCTCAAAATGTTATAGCCATCGAGCTAGAAAAGGACAAACTTGAAGTATGAACGAATCAGAAATTTTTGCCAAAGTTAAAAGCATCGTCACCGAGCAGTTGAGTGTCGAACCAGATAGCGTTACGCCTCAAGCTAACTTTGCTGACGACTTGAACGCCGACTCTTTAGATACCGTTGAATTAGTTATGGCGCTAGAAGAAGAATTTGATGTAGAAATTCCTGACGAAGCGGCAGAACAAATTACTACCGTTCAACAAGCGGTAGATTACATTAGCAATAAAGTTGCAACCTCAGCTTAAACACAAACTTTCGGGGGAAGCGGTAATGCGGAGGCGCACAAAGCGATGCAGTTTAGGTAAAAACATATTTTACTATTTTACTAAACCGCCAACGCCCAAAACTCCAAACCCGAAATATTAACACAAATTTTCCGAGTTATGGGTGAGTAATCGCTGACTTTAACAGACCTATGGCAGATTTTGATTTAAAACGAGTAGCGATCACGGGTGTTGGTGCAATTACACCGTTAGGTAACAATCCCCAAGATTACTGGCAAGGATTGTTACAAGGACGCAGTGGCATTGTACCTATTAGTTTGTTTGATGCTTCTAAGCACAAATGCCGCATTGCTGGAGAAGTTAAAGGGTTCGACCCCCAAGACTATATAGACAGCAAAGAAGCTAAACGGATGGACAGATTTGCTCAGTTTGCAGTGGCAGCAAGCTTACAGGCGATTCAAGACGCAAAGCTTGAAATCAACGAACTGAACGCCGCTCAAGTAGGAACGATTATTGGGACGGGTATTGGTGGCATCAAAGTATTAGAAGATCAGCAAACGGTTTATTTGAGTCGGGGACCCGATCGCTGTAGCCCGTTCATGGTGCCGATGATGATTGCTAATATGGCGGCAGGATTAACCGCAATTCATACGGGAGCAAAAGGGCCAAACTCTTGCCCGGTAACTGCTTGTGCGGCAGGCTCTAACGCCGTAGGCGATGCTTTTCGCCTAATTCAACAAGGCTACGCTCAGGCGATGATTTGCGGGGGTACGGAAGCTGCCGTCACCCCCTTAGCTGTTGCCGGATTTGCCGCCGCCAGAGCGCTGTCAACCCGCAACGACGAGCCAACTCGCGCCAGTCGTCCCTTCGATCGCGATCGCGATGGTTTTGTGATGGGCGAAGGTGCGGGGATTCTCCTTTTAGAAGAACTCGGACACGCGCTCAGTCGTGGAGCGCGCATTTATGCCGAAATTGTTGGCTACGGTTTAACTTGCGATGCCTACCACATGACCTCTCCCGTTCCGGGGGGCGAAGGCGCAACTAGAGCTATGGAGTTGGCATTGAAAGATGCTCGTCTCAGCCCAGAGCAAGTAAGCTATATCAACGCTCACGGGACAAGTACGGGAGCGAACGATCCGACGGAAACTTCAGCAATTAAAAAAGCGCTAGGAGATGCGGCTTATCAAGTAGCAATTAGTTCTACTAAGTCCATGACCGGGCATTTGTTAGGTGGTTCTGGTGGTATTGAAGCTGTAGCCACCGTAATGGCGATCGCGAACGATCGCGTGCCACCGACAATTAACTTAGACAATCCCGATCCAGAATGCGATTTAGATTACGTTCCCAATCATAGCCGCGAACTAAAAGTTGATGTTGCTCTGTCCAATTCCTTTGGGTTTGGCGGTCACAACGTGACTTTAGCTTTCAAAAAATACGTTTAGGCGGCGTTCGATAAGTGTAAAACTAAAAAATTGCTGGAGAATATTGCTTATACACACGCAAATAAATTGCTGATAAAAAAACAAGGCTTGTCCGTCAACCCACCTGATGGGATGATCGGTAATACGTGCTTAGGATTTTCTTAAGCATTTAAGTGTCATTCCAAATATCTGCTTGCTAACCCGTCATTCATAATTAAGAGACTATGGCTGTTGCAACCCAATCCCTCGAAGAACTTTGTATTAATTCGATCCGCTTTCTCGCTATTGATGCTGTGGAAATGGCAAAATCTGGACATCCAGGCTTGCCAATGGGCGCTGCGCCCATGTCTTTTGTGCTGTGGGATCGCTTTATGCGGTTCAACCCCAAAAACCCTGCTTGGCTAAATCGCGATCGCTTTTTACTATCCGCAGGTCATGGCAGTATGTTACAGTACGCCTTGCTTTACCTTACAGGCTACGAAGACCTGACTCTTGAAGATATCAAGCAATTCCGCCAGTGGGAATCAAAGACCCCCGGACACCCCGAAAACTTTATGAATCCTGGGGTAGAAATTACTACTGGGCCCTTGGGACAAGGAATTGCTAACGGTGTGGGGATTGCAATGGCAGAAGCTCACTTAGCTGCTACTTTCAATAAGCCCGATTTTCCCATCATCGACCATTACACCTATGTCATCTTGGGCGATGGTTGCAATATGGAAGGGGTTTCGGCAGAAGCTTGTTCTTTAGCCGGACACTTAGGGCTTGGAAAACTAATTGCTCTCTACGATGACAACCATATTTCGATTGAAGGCTCTACTGATTTAGCATTTACTGAAGATGTGGGCAAGCGTTACGAAGCCTACGGCTGGCACGTTTTGGTTGTAGAGGACGGTAATACTAATATCGATGCTATTCATCAAGCAATTGAAACGGCTAAATCCGTTACCGATAAGCCGACGATGATTAAAATCCGCACAACTATCGGTTATGGTTCGCCTAATAAAGCCGATAGCTACGAAGCTCACGGTGCGGCGCTAGGCGCGGCGGAAGTGCAAGCAACACGGGAAAGCTTGGGTTGGAACTACGAGCCATTTGAAATCCCCGAAGATGCGATGAAGCACTGGCGCAAAGCAATTGAGCGCGGCGCTAAGTATGAAGAAGATTGGAATCAACTCTACGCTCGTTACAAAGAGCAGTATCCTCAAGAAGCCGCTACTTTAGAGCGGATGCACGAAGCAGAACTTCCTGAAGGTTGGGAATCTGTTTTACCTAAGTACACTCCCGAAGACAAAGGTGAAGCTACGCGCGTCCAATCGGGTAGAACATTGAATGCTTTATCTGCGGTTTTACCAGAACTAATTGGCGGTTCGGCGGATTTGGCTTCTTCTAACAACACCTTAATTAAAGGCGCGGGAGATTACCAAAAAGGACAATACCAAAACCGCAACCTCCGCTTTGGAGTACGCGAACATGGTATGGGCGCTATTTGCAACGGTTTGGCGTTAGATGGTTCGGGTTTAATTCCTTATTGCGCTACGTTTTTAGTCTTTACTGACTATATGCGCGCTGCAATTCGCCTATCGGCATTGTCGGAAGCAGGTGTAATTTATGTCATGACTCATGACTCAATTCAGTTAGGGGAAGATGGCCCAACCCACCAACCAATTGAACACGTAAATTCGCTGCGAATGATTCCTGACTTATTGGTAATGCGTCCCGCCGATGGTAACGAAACCAGTGGCGCTTACAAAGTAGCTATTAAAGCAGCTAGAGGTAAGAAGTTCGGTAATAAAACTCGTCCAACAGTTATTGCTTTATCTCGTCTAGCTCAACCTAATTTACCTAATACCTCCATTGAAGGGGTAGAAAAAGGCGCTTATATTCTCTCCGATAGCGATGGTACGCCCGATGTAATTTTGATGGGTACAGGGAGCGAAACTCAACTTTGCGTCAAAGCGGCGGAACAGTTGCGCGGCGAAGGCAAAAAAGTCCGAGTAGTTTCGATGGTTTGTTGGGAAATTTTCCAAGATCAAGACGAAGCATACCGCGAATCTGTATTGCCTAAAGCAGTGAAGAAGCGCATATCTGTAGAAGCTGGCGTTACTTTTGGCTGGTGTCGTTACGTTGGCGACGAAGGAATTGCTATCGGTATTGATACCTTTGGTGCTTCTGCTCCTGGCCCGGTTTGTATGGAGAAGTTTGGCTTCACTGTAGAAAATGTAGTAGCTAAAGCCAAGTCTTTATTAGGCTAATACTTCGTTATTGATTGTTAGAGGTGGGCATTTATTGCCCGCCTTTTTTATTGGTTACTAAACACTTTGAGGTGAAGTTGATAGAGTAGTTGTATCACTAAGAAAAGTTGGAGAAACTTATGTACGAAGTTTCACAAGGAAAGGATATATTTTTGGTTCGGATATCGCAAATAGTTAATAATTTGATCGGTAGCAATAGTCTTTACCAAGAAAAATTAGACAAAAAAGAGATAATACTAGATTTAATAGACTTGTTTAAACAATTTTCGCCGGAGGAGTTTGCAACAATTGAAGATGAAGATTTAACACACAGAATTGATAGAATTTTAGTAACCGATGCTGTTTCGGGAACGCTAAATGATTTAACTCCAGAACAAATGAAGATGTTTGATGAAGCAGTAGAAGGGAGATGAAAAGTATTGGCTATTTAATTGATACAAATATCATTACAGCTATTTTGAAGAAGAATAAAAAGGTCAATAATGAATTAAATAAGGTATCGAGTCAACAAAAAGAAGTATTTATTAGTTGCATAACCTTTTACGAAATTAAAAGAGGGCTATTGTATGCAAAAGCTACAAGACAATTATCTGACTTTGAGCAATTGTGTAATAAATACAAAGTTGTGTTGTTAGATGATTTACAAATTATTGAGAGAGCAGCAGAGATTCATGCAGATTTAAAACGCAAGGGTACACCTATTCAAGATGCGGATGTACTGATAGCAGCTACCGCAATAGTGCAAGGCTTGATTTTAGTTTCTAATGATTCAGATATGTTAAGAGTTGTAGGATTGACAGTTGAAGATTGGCTAGGTTTAGAATAAATACAATCGCATTACAACTTTATATCGCAATGTACCTTTAGGCTGCAAGCGAAACCAAACCGCTAAAAATGGCTGTTTTGATACCTGAAGATTTCCATCAATAGCATACCGAAAGTGCCGTATTATCAAGCGTTTACTCGGTTCGGCAGCTTCAAGCCAAGTTTTTTCGTACCTTACTAAATCTATTATCCACTCTGGCTCAATACTATTTATTTTCTCAAGATAAGTTGCAAAAGACTTCGCATCATCCAAATGCTTTTTGATGCCTTGAGGGTTATAAGTTTCCGCATACTGCCAAAATAACTTAGAAAAGTCTTTATTTAGAGCTTCTGCACTCCTGGGTAAAAGTTCGCGCACTTCTCCCAATCGCTTGCGTTTTAAGGAAGTAGCAAATAAATTAACGTCTGGTAGTAATAGTTGGGATAATTGCTCAATTTGAGTAGAGTTTAGTTTTAATTGCGCGCCTACAGTTTCGGGATTGCTAAAAAAGCGCGATAGCGCAAGCGCGCACGCAGGGCTTCGCAATTCTGCATTAGTATATAGTTGCGCCAATATTGACTGTAAGGCTAATTCCATCTTTGATATTGTCTGCCAATTTCTCGCGCTTGCTCAAGTTCGGCGGCTAACTGGCTAAATGGTGGTAAGTTTTCATCCCGTTCTAACAC
>JAPJOW010000214.1 GCA_030826005.1 Aliterella sp. RAGGC_92
TCTTCTGCTATGGTAATTGTTTATTTAATAGATATTTTATTAAGGTAGTCAAACCTTAAATAGTACATGAGAGAGACTATGGCACAGACTAAAAGCTGGCATTGGCGACCTCTACGCGCCAAAACAAAAAGTCAAGGAGCGGTATTATCAAGCTTTTACGATCGCCTAACGACCTATTTCACAGTGCTGTGGATTTGTTATCCGACTGTGTGGATTCTTGGTTGTTCTGGGTTTGGGGTTTTCAATCAAACAGTTGATACATTTCTATGTTGTTTTTATTTGTCCTAAATGCAATTATCTTCAGAATAGCGGCAGCAATAGTTCCAGGGTTTTGCTTGCGTTATGGAATTTGGAGCGCTTTGAGTGTGATTAACTCTCTACTATTTAACTTGCTTGTCGCACTTAGATTGTAGTGTAGCCCGAATAATCGGGCTAAAGCTAAAGCCAGTTTTATTAACCCAGCAAAATTAAAAGGCGATCGCAATATGAAAAGTCTACTAATGAGGTTATGCAGCTAATTAACTGACTGTCTCATCGCCAGCGCCTGCTACTTCAGATAGCCAAGGAGATAGTTCTTTATTCAACCGTCCAGCTTTGACAAATTCAGCGTAGGTATTGGCTTCAATTGCCAATAGTTCTGCTTTTACTTGCTCTGTTATATAGTCTTGCAGGTTAGGATACTCCTGTTGCAACTGGTTAATTTCTAATTGCAGATCCTCAATCCCACCTTTAACTAATGCTTCTTGATAGCGGTAAAATTCTGGCTCTATGTCTGGGCGCTGGTCTGTTTTGAGGTGGTCTAAAACGCGCTTGAGGGCAACAATGCGCGCTACAAATTCCATATACTGCTGGCGTAATGGTCCATCGCCGATTAATTTGAGCTTTTGGACTAAAGGTTTGACAGTTAACCCCTGAAATAGCAGCGTAAACAAAACTACACCAAACACAGTAGCAATAATTTTATCGCGCTCTGGCAAGTTAGCAGGTACGCTTAATGCTAAAGCAATAGAGACAGAACCACGCAGTCCTCCCCACCACAGTATTGTTTGCTCGGATAACCCAATTGCAGAGTTGGTCAAGTAATTACTGCAACTGCTGAGGGTATAAATAGCGATCGCCCGCGTGAAAATCATGGCGGCAACGGTCAGGGCAATAATTCCGATGTTGTCTCCTATAGTAGAAAAGTGAACTTGGTCGCCAATCAGCAAAAATACGATCGAATTGACGAAAAATGCTAAAAATTCCCAGAATTCGCTGACAATAATTCGCGTGCGGGGATTCATGCCGATGCGAGAACCAAAATTACCCAAAATCAAGCTCGTTGTCACTACCCCAATTACTCCAGAACCGCCTAAATCTTCAACAATCAAGTAAGTGCCATAAGCAGCAACCAAGGTTAACGATTGTTCTACCAAAGGTAAATCGAATCTTTGCGTTAAGTAAGAGATGCCAAACCCAATTAAGCTTCCTACTGCTATGCCGATGCCGACAACGGTTAACAATTGCACCACAATTGGTTGAAATGCTAATTCAGCATTTCCTAAAGGCAGTGCCACCAAAAAACCAAAGGCAACTACTGCCATCCCATCGTTAAACAAGCTTTCGCCTTCCATCAAGGTAGTTAGACGACTAGCTACACCTAACTCGCGAAACAAAGCTGTGACCGAAATTGGGTCAGTTGCAGACAAACTCGCACCAATCAATAAAGCCGTAGTCAGCGATATTCCTGCCAGTTGATTGAGACTAAGCGCCATCCCTACAATGGAAATGACGACTCCCATAATGGCATAGAGACAAATCGGGACTAAGTTTTGCTTTAAGTTTGACCATTTTAAATTCCAAGCAGCTTCAAATAGTAACGGTGGCAGAAAAATTGACAGGATTAAGCCAGGGGAAAGTTCTACCAGGCGCACATCAGCAAACGCCAGCCCTAAGCCGACAATTACGAGTAGCAAAGTGTAGGGAATTTGGCGAAACCAGCTAAATACTTGTGGGAGTGTCGCTACACTCAAAGAAACTGCCAGTACCAAAAGAAACTGCTTTAGATTTGTTTCAATTGCGACTTCGCCTATTGCTGATTCAAGTACCATACTTTAGATCCTGGTGAGCTTCAAAAACTGATTGTAATCAGACCCTTGCTAGATGACGACTACCTGGCGATAGGATTATTATTGAGGAATAGCAGTGAGTTATGAGATTATTTGGGAGTAAAAGTGTTTTTTTTTAAAGCACCATAAGTCTTGTTCAAGCTACGAGCTAATGTTTTTTTACAAAATACCGTCTTAGCCTCAATTTTTGTGGCGGATACTGACCGCCACAAGCAGCTTATTTAACTAATTTTTTCTAGCGATGTTTTAATTGGTTCGATACCGCTAGAAATGCTCAATCTCGTATATTCACAAGCAGTTTGGCTAGGAAAGAGTGCTAAATAAAGCAATCGGAGGAATTAAAATTATGCAACTAAAGGTACAACTTTATCAAAAAAGCTTTTGGTGTATAAAGTTGCGCTCCAAAAAGCTAGAGCAGTAAAAGCAAAAAGACTGCTGTAATCGTCATGGGTTGTAATTTTGGTACATCGTTGTAACATCTAAATTATGAAAATTATTAGACTAACTAACCAAATTCCGTTACTAGCCCTAAGCACCCTTTGGCTGGCTTATGCTTTATTAGGGTGGTACTTATCCGCTCACCATATTGCTTGGTTAGTGGGAGCTTTTGTCGTATTTATCGCCAAGGCTATAATCTGGAAAAGTAGTCCCCTATTAAGGCATTTATCTAATCTTGGTTCGCAAGGGCTGTTTGTAGTTATTGGTATAAGTTTAATTTTTAGCCTTTTGATTGCTTTGGCAATAACTTGGTCTACATCTTTCCTATTTATTGCCATGCCTTTTATAACTACATTTTTTGCTCAAGTCGAAATGGGTTTCAATGGCTTCAATAAATCCCAGCAATTATTATTTCTAACAATTACGGCGGGGTTGGGATTGTTATTTGGGGAAATATTAGACATCGTAATTTTACCTAGTGTGAGATACTAATCCTTGCCAATTAATTTGGCGATGGTGTCTCAAAAACGCTGGCATCAATTTACCAATGGAAAGCGATCGCGCATTTGTTCAGCAAAAAGATTAACTCCGCCTCGTCTAGTATTAAAATAAGTGCAAACGCTACTTCAAGCGATCTAAAAAAAAGTCTCTTTAAGGCGCATGGGTACTTCCTCGCTCAACTAAAGTCGGGGCTAACACAATGTTTTCTACAGTTTTTTCTTGTAATAAGTTGAGTAACATTTGTGCCGCTTGGCAACCAATTTCTAACATTGGCTGACGGACGGTTGTAAGTGGTGGGGTGACGTAACGTGCTAGAGCAATCCCATCAAATCCTACCAAACTTAGGTCTTGTGGTACAGAAATACCTAATTCTTGACAGGCTAATAGCACTCCCACCGCTACCAAGTCGTTGTAGCAAAATATCGCCGTTACTCCCGTTTTTAACAGTTGAGGTAACATTTGTTGACCTATCTCAACATCGTTTGCATCGCTAAAGACTATCCACTTGCTAAGTTGCGGTAAATTTGCTTGGGAAAAAGCTAATTTGTAACCTTCTAAACGCTGCTGGTTTGACCGATAACGATTGCTTGCACCTATATAACCAATGGCAGTGTGTCCGAGTTTTATCAAGTGTTCTACCGCTAATTGACCCCCCAGGCGATCGTCTACTTCGACATAGTGAAATATATTATTATCTATATCTTCGGCTTTACTATTAATTAATACTGTCGGTACGGCAATTTGGGCTATTTCCTCGGTTTGCTCCTTGCTAATGCGAGAATCTGCGACTAAAATTCCATCCACTCTCCGGCGATGAAAATTGTTAATAGCAGCTATTTCCTGCTCTACATCTCGGTGGGAAGCAGTTAGTAATACACTGAAATTTGCACTTTTTGTTATCTGCTCAATTCCTTCTACTACTTCTGCAAAAAAAGGATCGGCAATAGAGGTTACTACTACTCCAATAGTATTAGTTGTTTGATTTTGTAAGCTTTGAGCAATACTATTTGGCACGTAACTCATCTCGCGCGCCAGTTGCTTGATCTCCTCGCGGACTTTGAGGCTAATTAGCGGGTTGTCTCGCAAGGCGCGGGAAACGGTAGTATGCGAAACGCCTGCTTTTCGAGCAATGTCTTGAATTGAAATTCGTCGCTTACTCATCTGTTTATCCTTAATGCACACGTGTGCATTAAGGATAATGTACAAAAAATATTAGTTATTTGTCAACTATATAAACCCGTTTTTGCAACTACAACTAGATACTGAGAAAAATAGAATTACAAACTTTGCTTAACAAAAGTAAGATTATCCTTAATAAAAATTTATGCACAGGTGTGCATAAAGGAAACAATAGCGGTCTAATATAAGTTTATGCACAGGTGTGCATAAACAAGAGGAGGAGCATTTACTAAGAAAAAAGTATGGCTAATTAGGTATTTATTACAAGCAAATTTTGTTTTCTATTGGTAATAAGAAAGCTTTTTTAAGCTTACCTACAGCTATTTTGGATGTAAACGAATATGAAAAATATCGCGATCGCATTTAGTCTATTAGCCCTCACTTTAACAGGCTGCAATACCCCAGAACCTAGAGTTGAGGGCGATACAAAATTACGCTCGGTTAGCGTGACTGTGGGCGATTTAAGCAATCCGTTTTTTGTAGTAATGGGACAAGGCGCAGAACAAGAAGCAAAAAAACTTGGCGGTGAAAATGTTAAGTTTACAATTGTTTCTAGCGGCTATGACTTAAATCAGCAAACTAACCAAATGGAAAACTTTGTTGCCGCAGATACCGATTTAATTATTCTTAATGCTGCTGATAGTAAAGGTATTGCACCCGCAATTGATAACGCCAGACGCGCGGGGAAAGTTGTAATTGCGGTTGATACTGGCGTTGAAGCCGAGGTAGATGCAACCGTTACAACGGATAACTTGCAAGCGGGTAAAGTTGCTTGTCAATACATCGCCGATCGCACTAAAGGTACAGGAAACGTCGTTATTGTTAATGGCCCTCCGGTAACATCGGTAATTCAAAGAGTTGAAGGTTGTCTGCAAACTTTAGCGAAATATCCTGGTTTAAAGGTTTTATCTAAAGATCAAAATGCTGAAGGAAGCCGGGAAGGTGGATTAAGGGTAATGACGGATATCTTGACAACTTTCCCGAAAATTGACGCGGTGTTTGCAATTAACGATCCTAGCGGCATTGGTGTAGATTTGGCGGCTAATCAAGCACAGCGTAAAGAGTTTTTTATTGTCGGCGTAGATGGTGCGCCGGAAGCTATAAAAGCGATCGCATCTAAAGAAGGATTATATGCAGCCACAGCAACCCAAAGCCCTAGAGGGATGACGCAAAAAGCCGTGCAAGTTGGTAACGATATTCTACAGGGCAAAAAACCGAGTAATCCAAACATTTTGATTCCCGTGCAGTTAATTACGCGAGATAACGTCGATACTGCCCAAGGTTGGTAAGTAGTGGTTAAGAATTGCAAAGTCGCTTTAAGGTAAATCTTTAGGTATATACGGCGAGTATTTGCTCTTATCTATGATTTAGACATTAATAAACAGCCAAATAATAGCAAATCCTGCAATTTTTAGTTGCGGGGAGAGTTTGTATATCAAATTTTGGCGATCGCTCTAATTTTCAATTCATAGCTTGCAGTGGCGTATTTAAAACTGTTTTCGAGGATCGTTTCATGACCGCAAATATTGAAAACTCATTTTCTCATTCACAAGTTGCTACCCCCGTATTAGAAATGCGAGGGATTGGTAAACGATTTAATGGTGTCCCAGCGCTACAAAAGGTCGATTTGACTATTTACCCAGGGGAAGTTCACGCCCTGATGGGTGAAAATGGCGCAGGCAAAAGTACCTTAATGAAAATCTTGGCGGGGGCTTATATTGCCGACGAGGGGGAGATTTATATTAATGGTCAACCTTTAAAAATTACTAATCCAGCAACGGCACGAAAAGCCGGGATTAACTTAATTTATCAAGAGTTAAATGTTGCCCCCAATTTGACCGTTACCGAAAATATGTTTATGGGTAGCGAGTTGCAGCGCGGACAGTTTTTAGACCGCAAAAGCATGGAAGTTGAGGCACAGAGAGTTTTAGAAAGTCTGGGCGCTACTTTCAGTTCGCGGGATATAGTCGGGACTTTATCAATTGCCGAACAGCAGCAAGTAGAAATAGCTAGGGCGCTGAAAGATAACAGCCGCATTTTGGTAATGGACGAACCCACCGCCGCCTTGTCTGACCGCGAGACGGAGCGTTTGTTTGAAGTTATCCACAAACTCCGCAGAGATGGGATTGCAATTATTTATATCAGTCACCGCATGGAAGAAATCTATGCTTTGGCTGACCGAGTTAGCGTGTTGCGCGACGGTCAATATATTGGCAGTTTGACACGGGAGGAGATTTCGCCAGGGCGATTGGTGCAAATGATGGTTGGTCGCGCGATGGGGGATTTTTACGAACACCAAAAACAAACTAATCCCGGTGCTGTAGTGCTGGAAGTACGAAATATTAGCGACGGACGCAAGATAAAATCGGCTAGTTTTCAGCTTCATGCAGGAGAAATACTGGGTCTAGCGGGGCTAGTAGGGGCGGGACGCACGGAGGTATCGCGGCTGATTTTTGGTGCGGATAGAAAAGTAAGCGGCGAAGTGTTCCTTAATGGAAAAAAATTAGAGATTAATTCCCCTGGCGATGCGATTGACGCGGGAATTGGCTACGTCCCCGAAGACCGCAAAGATCAAGGCTTATTTTTAGAAATGAGTTGTCGCAAAAATATAGCGCTAAATACGCTCAAAAAAGAAGCTAGGGCGGGTTTTGTCAATTGGGGTGCGGTCAATTTGTTAGCCACCGGAGCGGTAGAAAACTTTAATATTCGGCTGGCAAATTTGGAATTAAGAGCGCTGGATTTATCGGGGGGAAATCAGCAAAAACTCTTACTGGCGCGATGGTTGGCAATTAAACCCAGAGTTTTGATGTTAGATGAACCGACGCGAGGCGTAGATATTGGCGCTAAAAGCGAGATTTACCGGATTATGAGCGAACTTGCCGCCCAAGGAATCGCAATATTGATGGTTTCTAGCGAATTACCCGAAGTTGTGGGAATGAGCGATCGCGTTTTGGTCATGCGCGAAGGTCAATTAGTGGGGGAATTAGATCGCAGTCCCGGTAAAGAAATCACCCAAGAAAACATTATGCACTATGCCACAGGCGCGGCGGAGGTTACAGCATCATGAGCAATACTCAATTACGACCGATAAATAAACAACCTGCAACTAAGAGCGATCGCAAATCAATTAATAATTTCCTGCAAGTTGCGGGAATCTTACCGATTTTAGTTTTAATCTGCATTCTATTTTCCGTCCTCAGTCCCAACTTTCTCACCCCCGGAAACGTAGTTAATATCTTTCGCCAAGCCTCCGTTAATATCGTCCTAGCTACTGGGATGACTTTTGTAATTCTCACCGGAGGAATCGATTTATCGGTGGGATCAATCCTTGCGGTTTCGGCGGTAGCATCCCTAATCGTATCGTTGATTCC
>JAPJOW010000215.1 GCA_030826005.1 Aliterella sp. RAGGC_92
CTATTGCACAAGCGTTTTACTTGTTCTGGTTCGGCATTAGGGACTGTTTCAGGAGTAAAAATTGTTGCTTGAAAGTATTGTGCCAGAACTCTTGCGGGTAATTGCTCAAAAGCTTTATAACTTATCTGGCTGCGTTGGGTGGTTGCAACTTCTTCTAATCTCTGTCTATTCTCCGTTGACAAGCTAGTTATCAATCCCACTTATAACTATTCCTCTTTATTTTCTTGTTGAGATAAGTCTTTATATGCTGCTTTAACTAAAGATGCTAAAGCATTGGCGATCGCAGGATCGAGATTTTTATCTGCCCGTAATTGAATAGTAATAGCTTCAGGAGTATTTAAAGCTTCTTCATCTTCAGTATTTTTAATTAATTCTGCTGGTGGTACTTCCAACCAATCACATAAAGCTAAAAAAGTATCCATGTCTGGGATCTTGCCATTTTCTACCCGCGAAATAGTAGAAGGGCTAACATTGCCAATTGCGATCGCTGTTTCTCGCAAACCACGAGAACCACGTTTACTACGAACTAGATTGGCTAATCTTTCTGTATCTAAATAACTTCCCATCTTTTCGTTGCACAAAAGATTTTTCTGTTTCTTGCTTGACACGCAAAGAGAGCTTGATGTATGTTTAATGAAACGATTGTATCGCCTGTAAGAAATCATGGCGATTAAGTAATGTGTATGCACAGTTTATTGTCAGTAATGTCAAAAGTAGGGCAATGCGCGTCTCACATTACCAAGGAGCGGTTTTATGTTCACTAGCGCCGAATTATTTGACTATCTAGTAATTGGGTTAAAAGATTTTTTGTATCAAGAAAGGAAATATCCTTATCCAGATTTACTCCGCCACGCTATGAATGCCTTATCTCTGGAAATGAAAATAAGTATTCTTTTTCCTAAAACGATAGATGGTTTTTTACAGTTACTAGAAGAACCAGTAAAAGATTGGTGTCCAAGTCATTTTATTCCTAAAGAATTCGACCGCGATTTTAGTTTGATAGATGAAGGAAATCTTAGCGAAGCGGCTAATGACTATCTGCATGAGGAGTTGATAACTAAAGGTAAGATTCCTGAAAATGCTAACTCTTTCACTCAGCAGTTAGCAATCGACAACAAAAAAATTATTAGTATTTTAGACAAATTACGAGATTTATATAACGATATCGATCCCGAACAAGCGCAGCAGGAATATTTATTATTTCGTCCTTTTTTGATTCAAAATCAGCACACTACGCCTAGCCAAATCCGTAAGATTTTTCTGCGTACTAAGCATATTTCTATTGAAGAAGTTGGGGAATTATACGAAGAATGTCAGGAAGATCGAATTTATTGGTGTTGCGATCGCTGTGGAATTTTGACGGAGAAATACGGGCGATTAAAAGGCATAAAACCTAGCTTATGCGGAAATCATCATAAAAATCAGTCTTATGTCCGTCAGGTTAAGTGGGAAACAGGTTTACTTCAGATTAAAGATGGTATTCATCAACGAGTTTGTTTTCCTGGTATTCCCGAACTTAATTTGTATTCAGCTTTAGAAGAATTAAAAGAAAAACATCCGAACTATTTACACCAAGTCAAGTTATATCCTGGTTTAGATCGTTACGATTTACAGTTACGCTTCAGTGATAATGCAGTATGGGCGATTGATGTTAAAGATGTGCGCGACCCTTACAGACTAGCAAAAAATCTCCAACCTTTATATAGCGAGGGAAATTTACGTTATCACGAAGGTTTTTATGTAATTAGCGATCGCTGTATCAAAAATCAGCCAGATTATTTAGAAGTTGCGCGAAAAGCAGCGAAATACTTGCCGAAAAAAACTCATCTATTAAGCGATCAAAATTTCCGACAAAAAGTTAGTGACAAAATTACTGAACTACAAAAGGGAAAATTATCCTAGATGTTTACTCACACTCTATTCAAACTACCTACTGAATTTGAGGATCGTATTGAAGATATCAAGGAATTAGGTTTAGAAGAAACGTTAGCAAAACTACTACTGCAAGTCGAACTGGGTTTCGCTTTAACCGAATATCTGCAAATTGATGATGAACCAGTTACCGTAGTATGCGAAATTTTGAGCAAAACACTAATCAGACATCCTCGGCTGCAAAATCTAAGTCTAGAAAGCAAAAGAGCGATCGCTAACGCTAGACAAATTGTACCTTTTTCTTCTCGTTTTAGTTGGCTAAATGCCCTCCAAGACTACATAAGAAAGATTCCTCAAGATTGGCGTAACTATAACTTCGATCCTCAAGATTTAGATAACCAGATTATCAACGCTGCCAAAAACCTGCAACAGCAAACTAATCAAAATATCTACAATGCCTGTTTAACAACACAGTTGGAATTTCGGAGAAGAACGCGAAAACAAGTTGAAGCAGGAACATACTATCAATTTGAATCTGCGACTGAAGATGAACCTTTGGTGAGATTGCATATCAACTTTATTCAAGCGCAAGTTAGAACTAATTACCCACTACCCTGGTTGCTACCGAAAAACAGACGACCTATTGAAATCAATATTTCAGATTTAGAACAAGCAGCAATATTTTTAGATAATAGAGAAGAAGAATTAGCACGACAGTATTCTTGGTCTGATACTGACAGAGGTAACTGGTTAAAGCGTTTTAGAAAACTTAATTATCATAAAGTTTTACCAAATAACATTGTTGAGGAGCAATGTGCAGAAACTATTAATATAGACGGCTTTACTCATATTGCGGGAATAGTAGCGTCAGGAAAATCTACTTTATCCATACTAATAGCCGTTCACATCATTAAAAATAACCTTGACTATCGTTTAACCATAGTTGTTGGCGATACCCAAGCAGAGATCAAACTAGCTAACCAATTTAACTGGTGGTTTTGCAACGATCCAGAACAAGATGAACCAGTCGCCGTACCAATTTTAGGGGGTAGTCAGCGAGATAAACATTTAAGAGGTTTCAGTGGTTCTAATGATTATCTGGCACATCTTGAAAGAGGACAACCACACTGGGGTGAACGCTGGTTGAGTATTGTCTGTCCTTTGCAAGCAAGAATTTCTCAAAGCGATCGCATTAACATTTTAAACGGTAAACCTCTTACGCCAGGAAAAGAACCCTGTCATAGTCTTCAGAAAGCGCCAAGAGATCGAACTAAAAAAGCTACTGGAGAATCTTATTTTTGCCCTTTATTCAATCGCTGTCCATCTAAACAAGCCTATCGAGATATGCCCGCAGCAAAAGTTTGGATTACTACTCCAGGTGCGATGGCACAGGGAGGAATGCCTTATCACTACGAATTACGTTTTATTAAAGTTGGTGAATTGGTTTACGAACAATCAGATATTGTCATCTTTGATGAAGTCGATACAGTTATTGAGTGGTTTGATAAAGTATATGCCGAGCAAGTCACGATAACTAATAGCAATGATGGCGTTTTTGATGAGATAGGGATTAAAACCGAGCAATACGCCCGAAACAATCGAGTTCCGCCTCGCGTACAACAAAGATGGAATAGCGCTCAGAGACAAGGACAAAGCGCTATTACTACAACCTTGACTTTATTGAATCAGAATTATGGACATCAAGTTTTAAGAGATTGGATAAGTAGGGGATATTTTACTCCTCATGTTTTGTTTTTTAAATTGGCACGTCGTTTAGCTGGATTAGAAGAATACAATTCTTATTCCAGATCGGAACAGCAGATACGCAGAGATAATCGCATAGTTCAATGGATTATGCGTTATTTTGATGATTTTTTGCGAGAAGACCCTACAAAAGACCGAACGGGAGTTACACCACCAGTTGCTAGACTTCTACAAATTGTTCAGAGAATCAATAGTGTAGGAGATAGTGCTACTGATGATGCTATTTACTTAGCTTGTAAAAGTTGGATAACTCAATTTTTTCCCAATACTTCTAGAAGGTTGGAAAAATTAGCTCTAAGGTTATGGATACACAAAAATCAAAATAGTCAGCAAACAATCAGTCTATCAGATGTTCAAGATGAGTTAGATACTATAGATAGTCTGGCGCTTCGTTTGCAGTTTGCCCTAACTATTACTCTTTTAGATCGTCATACCAAAATCGTTTTTTACGAATGGCAAAATCGACCATCTAATATTCCAGAAGCACCACCTCATCGGCGAATGCCAAGTGCAATGTACAATATATTGTCTTTGCCAGTAACAGGAAGAGAGTTTGGTACTTACTATTCTCGCAATAATGACAACACTCTAACTTTGTTTGCTTACACTAACATTGGTAGACAGTATGTTCTCAACTATCACAACTTACTAACGGATTTTGATGGACAAAGAGGCGCAAATGTTTTGGCACTTTCGGGAACATCTTATCTACCAGATTCAACTACTTTTCATGTAAACGAGCCTCAAGGCGTTTTAAAACCAGAGGAAACCGCCCAAGAAGCCATTGGGCAAAGTAAGTTTCAGTTTCTACCTCAGTTTGATGGTAAAGATAGACCAATTCGGGTTTCTGGTAGTTTGAGTAGCCATAAAAAAGCCAAACCTAAGTTTCAAGAATTAGCACAGTCTTTAGTTACTGCTAATGGTAGCAATCATCTAGTTCTGGAATTGAAAGCATTAAGACAATTAGGTGAAAGTAATCCCGAACATTGGGCAGATCGCGATCGCATTTTAGTATTTACTAATTCTTATGTTCAAGCTGAATGGGTAGCTGACCAGATGCGTAGCTGTTTGCCTAATATGCGCGAGCAAATTCGTCATCTAGTCTCTGATAATGCTGAAAAATCAAAGAGAACAAAACTTGGGGCATTAATACGAGCCGATATAGAAATATCTGGACAAACTGATTGTAAGATACTGATTGCGCCTACAAATTCTATTGGACGTGGGTTTAATATCTTAAACAGTAGTGGCAAAGCAGCTTTTGGTGCTGTTTACTTTTTAACTCGTCCTTATCCTCATGCTGATGATACGCAAGCGATCGCTCAAGAGATGAATCGACGCGCTTATGATTGGTTAGATAAGGAAGACTTTATCGCTTGGCAACAAGGAGACGGTATAGCTCATCGTGCTGAATTATTGAGGAAAACAGCAAATAATTATTGGCGATCGGTGGAACAGCGTTCTTACTATAAAACTCTACGAGATAATCCCGATTTATGCGCCTTTCCTCGTTATGATTTAGCAGCAACTACACTAGGCAGGATTGTTCAAGCAGTAGGGCGTTTAATTCGTGGTGGCGTACCTTTTCATGGTTATTTTGTCGATTCTGCTTGGGCGGATAACAGTGCTAAAAAGCTTGCTGCTATTAGAGTAGGAGACGAGCCTGATTCTATCGATAATGATACAGAAGAAAATAGCTTATTGGTAGCAACAATCCTCAGAGTTTGTGAATATGCAGACGAAGATAACTCTGTTGGAAATGCTTTATATAAGCCTCTGGCTGTTGCCTTAGAAAATATTGAAGACGTTTTCTTTTGAAAGCATTTGTTAGGTAGACGCTGAAAAATATTAACTAAACAACTTGAGTACAAACTATGCCTAACAAAAATAATTTAGCTTTGCCCGCGCGTATGGATTTAGCGGACAATTCGCTATCCAAGATGACAATAGCTGTATTAATGTTTCCTTTTGCCAAAGAAGTCAAAGACTTTTGCCAAGATATCAAAAAAGTATTACGCAATGAAAAGTTAATTTATGTCCCGTATCGGCAATTAAATAATGGTTTACTTGCCTGTACTTCTACTCTGACCTATGGTTTTGAATATTATAAAACTATAAATAATATCTCTCAATATAGAGCTTTAGCTGTTGGCAAGTTAGGAGAAAAATTAAATGTACCAACACCGGAACAAATATACGAACTAATTTTTATTTGGGCGCAAAATTGGACAAAACAATACTTAGGTCAGAAAGGTAAACAAGATGAAATTAAAACTGTGTGCGATCGCTTTTTAGACACAATCGCATCTGTCCCTCAAAATTGGAATTGGGAATATCTGCAACCAGAAAGTTTAATTAATAATATTAACTCTGAAGATAGTTTAAGCTATCAAGCTATACCGAGTCTTTTAGTTACCTTATTGCACGAAAAAACTTGTGTTATTTCTGCTGGAAATAGAGAACCTAACATTAAATGGCGTAAAGTACAAGGAGGCGGTTCGACAAGAACAGGACTGCATTTAGTTAGTCAACCTTTTAAAGCAACTTACATTGATGATAATGATAGAGAAAAAGAAGGTTATTTTGCTTATCGTTTAGATTTTTATTTGCAGACTCAAGCAGGAAGATTTAATTTAGAGGGTCATCTAAAACCTTGGATATTTTTACACCTTAGTTGCCAAAGATATGCTCATGAACCTTTAGTAGATGCTAATTATGGGCGAGATATTTCAATCTTAATAGGTATGAATCAAGCACGCATGGATAATTATCCCATTGATTCAACGCTAGTCCGATTGACTGTCAAAAACAATGACAAAAAATATTGGCAAGAACAGTTACCAGATTTACTAGCTGCATTTAAAGCGCGCCCTCTTGTTATTCCTCAAGATATTTTGAATAACCCAATTAAATATGGAAATTTAGATAATGCCGATGATTGGAATAAAGATGAATATTATATTGTGCATTCTGAAGGTTATGGATACAAACAAGAAGGTCAAAAAGGGAGAGGACACGGGCATTATATTAAAACAGGTTTTAGTTTAAAAGAAAGTGCTGATATTACTAATCAAGTATTGCAATTACTAAATGGTGTATTAATTCCAGATAAACCAATGGAATACGACATTACTACACCTGTTGGCAAAAAAATACCTCTAGCAATGAGCGATTATGAATGCCATCGTAAATCTTTAATTCCATCTGCACTCACAAAATTTACTGAAGTAGAAAAACAACAATATACAAAAGGAAAGCAACTTTTTATTGGAGATGCTATTAAACGAGCATTAAATAAAAATCAAATGTATTTATTTGTAATTTACTGCGAAAACCATACTAAAATCCTAATTTATCAACAGTTACGTCAAGCTTTTTTATTACAAGACGGTGATAATTTCCCAGAATATATTAATGTTATAGATGTTTGTATTGATGAGGGAAGCCTTTTACAAAAACTACCTGTGTCTGAATTGCCTTCAATTAATGATAAGTTTGATGAAGAAATTAAAAAACAGCATCAATCGAAACGTCAAGCTTGGCAAAAGTTTCTGAATGAAAAAGTTACTGCATTAGTTGATAAAAAAAATAATTGTGATGTTTTTGCAATTATTGAAATAGGAAAAACTAAAGAACCAGGAACACACCCTAGGCAAAGTATTCGTGGTGCAGTTAGAGAAGCTTGTGTATTAGAAAATATTAATTCTCAAATGCTGCAAACAGTTAAACCAAAAGAAGATACAACTTATAGCAAAGCGACTGAGGGAAAAGTATTAAATGCCGTACTAGATATAACTCTGCGTCAAACAGGAACATTGTATGGATTACCGCTAGAAATTTACAAAGTTGCACGCATACCAGAAAATGTTGCTCAAAAACTAGACATAATCGCTTTTTGTAGAGTAAAAAAAAACAAATTTCAAGGACAAAAGACATTTCAGTATGCAATAGCTGTACGATT
>JAPJOW010000216.1 GCA_030826005.1 Aliterella sp. RAGGC_92
CCGCCAAAGGAAAACAAGACAAAAACCATTGCCGAACCCCAGTTAGTTTGGGTGGTAGCGGGTGCGGTTACAGGCGGTACGGAGGGCGCAATAAAAGTAGCCCCGACAACAATTACTAACAGCAAGCCCAATACTTTAGCTATACTCAACCAGTTTTGCGTCCATTTTCCCTGCTCGATACCGACAATATTTAAGCTCGTCAGCATAATGACAGCAAAAGCAGCATAGATTGATGGCGAGTAGCTGCCAAGCCGAAATAACTGGGTGGCATAGTCGCCAAACACAAAGGCTACAGTAGCTATAGAACCGGTTTGAATTACTGTCATTCGCGCCCAAGCAAATAGAAAAGCTACACCAGAGCCAAAGGCACGCATAAAGTAGTGATAATTGCCGCCAGCATGAGGATAGGCCGTAGCTAATTCACCGTAGCAAAGAGCGCCAATTAGCGACATTACACCGCCCAAAAACCACGCTAGTAGCACCGCAAAATTACTACCTAAATTACTTGCAACTATTGATGGCGTTTGAAAAATGCCGACACCGATTACCAAACCGACAATTAGCGCCAGCGCATCGCTAAGAGCGATCGCACTTTTTGGAGCGGCTACTGCGCCAAGAGCTACAACTTGCCCGTTTGCACCACGATTTGTGCGCTGTTTCATTCCACCTCCCATTGGTTAAAGTTGTTATGAGATGGCGCAAAAAGTTGCGATCGCAGGCTGTATATTTGCCCCGATCGAGTTCCTTTTCTCTAGAACTTTGACTTGAAATTAGTTTTGCAAATAAATGTGACGACAATGTGACAGCAGTTTTGAGGGCGATGCCCTCAAAACTAAAATTTAAAGCCCTGAGAAGTTATAACCAACTCCGACTACTACTCCTACATCGGTGTCATCAACAAATCCAACATTTACTCCGGCTGTTGCAGTAAATTGCGTATTTATAGGTATGTCTAAACCACCGGTTAGCAATACACCAACATTGCTATCATCGCCCGTAGAAATTATTGCGCCGCCGCCGATATAAGGAGCAACATTAAATCTAGTTATTTCCAAATTCTCTGTCGGAAAATCAAGAGTTACAGGCAACAAAATTGTTGCATTGTCGCCAAATAAAATCGCAGGTCTTGCGGACAAGTTTCTCGTTAAACCAACTTTACTCAAAACGCTAAAAGAACCTTCTCCTATGCCAGTGTCACCGCCAATACCAATGTTTCCACCAACCCCAATATAACTAGAACCAGAGCGCGTTGCTCTACCAGGATTGACACCGCCAAAAGGTGGATTGCTACCGTCCGATGGTGGTGGGGTGGGGTCTGAGGATGGGGTTGTTGGTGTCCCATCCGATGGTGGGGTCTGAATTGATGGGGTTGTCGGTGTTCCATCGCTCGGTATAGTGCTGTCTAAAGGCGCAGGTTGGGTTGTGGGGGTACTGTCGCTAGGTACAGTATTATCTAAGGGCGCGGTTTGCGTCGTACCGTCTTGGGGTGCAGAAAGTTGAGCCATAAACTCATAATTGCCATCTTTGCTGTCAAAACTTGGGGCAATTTTTTCTGTATTTTCAGCAAGTTTCAACGTATTTTTATCGCGGGATGTAGTTTGAGCTTGGGCAGAAATTCCGCTTAAAACTACAGAAGCGGTAGTCATACCAATTAATAAATAAATCGTTTTTAGACTCATAGCAAGCTTATCTCCTTGTTGATTTACTCAAATATTTAAGGCAATAATTCTTTGGCATCTCCTGCCAAGGATAGAGGTAAAAGTTAATTAAAACCTCAACTCTACCTATTGAAAGATCGAGCTTTAATAGCTGATTGACCTAACAGATTAAAAACAATAATAATTTAATCTGATACTTTTATGATAAGTAATAAATGTGACTAAAAAGTGACAATAATTAAGATTTAGAACTAAGGGGTAATTGGATTTGAAAAGTAGAACCTTGCCCAACTTTACTAACAACACTAATTTGCCCGTTATGAGCTTTAACAATTTGTTCGGCGATCGCAAGCCCCAAGCCAAAACCGCCACTTGCTTTGGTACGTCCCTCATGCACGCGATAAAACCGTTGAAAAATATGCGGTAAATGGGCGGCGGAAATTCCCGCACCGCTATCAATAACTTGAATCAACCCTTGATGAGCTTGAATTGATAGTTTTAATTGCACCGTACCGCCTGCTGCCGTATACTTGCAAGCATTATTCAGTAAATTCATTACCGCTTGACAAATCAAGTTAGCATCGGCTTTTACTTCTACCTTTTGCGCTGGTAAGTCACTAACAAAATTAAGGGTTTTATCTTTAGCTTGAAGCTGATAGTTGAGGGCTACCTCTGCTAATAACTGTCGCAAATCTACTTTTGATAAAGCTTCTGGGGGCAATTTTCCTTCGTGACGCGCTAAAAATAATAATTGAGTTACAAGTAAGCTCATCAACTTAGTAGCTTCAACAATTTTTTCAAACCGCAGACGTTGCTGAGAATCATCTCCTGGAGGAGCAAGCAACCCAACTTGAGCGTTACTCATTACGGCGGCTAAAGGAGTGCGTAACTCGTGGGAAGCATCCGCCGCAAAGCGCTGCAATTGCTCGTAAGATTGACGAATTGGTTGCATTGCAAGTCCCCCCAAAAACCAACCTACTAGAGCGATCGCGCCTAAAGTTCCTAACACTACTAAACTTAAAACTAAGCGCAACTGATTTAAAGTTTCTTGCACCGAGGCAAAAGAGATGCCAACTTGGACGTAACCGATTAATAACTTATCTTGACGAACAGGTAGCGTTACTTGACGCACCCAATCAGAGCGATTTTTGGTAAATTTAATTGTTTTAAACTCTAAAATTTTTTGTAACTTTTCTGGCGGAGGCGCGCCAAAAAACTGTACCAAAAGTCCTTGCTCGTCGTACCACCGCGCGTAAGTTACCGCACTATCCAAGGGTTCGGGATTGTTACCTAATAAAGGAACATTTTCTAGATTTACTTGTTTTTGATTTTTGTAAAACTGGTGCTTGACACTAGCCGCCATGACTCTAGCTTTTTTGTAAAGCAAGCGATCGATTGTCTCTAGTTGGTCTACAGCCTCAATGTAATAAATTAAGGATGCAAAAATAATTACAATACTGCCCATAGACAGAGTAAACCAACAAGCCAAGTTTTGACGGCTACGATTGAACATGAGGAGCTTGGAAGCGATAACCCATACCGTAAATAGTTTCAATCCAATCGGTAGCATCTACTTCGTACAGGCGTTGGCGCAGTCTTTTAACTAAAGTAGTTACCGCATTGCTTTCCGGTTCTGTACCCCACTCCCATAACGCATCTTCAATGCGATCGCGGCTTAAAACTTGCCCTGGATGACGAAAAAAGTATTCTAGTAACTGAAACTCTCGCGCCGTTAGTTGTACTTTATTAGTTTTGCGTTCTACGCTAAGAGTATTCAAGTTTAGATTTAATTCACTGACGGTGAGCGTATCAGTTTGCAAAACGGGCGATCGCCTCCCTAATGCTCTTACCCGCGCCAGTAGTTCGATTAAATCAGTGGGTTTAACTAAATAATCATCCGCACCCGCATCTAAACCAATCACTTTGTCGCTAGTAGTATCTTTAGCAGTTAGCATGAGTACTGGAGCAGTTTTTCCCAACCTGCGATACTGACGACACAAACTCAAACCACTAACACGGGGAAGCATCCAGTCTAAAATCAGTAAATCGTATTCTTTTTGGGATAGTAACCATTGCGCCGTTTCTCCGTCTTCTAGCCCATCCACAATATGCCCAGCTTGTAATAAAACTGTATGTAATGGTTCTAATTGGGCGGGGTCATCCTCTACTACCAAGATTCTCATGCTGGGCGACTCCTCTAATCTCAATTTTTTTATGCTAGATAGGCGAAAGCAATAATTACGTCTTCCAGGAGTAAGAAATTTAACTAATTATTTATGGTTTTACCTCGTGCATGGGTAGTTTTGCCAATTTTAGGGCTAATATTTTGGTACTGTAGCGATTTAGCAACCAATCGCATATTGAGCCGTCCTTACGGGAGTGTGGCACAGCTAGAGGCAGACAATCAATTAGAAGTTAAGCTATCGGTCACTGCGATCGTAATTAAAGCGGATATTGACAAGGAAGGTGGTTTTACTACTGTTAGAGTCAAAACTACTAATCCTACACTCACAAGCTTAGAATTTGAGTTTCCAGTCACAGAATTTGGTCAAGTAGAATCGGCAATTTCTCAGGAGCTAGGTTTATCTATTGCCGAAGTGCGAAAGCTAGTCCGCTATCGAGTCCGAAATGATTAGCCCCATTGCCCAAAACTAAAATTTTTGGGCTATTTCTGGGGTGCGCCCTTTTAATCCGGTCATTAGTTTTAAAGCAAATATTTTAATTGGCGGTACGCGACGCAACATGAATAAACCAAGGCGGCGAATTACAACTATAGGCAAGAAGTTATTAGAAAATACTCGATCTAATAAATCTGTAAATCCCAAAATTGTCAAATTCTCTTGCTTGCGCCAACTTTCATAACGCTTGAGAATTGCTAAGTTACCAATATCTTCACCTTGGCTATGAGCTTGTTGCAATACCTGTGCCAAAGCCGCCGCATCGCGGATACCCATATTTAAACCTTGTCCGCCCACAGGATGACAGCAGTGTGCCGCATCGCCTACTAAAGCAAGACGCGGTAAAACATAGCGATCGCTCTGCATTAACTGTACTGGAAAAATAAAGCGATCGCCTTCTAGTTGCAATTTACCCATTTGCGTACCGTAACGCTTAGTAAGTTCGGCTAAAAATTCTTCGTCATTCAAGGCGACTATTGCTTTTGCTTCGTCATGGGGTGCAGTCCAGACAATCCGACAGCGATTTTCTGGCAATGGTAAAACGGCAAATGGCCCGCTACTCCAAAACTTTTCGTAAGCTGTATTATTGTGTCCTTTTTCGGGCTTCACAAAAGCAACAATACACGACTGCCAATATTGCCAGCCGCGCGTGTTAATTCCCGCTTCTTGTCGAGTCCGAGATTTTGCCCCATCGGCGGCGACAATCAAGCGAGTGCGGATAGTTTTGATTTCATCACCCATCTGCAAGCTAATTTCTACTCCAGAGGGCTGATATTGCGTCTCTAATACCTGTGCCGGACACAAATAGGTGACATTATCGCATTTCCTAACAAAGTCCTGTAGCGGCTTTAGTAGCGCCTGATGTTCGGCGACATATCCCAACACTTCTGTACCCAAGTCGGCAGTTTCAAAGTTGACAGATTGGGGAGAATCGGCATCTGTTAGCTGAACGTGGCAAAAATGAGCAATTTGCGGCAATATCCGATCCCATACGCCAATTCCCGCAAATATGCGCCCTGAGAGCAAATGAATGGCGTAAGCTTGTCCTTTGGCGGCGGCGATAGATTGGGGTTTAGCTTCAATGACAACTACTTTTAGCCCAGAATTATTTAAAGCACTAGCTAAAGTTAAGCCAATAATGCCACCACCTGCGATCGCTAAATCGTAATCGTAAGTTAGCGGTGGATTTGAGGAGATAGCAGGAGAATCAAGCCGTGCCATTGAACTATAAAGCAAGTTTACATTTCTTTATTTTTACTATAACAGCGATCGCTCGTTAAACTTTTAAAGCAAAAGACTTATTAGCATTAGATTTACTTAATCGGCTTGAGCCTACTTGAGCTATTAGCTTAGGGTTTTAACCCCAGGTGGGTTAGCGTTTGAATTGTACGGGTGACGTTTTAGAGGATGCATAAGAAGTCTCTTTGTTAGTAGCTTGCTTGTCTAGATTCCCCTTAATTCCCCTTAAAAAGGGGAATTAAGAAATATTTTCCCTCCTTAAAAAGGAGGGATCTCAGGGGCTAGGCGTTTGAATTATACGGGTTGAAACTATAACCGTAAAAAAGCTTTATTTACCACCAGTAAAAGTTACCCCTTGAATAAAGTAACGATTAAAAAACGCATATATAGCTAATGCAGGTAAAGTAAACATCATCGAAGCTGCCATTATATAATTCCAGTAACTTATATATTGACCTTTAAATATATTTAAACCCAAAGGGAGAGTAAACATTGTCGAATCTGACAAAATCATCAACGGCGATAAAAAGTTATTCCAAGCACCCATAAACACAAATATTGCTTGAGCGGCTAACGCAGGCTTTGCTAAAGGTAAAACAATTTGAAAAAATATTTCTAACTGTCCTAAACCATCTAAAGCTGCTGCTTCTTCTAAGTCTTTAGGGAAACTAATAAAAAACTGCCGCATCATAAAAATAAAAGTGGCATTAATAATATTTGGTACAATTAGACCTTGATAAGAGTTCAACCAATTTAAGTTTTTTAAAATCAAGAAAGTAGGGATCAAAGTAATTTGTCCGGGAATCATTAACACCGCTAAAATTAGAAAAAACCAAAATTTATTCCCCGGAAAATGCAGCCTAGCTAAAGCATAACCAGCCATAGAATTAAACAGTAAATTAAAAGTAGTTACACTTACCGCCACTACAACACTATTAAACAACCAGCGTCCGAATAAAGGCTCTTGACTAAATATTTGTTGGTAGTTTGCTAAAGTAAACTGCTGGGGTATAAAACTATTTCCCCCGCCAACAATTTCAGCCAAAGGTTTAAAAGAAGCAGAAAGCGCCCACGCAAAAGGAATAATAGTAATAATTGCGTACAAAACTAAAGCTATATACAATACTAAGTTTATTGCCGAAAAACGCTTCATAATTAATCAAGTCTTTCTTCTTTAAAGAGATAGCGCTGCATTAAAGTTACACTCATAATTACCAAAGTTAACAGCAAAGCCAAAGCCGCCGCATAACCCATATCTAAATTTTTAAAAGCATACTGATAAATCAATAATACAACTGTTAAAGTTGAATTGTTAGGACCACCAGAACCGCGAGAAAATATATAAGACTGATCGAATAGCTGAAAAGTGCCAATTACACCCATGACAATTATAAAAAACGTAATTGGCTTTAAAAAAGGTAAAGTAATACAAACAAACTTATCCAACCAACTAGCACCATCAATTGTTGCGGCTTCGTACAAATTTTGGGGTATATCTTGCATAGCAGCTAAATAAATAACCATAAATAAAGGAGCAGTTGACCAAATGTTCATTAGCATAATTGCTTTAAGCGCAACATTTGGATCTCCCAACCAATTGTAAGTAGGTAAATTGAATAAAGCCAAAAAATTGTTGAGTAACCCATTAGAGTTACAAATCCACATAAAAATTAAAGTTAAGACAGCAGATGAAGTAACTGTTGGTAAGAAAAATAAAACTCTAAATATATTTTTCCCTTTAATTTGTGCATTTAATATCAAAGCCAAAGTTAAAGCCAAGACTGTTTGAATTGGGACAACAATTGCCACGTATTCAACAGTGTTTTTAAGAGCGATCGCTACTCGTTCATCTTGCGTAAGCCGAAGAAAGTTTTTTTCACCTCGAAAAGCATAACTAATATCACCTAAAGGTTGAACTTTATATAAAGATAGGCAAATAGCAAACACAATTGGTAGCAATAAAAATATTCCAAGAATAACAATAGTAGGACTCATAAAAAT
>JAPJOW010000217.1 GCA_030826005.1 Aliterella sp. RAGGC_92
ACGAGCTATTTTAGTTTTTAGTCGGATTAATTTAATTTATAATAACTACTATAAATTAAATATTTAGACTAAATTTAAAGCAATTACAAACCTTTGAGGCAATTTTATAGTAAGATTATAAAGTTTATTAAAGTATTACGAGCTTAACAATAGTAATTTTTAGTTTAAGCTTGTTAATGACTCTAAGAACAGGTAGAAAATACTGAAATTATTTAAGTAACATTCAAAATTAATTTTTTAAGAACAACTTATTTCATTTGGAGTTTTTACTTAGTAAAGCAGGCAATAAAAGTTTTCACCTGATATTGACAATCTACTAAATCTATTTTGATAAGGCAAAAATTCCCTGGCATTACTAGGCGGCATATTCAGTCATTAAACGTTTGGCACTACACAAGCGATTTGATGGCTCGTGTAGCTATTAGCACCAGACAACAAAAAAATTGCCGACCTCTGTTTATAGAGACGTGGTTTAACTTCTATGATGAAGTTTAGTATCTAGGTTTGTTTATAGTGTCAGTGCGATCGCCCTCTTTGCAGCTAAACCCCCATAAACCGCTCCAGCGTCTCCTTGCTTACAGTCGCAACTATCGAAAGCTGCTTTGGCTGGCGACGGCTTGCTCGATATTAAATAAGCTATTCGATCTCGCGCCACCAGCTTTAATTGGAATTGCCGTAGATGTCGTCGTCAAGCAACAAGATTCAATTATCGCCCGTTATGGAGTGCGAGATGTTTACGCACAATTTGTAATTTTATCTATCTTGACAGTCATTGTTTGGGTACTAGAATCGGTTTTTGAGTATGCTTTTGCGCGGTTGTGGCGCAATTTGGCGCAAAATATTCAGCATGACTTACGACTAGATGCTTACAAACACTTGCAAGAACTAGAACTTGCCTATTTTGAAGAACGCAGTACGGGCGGTTTGATGTCAATTTTAAGCGATGACATTAACCAGCTAGAAAGGTTTTTGGATGTAGGCGCAAATGACTTAATTCAAGTTACTACTACCGTAGTAATTATCGGCGGCGCGTTCTTTATTTTAGCTCCCGGCGTGGCTTGGATGGCAATGCTACCGATGCCGTTTATTTTATGGGGGGCGATCGCTTTTCAACGTCGTCTAGCTCCTCGTTACGCTGCGGTGCGGGAAACTGTGGGCTTACTCAATGCGCGGTTAACAAATAATTTAACTGGTATTACAACCATTAAAAGCTTTACTACCGAAGACTACGAAATTGCCAGGTTAAGGAATGATAGCGAAGCTTATCGTCAAAGTAACCGCCATGCGATCGCGCTGTCGGCGGCTTTTGTGCCGTTAATTCGCATGATTATATTAGCTGGTTTTACAGCTTTGTTGTTATACGGCGGTTTGGCGGCGGTGAGGGGCGATATTTCTGTCGGTACTTACAGTACGTTAGTATTTTTAATTCAGCGCTTGTTGTGGCCTTTAACTAGACTAGGCGAAACTTTCGATCAGTATCAAAGGGCGATGGCTTCGACAACTAGAGTAATGAATTTACTCGATACGCCGATTGCAATTCACACTGGTAATATTTCCTTACCCCAAGTACAGGGTGAGTTGGAGTTTGAAAACGTAAGTTTTGCTTACAATGGGCGCAATCCGGTAATTGAAAACTTATCGTTACATATTCCGGCGGGTAAAACGATCGCTATTGTTGGTTCGACAGGTTCGGGAAAAAGTACATTAGTTAAGTTATTGTTGCGGCTTTATGAAGTGCAATCGGGAACTATTAGCTTAGATGGGGTGGATATTCGGGAGTTAGATTTTAAAAATTTGCGATCGCATATAGGGTTAGTTAGTCAAGATGTGTTTTTATTTCATGGGACTGTAGCTGAAAATATTGCCTACGGAACAATTACCGCTACGGAAAAAGAAATAGTAGCAGCAGCAAGAATTGCCGAAGCCCACGAATTTATTAAAGAACTTCCTCAAGGCTACCAAACCGTTGTGGGAGAAAGAGGACAAAAGTTATCGGGGGGACAAAGACAAAGAATTGCGATCGCGCGTGCGGTTTTAAAAAATCCCCCGATTCTAATATTAGATGAGGCTACTTCCGCCGTCGATAATGAAACCGAAGCCGCGATTCAAAGGTCTTTAGAAAAAATTACCGTAAATAGAACAACTATTGCGATCGCTCATCGCCTTTCTACCGTGCGTAACGCCGATCGCATTTATGTGATGGAGTACGGCAAACTTGTAGAACAAGGTACTCACGAGCAGTTATTAGCACAGCAAAAAATCTATGCTAGTTTGTGGCGCGTCCAATCGGGCTTAAAGGTTGAAAGGTAGTATCTACATCATATTTAGCGGATCTACATCAATAGTTAAGCTCACTGAAGGCGGACAATGCGATCGCACATCTTCCCAATTAGGTAAATGGGGTAAAGATTCTTCGGCAAATTTCAACATAATTTGCCACCGATAACGGTTCGCTACGCGCAAAATGCTGGCGGGTGCAGGCCCTAATATTTCATAAGCTGTACTTACCAAAACTTCGGCTATTTTTTGCGCCGTGCGTTCTACAATTTCCGCATCGGTGCTACTTAAACGCAACAAAATTAATCTTCCATAAGGTGGATAATTCAGCGCCGCTCTTTGTTCTAACTCTGTAGCAATAAATGGCTCAAATTCGTGTCTTTGCACAGCTTCAATTACTGCATGAGCGGGAGTATAAGTTTGCACTATTACCCGCCCTGGATCGTCTCCTCTCCCGGCTCTCCCAGCTACTTGAGTGAGGGTTTGAAAAGCTCTTTCACTCGCCCTATAATCTGCCAAATGCAGCAACCCATCCGCCGCCATTACGCCAACTAAAGTTACTTGCGGTAAATCTAGCCCTTTAGTTAACATTTGCGTTCCTATCAATAAATCGGCTTCTTTATTGGCAAACTGCGTTAGTAGCTGGCGGTGAGCGCCTTTTGTGCGCGTGGTATCGCTATCAAAGCGAATAAATTGTAACTGGGGAAACTGCTGCGTTAATTCTTGCGCTACTCGCTGCGTACCGCTTCCAAAAAACTTTAAGTACGGCGAACTGCAATCGGGACAATTGCGGGGATGCGATCGCACGTAATTACAATAATGACACTGCAATAATTTACTCGCCTGGGCTTCTGTTTGGTGGTAAGCCAAGGAAACATCGCAGTTGGGACACTCCATGACATAACCGCAACTGCGACACGAGACAAAGGTACTATGTCCGCGTCGATGAATAAATAATATCCCCTGTTGACTTCGCTCTTTCATGTCATTAAGCGCCTCTTGCAACGAGCGGCTAAATATGGAACGATTGCCTAGTTGCAATTCTTGGCGCATATCCACTACTTCTACTGGTGGTAATGGGCGCGATTGGATGCGTTCTGGTAAAGACAAGTAGTAGCTACGATCGTTTTTAGTTTTACTTACCCAACTTTCTAGCGCTGGAGTAGCTGAACCTAAAATTAACGGGCAATTTTCTAACTCGGCTTTCCATTTAGCGACATTTCGAGCGTGGTAGGTAGGAACGGGACTATCTTGTTTAAAGCTATTGTCGTGTTCCTCATCTAAAATTATTAAGCCTAAGTTCGGTAAGGGCGAAAATACCGCCGAACGAGTCCCAATTACTACTTGGGGTTCTCCTGATAGCATTTGTCGCCAAGTGTCGTAACGTTCGCCATCAGATAAAGCACTGTGATAGACGCAAACTTTTTCGCCAAAACGAGCGCGGAAACGGTCGGTTAGTTGCGGTGTTAGCCCAATTTCGGGAACTAAAACTAAGGCGGATTTGCCTAGTGCTAGTAAGGGTGCGATCGCTTGTAAATATACTTCGGTTTTGCCCGATCCTGTAACTCCGTGCAACAATACTTCGGCATAGCCATCTAAACTATTAATTGTCGTCAAAGCCTCAAATTGAGCGTTAGTTAGGGTTTTGGGACGATCTTGAGCTTGCAAGGGCGACGAGCTTTCTTGGCGCAAAACTTCGCGCGGTTCAATTACGAGATAACCTTTGGCTGCTAAGGTTTTTAGGGTGGGTAGAGTGGTTTTGCATAGTACGAGAAATTCGTTTAGCCACAATTCACCGCCGCGATCGCGCAATACTTGTAAAATCTCTTGTTGACGCTTATTGAGTTCCCCAGACAATATATTACCAACGAGGGTTACTGCCTGTTTTGTTTGAGGTTTGGAATATCGCGGTAATTCTAAATAACTTTCTACCCAACCGCGTTTGAGGAGTTGCTCTATTCCCCATCTTGCTCCTTTAATCTGACGATTGAGGTACTTAACGCTGTAGTCGCCGCTACTTTGCGCTTGGAGTAATTGCCATACCTGACGCGCAGTAGTAGGTAAAAACGCTTCTCCACCAGTGGGAATATTTGCAAGTTTTAATCGGATACGACGTTGACTTTTCCCTAATAAGCCTGGTGGTAATGCTACTCTAATGACCTGCATCAAGGACGTATAGTAGTAAGCGGCTACTTTCTGGAGCAATTCCCAGTAATTTGCACTAAAAAAACCTGTACTAATAACATCTTCCACCTCGCGGATTTTCTCAATCGGGATCTCAGCACTTGGTTTTGCTAATAACCGAATTGCGATCGCTCCTACTTGCTGCGTACCAAAGGGAACACTTAGTATACTGCCTAGTTGTACAGATAACATACTATCTGGTAATTTATACGTATATATTCCTGTAGCTCCCGGACAGTCTACCAACACCTCAATCCAGCGCTTAAAATTGCTGGCATCCTCTCTATAAATGGTTGTAGGCTCTGATACTACACAACTCGATCCGTTTACTTCAGGAATATACATAACAATTAGACATCCATTAATAATATTTTATTTTATACGAGTAACTGTTTATACTAGCTTGCGCCGTTAATTTTAAGTTTGCGCCAATAAATGTAAATGTAGCAATTTAAAAGTTGTGACTAATTTAAGATAACTACTTAATTTAAAAACTAATATTTTCTCCCCATCGGTAGAGAGTAAAGATTTGAGATGTATGAGATCCTATTTTTGAGGTCAATTAATCAGTAATGTTTAGGTATAAATGTCTAATCCTGTCCTAGAGACTACTTAAAATAAAATTGCTTTAGCATAATAATCTAAAATTGCCATCGGTCATATTAATTATTTGCTTACTAAAGTAGTTGTTACGGCAAAAAAGTTGCAAAAGTAGTTAATAATTTTTGATATTTCGCCTGTAATATCACTTAATTTTACTTATAAATTGCTTAAAATTAATTATAAGCAACTGTTGGCAGCGAAATAAATTTAAAGTTAAGCATTTTTTAAAATAACTTGACTTAGCTGCTTATTAAAAATCGCCAATAATTTCATCCATAGCAGCGACACAAACATTTATTTTTGAATTAACGCTAGGATAAAAACAAAATTGTCCAAATACCTAAAAGTAAAAGGAGCAAATTAAATAATGACATAAAGTTAATAGATTTTACCTATTCAAACTGTTATTTAGTTAAAGACTAATAGGTTACAATACCTTGCCTTCAATTATCTATGTAAAAATTGCATCGCCTGTAAAGTAAATTACTCACTTCTCACCTGAACGTAAATATGAATATTACTGAATTAGACTCAATTGATGTTTTGTTACCAATAGAAGAAACAAGTAATTCTCATGCTGACGATTTAGAAGAACCATCTTTAGAAAACATAGAAGCAGCCGTAGAAGAAATAGGAGATGTAGAGAATACAGGCTCAGACGATAGAGATGGAGACAATTTAGCCGCAGCTAGACCATCAGGATACCGTAAAACCGATACGGATGACGCAGTAGGAGCATTTTTTAAAGAAATGGCGCGTTATCCGTTACTAAAAGCCGAAGAAGAAGTAGAGTTAGCCAAGCGAGTACAGTTTTTAGTCGAAGTAGACGAATTACAAAAGCGCCTAAGTAGCGAACTAAATCGCAACGCCACCCAAGCAGAAACCGCCGCCGCTCTGAATTTAACCGAACGCCAGTTAGAACAAAAGCTGTATCAAGGGAGAGTAGCAAAGCGGAAAATGATTCGCTCGAATTTACGTTTAGTCGTATCAATTGCCAAAAGATATTTGAATCGAGGGGTGCAATTTTTAGATTTGATTCAAGAAGGCGCAATGGGATTAAATCGAGCGACAGAAAAGTTCGATCCAGATAAAGGGTACAAATTTTCTACTTACGCTTATTGGTGGATTAGACAAGCAATTACTAGAGCGATCGCCAATGATGCTAGAACTATTAGATTACCAATTCATATAGTCGAAAAACTCAATAAACTCAAAAAAGCCCAGCGAGAAATCAAGCAAAAATTGCATCGCAACGCTACAGAAAACGAACTAGCTGAAGCTTTAGACACAACTCCCGAACAACTGCGCCAATTGCAACAACTAAGGCGTAAATCTTTATCGCTAAATCATCGCGTTGGTAAAGAAGAAGATACCGAACTTGTAGATTTGCTGGAAGATGAAGACGGACAATCTCCCGAACAGCAAATGAATGAAACCATGATGCGTCAAGAAATTTGGGACGTATTAGCCGATGTGCTAACTCCAAGAGAAAAAGACGTTATTTCCTTGCGTTATGGTTTGACGACTAGCGAACCTTGTACGTTAGAAGAAGTAGGCTGTTTATTTAATCTTTCTCGCGAACGAGTGCGCCAAATTCAAAGTAAAGCGATGCGAAAATTACGCCGCCCGCAGATAGCTAAACGATTGAAAGGTTGGCTAATTTAAAATTCCTTGTATACTACGGCTGGACTATTAGTAAAATCTCAAAGCCGCCGTAGATGTATGGATATAAATTTAAAATTGCGTCAAGCCCAACCCCAAGACGTACCAACTTTGTTTAGCTTAATCAAAGCATTAGCGGAGTACGAAAAATTAGCTCATGCCGTTACGGGTAGTGTAGAAACATTGCAGGAACATTTATTTGGTTCTCATCCTTACATTGAGGCAATACTTGCCGAGTATGAAGGAGAAACTGCTGGATTTGCGCTATTTTTTACTAATTACTCAACCTTTCTCACGCAGCCAGGAATTTATTTAGAAGACTTATTTGTTTTACCCAAGTATCGCCGTAAAGGAATAGGCAAAGAGCTTTTAGGCTATTTAGCCAACCTTGCAGTCAAGCGCAGGTATGGACGATTGGAGTGGAGCGTTTTAGATTGGAATAGCGATGCGATCGCATTTTACGAACAGATGGGCGCGCAAGTATTACCAGACTGGCGAATTTGTCGAGTTACAGGCGAATCGCTAAATAAATTATCAACCAAGGTGAGGGACAAACAGTGATTATTTGGGTAAACGAACAAATAGACCCATCCGGGATGATTCATGCTTGCATTGCTTGTTGCGACGAAGCCCAAGCACAAGATTGCCACGACGCTTTTACAAATAACTTAACCGATAGCCAAAAATCCGCCGGATGGGTAGCAAAGATGCGGACAGTAGCTTCTTGGGACGAAGTACCAGTTAATGCTTTGAAATTAGATTAATTAACATTGCTAAATGTGGATATCATCCTATCTCCCCACCTCCCTATCTGCGTCCATCTG
>JAPJOW010000218.1 GCA_030826005.1 Aliterella sp. RAGGC_92
TTGAGACTTATGGGAGAGAATGTGCGATTTCTCAAGGTAAATGTGCGATCGCCGCTCCCGAATCCTCCGATGCAGTATTTCAAACCTTACTTGCGGCGGATGCCTTGCGTTACCTAACTTTGCAAATTACCGCCAGCAAAGCATCAGGACATCCCGGCGGTTTTGCCAGCCAAGCAGAAGCTTACGCGGCTTTAGTTATGCTGGGGCATAAAAATATTATTACCGAAGTGGGGCATCATGCTCCTGGCTTTTACAGCGCCATGTTTTTAGATAAATCCCTAGAAGACATGGGAATTGTTAACGTGCAACAACTGCGCGACAGATACCGAGAAAAACACGGGCTTTTAGGTCATTTATCCGGCTTTATACCCGGTATTCTCGCCCCCGCCGGGCCTTTAGGGCAAGGGCAACATTTCGCCATGTCTGCGGCGAAACTGCATAGAGACAAGCTATTTCCTTTTACTGTAGGCGATGGGGGATTGGGCGAACCATATATTGTTAGTTCGATGGCGCACTTTCACACGGCTTATCCAGAGGTGACGAACTTTTTACCAGTTTTAGTCTGGAATGGTTTTAGCCAAGAACATCACAGCATGGTTTCAACTAAATCTAATGCAGAGATGATCTCTTACTGGGAAGGTAATGGTTTTGAGGAGGTAATTTTAGTAGATGCTAAAGACTTTGACGATAAAAATCAACCAGGAGCTTACATTGATAGCACGGCTTTCTCTTTCGAGCATCGTTTAGAATTTACCAAAGCCGTGCTTGTAGCCGCCGATCGCGCTGCAACTTCTGCGTTGGGTGGAAAGCTAACAGTATTAATTATCAAACAGCTAAAGGGCGCGGGAGTACACGCACGAGGGGCAAAATCTCACAACCTTTACGCAATGCACACTTTAGACAATGCAGACATTGTTAACGCCTTAAAAACTCGCGCCTTAACCCCGGCAGCGTGGGAATTGGTACGAACTAACTTTGTTCGCTCTGGAGGTGGCTCGGCGGGGCGCACATCGGTCACAGAATCAGTTTTAGAACTGCCAGAATTAGGGGAATTGGGTTTAGAAGAATATGCTGTAGGGGGAGAACCAAAAGTCGCGACAACGGCAATGGGTAAAATAGTCGGGATGGTAGGGAAAAGCGATCGCAATTTTATTGTGACGAATGCTGATGGCAATGAAGCGTCGGGAATTGCCAATATTAACCAAGCTTTAAAAATTATCCACCCAACTACGGACGATTTGTACTATCAAAATCCCACAGGACAAGTTTATGAGCCATTGAGCGAAGATGCTTGTGCGGGTTTAGCCGTGGGGTTGTGTTTGATGGGTAGTAGAACTCTGTGGTGTTCTTACGAATCCTTTGCGATTAATGGTTTGCCAATTATGCAAACTGTTACTCAAGCAATGGCAGAATTGCGCCGTCCTACACCATCAGTTATTACTTTATTCACGGCGGGGGCTTTAGAGCAAGGGCGCAACGGTTGGACGCACCAACGCCCGGAAATTGAGGCTTATTTTGCCGCCATGATGCGAAATGGTAATGTTTTCCCGGTATTTCCCCCAGATGCGAATAGCATTCAAACTTGCTACGAGTGGGCGCTAACTACTAAAAATAAGGGAATTGTGATTACGGCGAGTAAATCTCCTTTGCCAATTCGGACTACTTTCGAGCAAAGTAGAGAGGCTTTAACCGATGGTGCGATCGCGCTACAAGAAGTAAAAGGCACGAAAACGGTAGTATTTGCAGTAGTTGGCGATATGGTTTTAATGCCAGTTTTTGAAGCTGCGACTTACTTAGAAGCGCAAGAAATTGGTGTACGCATTGTTTCGGTTGTCAATCCTCGTCGTCTCTATCGTCCTACCGATGTAGCTTGGGATACTTGCAGCGAACCAGATGGCGAATTTTTAAGCGATGCCGGATTTGAGGAATTATTTGGCGGCGATGCGCTAATTGGGGTAACGGCGGGTGCAAGTGGGATGTTAGAACCAATTATGTTACGCAGCAACTCAAAGCGCGATACCTTTGCTTGGAAGCGGGGAGAAACCACCGCAAGTCCTGCTGAAATCATGGCATTTAATGGTTTAACGGCAGAAAACTTAGTTAAACGCGCGATGGAATTGATTGGTTAGACTGAAGTATATTATGCCCCTACCTATATTTTTTGTAGGTAGGGTAAATCTACAGAAAATTTAACTATGACTGCAAAAATTGTCGAAAAAGCTACTACCGAACAGTATTTTGTTTTACCTGGCGACCGCAATTGGCAGCAATTTAAAGCTATTGAAGCTTTAATGGCAGAAATTCCAGGGTTGCGGATATCTTACCTTGATGGTTATATAGAATTTATGACAATTAGCGAACAGCATGAGCTAATTAAAACAGCGATCGCTACTTTATTAGAAGCTTACTTCTTTTACATGAAAATTGAGTATGTTCCTGTAGGTAGCGCTACTCGTGCATCTGAAGCTAAAAGTGCTTCTTTTGAACCTGATGAATCTTATTATTTGAGTGAAAAGAGGGAACATTTAGATTTGGCGATTGAAGTAGTTATAACTAGCGGTAGCTCTAAAAAACTAGAAAAATATCGACGTTTTAATATTACTGAAGTTTGGTTTTGGGAAAACGATCGACTTTTTCTATACCGATTACGTGGAGATGATTATGAATCTATCCCGCACAGCGAACTTTTGCCTAAGTTAGACATAGATTTATTAGTGCGCTGCGTATTATTACCTTCAAGACTCGAAGCAATGACAGAATTCATGGCTGGGATTACACAGCAATAATTAGTTAATAAAATTTTTTGTTTTATTACCAAAGAGGTATTGATTTTTAAACAATACTTGTATAATAAAATACAATTATTTTATAAGTAAAAATAATTAAAATATTCCTGCTTGTACCTATGAATGTTTCTTTGGAAAGAAGCAACAAATAAGTTAATTATTGTAAATTCAGACTCGGCGCTGGTAGTAATTACTAAAATTTTCTTTCCGCACGCAGGCAAAGGGAAATCGATGGCAAGTTCTATAGAGTTTAATGTATTTGCGCCGCGCAATCAGCAAGCGGCTTTGATTGGCTCTTTTTCTAACTGGGAAGATGTACCAATGGAAAAAGGCGAAGATGGCTATTTTCGCACTAAGGTAGATTTGGCTGATGAAGTTTACCAATACAAATTTTGCATCCAAACAAAAAGTCCGCAGTTTGAAGCCGATAGCTGGATAGAGGTTATCGATCCTTATGCTACAGATGTGGATGACGAAAAAAAATATGCTGTAGTACGGGTTAAAGGTGGCGATCGCTGCTTGTTCTAGTTTTACCCCTTGCTCCACTAATAAACGCTGTTTCACCCGCTTGCTTGAGTCTGAGACAACTTTGAACAATTTGCTTAATTGAGTCAAGATGGGATTACTATACTAAGCTACCTTCAAATTTCATGTTTCGAGTCGCTACTAGAGGATTTTCGCAGGAGTTTAAAAGATGGACAGATGCCGTAAATACTGCCAATTCCCTCAAACCTAAATGCAAAAGCTGGTTGGAAGATATCAGAATCTTTGATGATGAAAACTTGGTATGGGTTTATAGCTTGTCTCATACCTACCCGCAGTACATTGGGGCTGGGACTTATAGGAGATTAGCAATTTTATTTTTGCAAGAAGCCGCAGAAGAACAGGAATGAGTAGCTGATAATAGCAGCGACAAGCCTCTGTAATCAAAGTATTTGGTTGGTACTTCGCTTTATCATAGAACGTAGATACAGAAACCGACAAAAGTTACTAAAATCATTGGCATTCAACACATGGCAAAGACAAAAATCAGAAAAACTCATGGAATTTGTGATGGAGCGGCTTGTATAGGTCGGACGCAGATCCCAGTTTGGAAATTGATCGCCTTGTATAATGATGGATGCTCCGAAGCAAACTTGTTGAGCGATTATCCAGATTTGACCAAAGATGACTTGAAAGCTGCCCAAACCTATTACACTCAAGAACGCGCTGAAATTGACGAAGCGATCGCATCTCAAAATGGTATTTAATTAACTTAACTAGATATCTTAAAGTAATGGCTTTAGTTCCCTGTAAAGAGTGCGGAACGCTGAACAGTTCCGAAGTAGAAATCTGTTTAAGCTGCGAGTACCCTACTAAAGGTCGCCCGAAAACGAATTGGTTTAAATGGTTAGCGCTACTACTAGCACTAAGCTTAGTAATTCCATTGGCTCTATATACGATTGAAACAGTCAGCACCCAGACAAATCAACCATCTAGTTCTCCTGCTAAATGACATATCTAAGCCATAACTAAACAACTGTGGGATAGTTTCAATCAAGTCATTAAAATATTCCTGCTCGTACCTGTGGATGTTTCTTCGGAAAGAAGCAGCAAATAAGTTAATTATTGTAAATTCAGGATCGGCGCTCGGCGCTGGTAGTAATTACTAAAATTTTCTTTCCGCACGCAGACAAAGGGAAATCGATGGCAAGTTCTATAGAGTTTAATTTATTTGCGCCGCGCAATCAGCAAGCGGCTTTGATTGGCTCTTTTTCTAACTGGGAAGATGTACCAATGGAAAAAGGCGAAGACGGTTATTTTCGGACTAAGGTAGATTTGGAAGATGGAATTTATCAATATAAATTCCGTATTCAAACCAAAAGCCCGCAGTTTGAAGCCGATAGCTGGATAGAAGTTATCGATCCTTATGCTACAGACGTGGATGAAGAAAAAAAATATGCTGTCGTCAGGGTTAAAGGTGGCGATCGCATTATTGATACCTATGTATGGCAACACGATGATGTACCATTGCCGGAAAACCACGAGTTAGTTATTTACGAACTGCATATAGCCGATTTTACAGGCGGAGAAGTAGACAGCGATCGCCAGGGAAAATATACAGATGCAATATCTAAATTAGATTATTTGCGCGATTTAGGGATAAATGCGATCGAATTGATGCCCGTCAACGAATATCCCGGCGACTACAGTTGGGGTTATAAAGTTCGTCACTTTTTTGCCACCGAGTCTAGCTACGGAACTACCGAAGAATTGAAGCAATTTATTGACGAATGCCATGCTAGAGGTATTCGCGTCATTATGGACGGTATTTATAACCATACCGACGAAGAATGTCCCCTCATGCAGATAGACCGAAATTACTGGTACTACGAGCATATGCACTACCCCGAAGATCCAGCAAATCATTGGGGGCCAGAATTTAATTACAATAATTACGATGAAAAGTTAGATGTTAAACCCGCTTGGAAATACGTGGGCGATATCGTGCGGTTTTGGGTGCAAGAATATCATATTGATGGGATTCGCTTTGATGCGGTACGCCAGTTAGCCAATAACGAGTTTTTAGACTGGGTAGCTCGTCAATCGAAAATAAATACCGCAAATAAGCCATTTTATAATATTGCGGAGAATATACCCGATACCAGTACCATTACAACCCCAGAAGGGCCTTTAGATGCTTGCTGGCATGAGAGTTTTCGTTACTTTATAATGCCGCATATTTGCGGCGAAACCTTTGAACTAGATAATCTCAAGCAAGTTTTAGATCCCAAACAACAAGGTTATGCAACGGCGATAAACGTAGTCAATTACTTAGCTACCCACGATCGCCAGCGTACTATGCGCGAGTTAGGCGATCGCGGTATTTTTGATGAAGCCGCTTTTACAAGAGCTAAATTGGGTGCAGTATTGCTGATGACGGCGGTAGGCGTACCGATGCTGTGGATGGGAGAGGAATTTGGCGAACACAAGCGCAAAAGTGAAAGCGTTACGCAACCGAAAAAAATTGCTTGGCCGTTATTAGAGCGAGAAGAAAATAAAGATTTATTTGCGTACTACCAACAGTTGATTGCTTTACGCAAAGAATGCAATGCGCTTAAAAGTGACAACATTGAATTTTTCCACGAAAACCCAGAATCAAGAGTTTTTGCTTACAGGCGTTGGGATGATGGGGGAAGCCAAGTAGTTGTTGTGATTAATTTAGGAAGTAGCGATTTTGACACTTACTTAATTCCTAACTTCCCTGCGGGTGAAGTATGGCGCGAATGGTTGGGTTCGTCGGAAGTCAAAATTGGTAATGAGGGATTAACGCTAGACTTGCCAGCTTATACAGCCAAGATATTTGTTAGCAACTAATTAGCTTGGCACTGTTAAAGCTACACCATTATCTTTAGCACTTAACTGGAGTAAGAAAGGCACAGCTTTTTTTACCCAGTTTTGAATTGATGTATAGTCGGCGGCTTCTTCACCAAAACAGATTTCTAACATATCCGTATGAATGATGCCAGGATTGAGCGGTACTGCTGCCATTTTTGACGGTAATTCTTGAGCCAAAGAGCGGGTAAGCCCTTCAATTGCCCACTTAGAGGCGCAGTAGGGCGCAACTTGGGGTGAAGTAGAGCGTCCCCAACCAGAACTAAAGTTTACAATTATACCGTTGTTCTTTGCGACCATCGCCGGGACAAAGTGGCGAATAATATTAGTTACGCCTTTAATATTGACATCAATAATGCGATCGCACTCCTTAGCGCTAATTTGCCAAAGAGGCGCTAGTTGATTGATTACGCCAGCGTTGTTGATTAATAAGTCGGGGGGCGAGTATTGGCTAAGTGTCTTGTTTGCCCAAGATTTTACTTCCTCGTCGTTGCGGACATCAACTTGGGTAAAACTGTGGGGACTACCAAACTTTTGTTGGAGTTTTTCTACAATGGTATGCGATCGCGCGCAACCGATAACTGTACACTTATTTTGAATAAACTGTTCGGCCATAGCCAGCCCTAAACCACGACTTACACCTGTAATCACTATTAGTTTTGTCATATAGGTAACAAAAAAGACAACTTTAATTATGCCTAATATTGAGTTCGGTTAAAATTTTGTAATTCCGAGGATATGCGATCGCCAATAGAGATTACTACTAATTGAAATATTTCACTCGTATTCATTTTGGGGCAAATAATACTTTCAATTCCTAAAAAGGACTTGTATTAATTTAAATAATGAAAAGCTCATAAAAAGTAAACTAAAAAAGGTTTCAATCCCTGCTAAGAATTTATATTAATTGAAATCTTTTCTATCGCGGTTTTAACTTGTAAGTTAGTTTGGTCTCAATCCCTAATAGGGATTTGTATTAATTGAAATTTTAAAGGTGGTAGAAATCATAAAGCACCTTATAAGTTTCAATCCCTGATAGGGATTTGTATTAATTGAAGTTGTCCTCTTAGCTATCTCCTATAGAAAGAAGGGTGTTTCAATCCCTGATAGGGATTTGTATTAATTGAAATGCGACGAAGCACCCTTGACCCCGTAGCTATACTAGATTTCAATCCCTAATAGGGATTTGTATTTATTAATTGAAATTAAAGGCTTTTCTTTGAGGCGCTCGACGATACCTTTGTTTCAATCCCTGATAGGGATTTATATTAATTGAAATACAAATTCGTAGCATTAATAGTCGCATTGTTTATTTGTTTCAATCCCTGATAG
>JAPJOW010000219.1 GCA_030826005.1 Aliterella sp. RAGGC_92
AAGTTGCAACTTTGGCTCGTTGTTGGCATAGTTCGCTAAAATTTGGGCGATCGCGTAACAATTTTTCGGAAGTGGAATAGGATGGCTAATCAAAACTTATATCAGGCGAACTCGTAAACTGTCAGAGATATCATGACTATCAAGCCACTCACGAACTTCTGGAGTTAGGAGATCGAGTGGCGCTCCCAAATCAACCGCAGCTTTAAGAAAGTTCAACACGGTTTCTGGTACTTCATCAGAACTTAAGCAATGCCAACGTTCTCGTAATTGGTTAATTAATTGCTCTATGTACTCAAATTCTTCAGAAGTTTGGGGGAGTTTCTGGCGTTGGAGGCGATCGCTTAAATCTCGAATAATTTGCACTGTTGGTCTAAATGCTTCAATTTTCACTAAAACATTAAGCATTTCTTGATTAGTGCTAGGCATTTTTTGGACTAGGTAATTTTTCCAAGCTTGGGTTAGTTGTTCATCAAGTTCGTTTGTTATACCTTTGATACTTCTCTCTAAAATATTTCCGTTAAAATTGTGAGAATCGACGATCCATTCTGGAGATTCTTTAAATTTTTCTAACCTTAAATTGACCGAATGTAATAACGGCTCAACTTTTTGCCTAATATCGCAATCAATAATATTTTTTTGACGAAACACTCTTAATGTATTTGTAAAAGGAAGTAGTTTCAATACTGCTTCTTCAATTTGTTGTTGTCTAGTTTTAAAACCCTCAAGTTGATTAGCACACTTGCGAAGATGATTTTTTTCTTCGCAAAGCTCAATCAATTGTTTTGCTTTGTCAGTAAGCATGATATTTATCCTTTCATTTCTATAAGTAAACTCTGTAACTTAGATAAACTGCTTTCAATACCTGTTAGATGCAATTCTACCGTTCCACCTTCTGTTGATTTGAGTAATTCTATTTGCTTTTGTGCTTCACTTGTTGATGTATCTAAAAAACTATTAGTTACATTGAGAAAATCTGAAGCATCATTTATAGCTTTTTGATTATTTTCGCTTAAGTGTGATAATAACTTAGTAGGCAAGTATTCAAGCTTTTCAATTTCAATTTTTATGCTTTTCATTGCCTCTGTATAGCCACCAAAGCGAGTTTTTTGAAATTGATCTACTACTGTAGTTAAATTTTCCGCACTTCTTTCGCCGAAAACTCCTGCTTCTCTAGCTTTTTCTTTGGCTTGCTTAATAATATCAACTACGTCTTTCTTTTTAACTTCTTCGCCAAATTCTTCTACTAAAGATTTGTAGATTCCAAATTGGCGATCGCATTCTTCCTCAATTGCAGTTAGCAATAATTCATCTATCTTTTGACGGGTATCTTGAATTACTTTATATTCTGCGTTTAGATCGTTTGGAATCTCCACTCTAAATTGCCAATCTTGGCAAATATCTTTTAACGGCGCGAGAATTTGAGCAGCATCGATAATTTGAAAGGTACTATTACCACCTTTAGTACAAGCAATTCTACTCTTGACAATTTCTAAAAGTTTGTCACGATTTTTTTGCAGAAACTTAAATAAGTCCTTCCAGGTTTTAGTTCGATTTGCTTCGTCTTTGTCTTCTAAATCCAAAAACAAAGCATTAATTATATCTTCGGGAAAACTGGTAGAGTGTCCAGACATTCGCGCTGCGATCGCTAATAATTCTACAGTAGCGGGTACGGGATTCCAAACTTGACCACTTTCTCTGGGACGGCGACGAATTTCCTTGACAATATATTGACTCCAGCATTCTAATTGACTAGCATAAGCACGAAAGTAGCGATCGCCGTTAGGAAACTTCCAATGCTTGTGATAGCTGTATTGTAAAATACCTTGAAATGCGATCGCAGTTTCTAAAAATTCATTTTCATTATTTGGATTTAGCGGCAATGATAAAACAATACCTGCATAACTCCCTCTTGTAGATTTAGGACTATGAAAGATGACATTTCTCTGTTTAAACTGTTGATTGCTACCTGCAAAACTTCCTCGCAGTAACATTTCTGTATTCCATTCAATTCTTTCAATAAGTGCTGGATAGATAAATTCTCGTAAATCTTTTTCTACATCCTGGGGAAGAATGCCTTGATTATTCCAGTTGTCAAGAATTGAGATTTGTTTTTTTAATGTTTCGGGAATATCATCTTTTTTCTCTACTGTTGGTGTTGGATCGGGGTTTACTGGTGGTGTAGGTGGTTCTATAATAACTCCTAATCTTGGGAGATTGAAAGCAGTATGAATTTCCTCTGGTAAATCGCAAAGTTTAGTGCCATCAGTCCACAAGTTAAGTAATACCTCATGCCGCTCCCAATTTTGAGGAGATTTAGCTTTTATATCCTGTTTAATGGTAGTACCAAGTTTCATATTACCGAAGTGTTTTTGCAATGAAACTGTAGGAAAACGTCCCTGCTGAATCGCATCAATAGAATTTTCTAGAGTATGTTTAAGAACATCTTTAATTAAAATTCTAGGATTAAAATCGCCTGGATTGACTCGATGTAACATTTGCTTTAAAGCATTCGGTGTAAATGGATATAACCCAATTCCATTTATTGAACCAAAACCAGCATGACAATTTGGACGATGTTCGCATTCTTCACAAAAGTTCGGTGCTTCAGTGGTATTTTCTTCGTCTTTATTTAAAGTATTTGCCCAGGTAATTAATTCTTTATCTTCTATACGAACTGCATTGAGATATCCAGCTACAAATTGCTGCATATCAGCTTCAGTAACTTGAGATTTATTGCCAACTGCACCAACATCTAAATTAATACTAAAAGTTATTCTTTGCTGCACTGTATCAATAAGGTTATCAAAATACCCAGTTGTACAAGCTAAAGCAGTTCTAATCGCACACAAAGGCTTGCTTCCTGGTTGTTGAGGTCGTGCTAAAACTGCTTCTAATACTTCTCTATCTATACCCTGCAATTTAGCAAAATCTTCGATTAGCAATACAAGTTCAATATTTTGTTCTGCTAAAGTTTCGCGGACTTCACGCATTAGCCTTTGTAGGTCTTCTCTACCTAAACTTAATACTTGGGTAATAGCTTCGTCGAGGTGAAGATTTAACCATTCTATTGTTGCTTTTTGAATGTCATCATCGCCAATAAGGGTAGCGTAAAAATCGCGGGCTTGTTCTCCAGCTCTATGCAAATCCGAAACACTTAAAGGTAAGTCGTTGAGAGAGAATTGTCGCCTTTCTTCCACAATTTCTAACGTATTATGTTGTCCGAGTGTATGAATAATTAAGCGATGAATAATACCATTTTCTTTTAGCCATTTTTCTCGGAAGAAGGGATCGTATAGTAGCGAACCTAGTTCATCAATTAAATATTTTTGTACCTCCGTGAGTTTAGCGCGATCGCGCTGATTATTTGCACCTACTGCGATCGCTAATTGGTTTAATAATTGCTCCCGTGCTTGCGATTGAGTTAAGGTACTTGTAGCGCGTCTTATCCGTTGATGATAATCAGCAAACTTTTCGCTTTCTGTTCCTTCAAGACTAAGAATCATCTCAATGATGTCTTTTAAATTAGTCCCAATTTTAGGAATTAGTAAAACTTTGCGTTTATTGGTCGATTTTATATTTGCTGCTAACCATCGAATTAAGTGAGATTTTCCTGTGCCTGAAGTACCTAAGACTGGTACAAAAGCAAAGTCTGGAGTTGCCAAAAAGTCTTTTAAAAATTCCTGTTCGTTATAATAAAATTCTGTACCACCCTTGATAAGTTCTCCTTTTTTCATTGCTACGGGGTGATGAGTTGCTAAAAATACATAATCTGGGGGTTGGGTTGCTTCCACGTTCATCACGCGCTGAACTCCATCGAAATTCCAACAGACAAAATTTTGAAAAGTCATGATTTATCACAATAGATAATATGAGAAACTCGTCCATCGTCTTCAATAAGATCGTTAGCTTTTGGTAAAAGCATTAAATCTGCATCTGATTCTCTGATTAATTTGATGCAACCTTCATCTTGAAGGCGAAACAAAGCAAAAGCTGTAGATGTTGATAAATAATTAGTTGGACGCAAACCGATATTTGCTTCAACAGCTTCTCTAAACTTCCCCGTTTCAAATAATGGGCAATTTATCGCTAATATATTTATAAATTCATTAAGAGAAATTTTCTTATCGGCTTGTTTATTGAATAACAAACTGAGATTGCGTCGAATATAAGCTGTTGGATCTGGGACTAATACTCTTTTGTTTTTATTATTATCTTTAATTGTATGACTCCAAGCAAAGCCTAAATAACACATCCAATCTCTTAACTGATCGAAAAGGCGATCGCTAGATAACTTTAAAAGTTCTCCAACTTCTTGCTCATAAACTTCTTCTTCTACATCCTTCCATGTCCCAGATGTATCATATATGTCTTGTGATAGATACCAAGCGCAATCATAGCCAAAGTCTTCTTCGTATTTATTATCTGAAGCAAAAAATAATTTAGCTAATGTGTTGGGTAATAATTCAGTACCAGATTCAATACTTCGTTCTTCTTTTGATAGCTCAGGATTAATAGCAATATGATCACCTTCTTCTATTAAAATACGACACTCTAAACTTTTATTAAGCGCCGCCCGGAACATAGGACGCGGAGAACTTTTATCCTCAACTAATTTATCAGGAGAAACAACTTGTGCTAAAACCTCTCGTCTTTCTCTTTGTCCTTTGGCGTGAAGTAGATATCTAAATATTCCTTGCATTCTGCTAGGATTTGCTAAAGATGTTTTTAATACGCTCATATTCCTACCTCTGTGCAAAATGATTCAAAGCGAAAACTACGACCGGGAAATATATCTATTAATCTGCGATCGCTGCGACTAGGATCGGGTGTATTAATGGGAAGTAAAACAATACATGGCGCTTGATTAGAATTGTTAGGAATGTAAGACAAGGTATCTCCTGGAGAATAAAAAATTAATGTAGGAACGCGAGGCATTTTTATAAGCTGATAGTCATCAATATCAAACCAAAATGTTAGAAAACTAGCTTCTCGAATGAGAGTGTCTTTTTGTTCCTTTGAAGTAACAATATTAATAATGCCCTGACTAATTGACCATTGTAAAAAGTTATGGCGTTGTTCATCCCATTCTATTTGAGCCAATACATTGTAAAAAACTAAGATTAAATTGTTTCTTACAAACAAGTGTTTAAGTTTTTCTCCGACATAAAAGTAAGGATTTTGCCAAACAGGAATAGGTACAGGCATAATCCCCGAAAAAGGTTCAAGTTTACATCTTCTGCAAAAATTACATCCACCACAAGCACGAGAAACACTAATTGACTTTCTGGCAAATTGTGTTTCTTGACTGGGAATTGTGTAAGCTTCAGCAAAGATTTCTGAAATACATCGTCGTGGATTTACTTTTAAAGCTTCTGACATTAATTTGAAATTTTTAACGCTCCACAATCGCCGCTTTAAACGGACTGGTTCAACTTCACTTTCCCAAGTATCGGTTGATAGGTGGTGTTCGTTCGTAATACTGATAAGTCGATAATTATGAGGTTCTTTAACTGTTTGAGAAGCAAAATTAACTTTTATTGATGGCTTTTGCCAATCAAGCTTAATTAGATTTGCCCGATTCATTAACGTTAAGGTGCGAATATTCCAATTTTGATTTTCTTCCCCATCCATATCAATATCTCCCTGTAATTGAGAAGGAGGAGTATTAGTAGGAATAATAAATTTGTCATCATTAGCAAGCTGTTTTTGCTCAAACATACTTTGCCATCTTTGCAAACCTCTCTCAATAGTGATAGTCGATTGTTTGTTGAGAGATTTAGCAATTCTTTTATCTTCCTGAGTATGTAGTGTCAAAGAAACTGCGGCATTACCATCGCGTCCTCCTCTACCTACTTCTTGATAGAAACGATCGATTGTTTCAGGAATGCAAGCATGGATAACAGCACGGACATCAGATTGATCTACACCTAAACCAAAAGCAGAAGTTGCAACTACAATGTCAATTTTGCGATCGCGCCAATCTTGAATTAATTGCGATCGCTCTATTGCTGTAGATTTGCCTGTCATAGTAGAAAAGCGCCGAAACCCCGCCGCCGATAATTCCTTTTTCCATCGGGCGACATCTTCCCGCGTACTGGTGTAAATAATCAACGGGCGAGGCAAGTGATACACAGCCTCTAAAAGTCTTTGCGTCCTTATTTCTTCGTCGTCGCACCAAGCAAACCAATAAGCGGGTTCTGGGCGCAATTGGACGGCGGATACAACTTGAAAACCATCGGGTTGCCCAAATAATGTTTCTAAAGTATCTAAGCAAGATGCCGTTAAAGTGGCGGTGAGTAATAAAGTATTGAAAGATGACAAACGCAATAGATCGGTGCGTAACCCAGGCAATTCTTGAAAAGCTGGGCGAAATCCATCTCCCCACTGTTCGACCATATGGGCTTCATCGATAACAAAATAATGCAACAGCCCTTGTTTAGCGGCTTCATAAATAGAAGGTGCAAGAGAAGCGATTAAACTTTCAGGAGAAGTAAAAACAATTCGTTGAGTACCCTGACGAATCCGATTTTTTATTTCGTTTCTTCTGGCAAAATCTGCCTCCGAATCGCCGCCATAATAAGCCATTGGATGCTTAATATAAGGTTCTAAAGCTCGTTCTTGATCGAGGGCTAAAGCAGTTGTCGGGACAACTATTACACTAACTCCCACCGTACGGCTTTGCATTAAAGCAGGTAGTTGAGCGCAAAGGCTTTTTCCCGAACCTGTAGGTAAGTTAATTACCAATGTTGAGTTTTTAGGCGCAGTCAAAACAGCGCGAATTGCCTCGCGTTGCGCTGCACTGCGATAATGCTGCAAGCCAACTAACTTGAGAAACGGATCGCCCGGTACGGAGTTGTAGTTGCGCCGTAAAGTCTCTTTAAAGGCGGCAGATTCGGGGGACTCGTTACCACAATCGAGCCAATCAGGTAGCCAAGGACGAGCGCTAATTAGATAATAATCCGAGCCTTCACGGACAATTTTGATGCCGCTTTGTTGCCAAAGTTCTCGGCTAGGATAAGGAAAAGTTCGAGGTACTTTGATAAAAGCTTCTCCTTGTTGTAGCTCATCTTCTCGCCGCAGCGCGTGACGAACTAAACAGGCAATATCTACAGGCGATCGCTTTCTTCCCTCAGCTTTAACAGCATTAATTAAACGTTGATGACAAGCTTCAAAGCCCGAAAAAGAAGTATCCCCAGTTTGAATAAAGTCTTGGAGTGCTTGAAAAGACTTAATCACCAGCCCTTCGCCTCCTTTTCTCCTACAGGCGATCGCCCAGAAATAATTATGAATCCCACTGAATCCAGTTTGAGGCGAGGGCGTTGTATTCCCTCAATCAAGGCTTGGCTAATTT
>JAPJOW010000004.1:0-27103 GCA_030826005.1 Aliterella sp. RAGGC_92
GGACTGCGACAAGCAATTGTCGAACTAAAAGCTGTTAATAGAGAGTTAGAAGCTTTTAGCTACTCCGTCTCCCACGATCTGCGCGCGCCCTTACGCAGTATCGATGGCTTTAGTCAGGCTTTGCTAGAAGATTGCTCCGAACAACTAGACACCACAGGTCAAGACTACCTGCGGCGGATTCGTCTAGCAACCCAACGCATGGGACACTTGATTGACGACTTGCTGACTCTATCACGGGTAACGCGCAGCGATATGCACGTAGAATCCGTAGAACTTAGCCGATTAGCTAGTCGCATCTGCACCGATTTACAGCAAACTCAAATAAATCGTCAAGTAGAATTTGTCATTCAACCAGACTTAGTAGCTAAAGGAGATGCTCACCTGCTGCAAGTAGTGTTAGAAAACTTACTAAGTAACGCTTGGAAGTTTACCTCCAAACACCTGCAAGCTAATATTGAATTTGGCGCAATCCCTCAAGCTGATAGCGGCATATTAACCTACTTCGTGCGGGACGATGGCACGGGTTTTGATATGGCGTATATAGACAAATTGTTTAGTCCCTTCCAACGATTGCACGCCAGCCATGAATTTCCTGGAAATGGCATTGGACTTGCCACCGTGCAGCGAATTGTCTATCGGCATGGAGGAAAAGTGTGGGCAGAAGGGACGCTGGAACGAGGCGCAACATTCTACTTTACCTTAGAAGCAGAGGAAATCGAGCAATGAACGCGATCGCAAGTCCCAAAACAATTTTGCTAGTAGAAGATAACCCCGATGACGAAGCACTGGCAATCCGCGCTCTCAAGCGCCATCACATTAGTAACGAAGTTGTAGTTGCCCGCGATGGAGTTGAAGCACTGGAATACTTATTTTGTACGGGGATGTATGCGGGGCGGGATATTAGCTTTAAACCTACAGTAATTTTGCTCGATCTTAAGCTACCCCGCGTTGATGGACTAGAAGTTTTGCGGCGCTTGCGCGATGACGAGCGGACAAAATTATTACCTGTAGTAGTTTTGACAACTTCTAGCGAAGAACAAGATATGCTCAATAGTTACAGCCTCGGCTGCAACAGCTATATCCGCAAACCCGTAGATTTCGTGCAATTTTCTGAGGCAATTCGGCAACTAGGAATGTATTGGCTATTAATGAACGAACCGCCGCCCCTTTGATAATCAAATTTAAGAGGCAGTAAAAATGAACCTCCACCTGCGGGTTTTGATTGTCGAAGATTCTGAAGATGATATGCTGCTGATGCTGCGATCGCTACGTCGGGGCGGCTACGTTTTGGAATACGCGCGGGTAGATACGCTTTCTACCATGCAGGCGGCTTTAGAGCAGACTTGGGATGTTGTAATTGCCGATTATACGTTGCCTGCTTTCAGCGCTCCAGAAGCTTTAGAACTTCTCCAAAGCCAAGGGCAGGACTTACCATTTATTATTGTTTCCGGCACGATTGGCGAAGAACTTGCCGTTGCGGCAATGAAGGCTGGAGCGCACGATTATATTATTAAAGGCAATTTAACTCGTTTGCTTCCGGCGGTAGAACGGGAGCTAAGAGAGGCAGAAGAACGACATAAACGGCGCAGCGCCGAACGATCTTTACGGGAAAGCGAAGAACGCATCCGGGTGCAAGCTAAAGAACTATCTCAAGCAAACAATGTTTTGCAAGATTATACAAAGGAGTTAGAAGAACTATACAACCAAGCTCCCTGTGGCTATCACTCCCTAGATAAAAATGGTGTTTTTATCCGCATTAACGATACGGAATTGAAGATGCTGGGCTACACCCGCCATGAAGTTGTGGGTAAAAAAAGATTCGCCGATCTATTGACAGCGCAAAGTTTGCAAACTTTTGAAGAAAATTTCTTGCTATTCCAGCAACGAGGCTGGGTGCGAGATTTGGAATTGCAAATGCTCCGTGCTGATGGCACAATTCTACCTGTAAGCTTGAGCGCTACGGCTTTAACCGATAGTACGGGCAACTATTTGATGAGCCGCTACGTGGTAATTGATATTAGCGATCGCCTGCAAGCAGAAGCAAAAATTCGCGAACAAGCCGCCTTACTTGAAATTACAACCGACGCAATTTTTGTTCGAGATTTAGCTCATCGCATCGTTTACTGGAACAAAGGGGCAGAACGTTTGTATGGATGGGAGGCAGCCACCGTCCTAGGCAAAAATGCCATTGAGTTGCTACATCGACCGGGGGAAGCCCTGCCGCAATTTACAGCGATTGAAACAAAGTTATTTCAAGAAGGGCAGTGGCAGGGAGAGTTTCAACACATCACGGCTCAAGGCAAAACTGCGATCGTCGAAAGTCGCTGGACTTTGGTACGCGATGAAACGGGCAATCCCAAATCTATTTTGACCGTTAGTACGGATATTACCGAGAAAAAACAACTAGAGGCGCAATTTCTGCGCGTCCAACGCTTAGAAAGCCTCGGTACTCTAGCAAGTGGCATCGCTCACGACTTTAATAATATCCTTACGCCGATTTTGGCTGCCGTGCAACTACTGCCCTTAAAAATTACTACCCTTGACGAACAAAGTCGCGGATTACTAACGCTAATTGAAGACAGTACCAAACGGGGAGCAGCCCTAGTCAAACAAATTTTAGCCTTTGCTCGTGGCGCAGAAGGCAAGCGAGTACCGCTCCAAGTCAAGCATATATTGGCAGAAGTAATGCAAGTTGCCCGCCAGACTTTTCCTAAAAATATCGCGCTTCACTGCGATACCTCCTCTCCCAATCTATGGACTGTTGCCGCCGATGCCAATCAAATACATCAAGTGCTGCTAAACCTCTGCCTTAACGCCCGCGATGCTATGCCAAGTGGCGGTACGCTCCACCTATGCGTGGAAAATCAACAAATCGATCGCGCCTATGCGCGGATGAATTTGGAAGCTCCCGTTGGTGCTTACGTGATGATTAAAGTTACAGATACGGGAACGGGGATTATGCCAGAATTAATGGAACGAATTTTCGATCCGTTTTTCACTACCAAAGAGCCAGGGAAAGGAACGGGACTTGGATTATCTACGGTTTTGGGGATTGTGAAAAATCACGGGGGTTTTATCAATGTTGATAGTAAGGTCGGAAGCGGCACGGAGTTTAGAGTTTATTTGCCAGCGACTTTCGATGATGTTAGTCCGCCCAAGGAAGAATTGGCTCTGTTAGGCGGACAGCAAGAGTTGATAATGATTGTAGATGACGAACCATTAATTCAACAGGTGATTCAAAATACTCTAGAAGCCTATAATTATCGAACTCTTTTAGCTAGTGATGGTTTTGAGGCGATTTCTTTGTATGTCGAACGCCCGGAGCGAATTAGTGCGGTGCTGATGGATATTATGATGCCCTCAATCGATGGGTTAACCGCAATTCGCACCCTGCAAGAACTAAATCCTCAAGTTAGGATAATTGCTACTAGCGGTCTTGCCTCAAATAGCCAGCTTGCTCAAGAAATTGGCACTGGAGTCAAAGCCTTTTTAGCCAAACCTTACACGGCAAAAGAATTATTAGATACTTTACAAACAGTTTTAAATAGCTAAGAATTTAACAGCATTGATAAATTTAGAGATGATTTTCCCTTTGCAGCAACCTCCGTGTCTCCCTATCTCCTTGTCTCCGCTTTCATCCTTTTTTATTGGGCAACGCTTTAACAAATTATGTCTGCTCATCACCACGACCACAGCCACGCCCCAGCCAATTACAATCGCGCTTTTATTATCGGCATTATTCTCAATGGCGGATTTGTTGCTATAGAGGCAACCTATGGACTTTTTGCTAATTCCCTTGCCCTGCTTGCAGATGCAGGTCACAATTTAAGCGATGTTTTAAGCTTACTTCTAGCTTGGGGAGCAAGTATTCTTTCGCGTCGCCCTCCTACAAGCAGCCACACTTACGGCTGGCGGCGTTCCTCTATTTTGGCGGCTTTATTTAACGCTATTTTTCTATTGTTAGTGACTGGGGGTATTGGTTGGGAAGCGGTGCAACGCTTCTTAGCGCCGAGTCCTATAGAAGGTAGAGTAGTTATCGGCGTGGCGGCAGTAGGCATTGCTGTTAACACGGCAACTGCCTTAATGTTCGTGTCAGGACGCGATCGCGACTTAAATATCCGGGGCGCTTTTTTGCACATGGCCGCCGATGCGGTAGTGTCTTTAGGAGTTGTGTTAGCAGGGATAGCGATTTTAACTACAGGTCAGTGGTGGTTCGATCCGGTTGTTAGTTTAATAATTGTGGCAGTAATTATTTTCGGCACGTGGCAGCTACTACAAGACTCGATAAATCTTGCCCTTGATGGCGTACCGCCAGGAATTGAACTTGTGGCTGTCCGCACTTACTTAGAACAACTAGAGGGCGTAACAGAAGTCCACGATCTGCATATTTGGGCAATGAGTACCACTGAAACCGCCCTTACCGTACATTTAGTGATGCCGAGTGGATGTCCAAACGATTACTTTTTAAGCCAGCTATGCACCGAACTCCATCATCTATTTGACATCGACCATGCCACAATTCAAGTAGAAACAGGCGATCGCAATTATCCCTGCACCCTTGCTCCCCATCACCGAGTTTAGGCTTGAGCATTGCTGAATATAGATAGGATTTTTCCTTTGCAGCAACCCAAGAAGCTTCTCTTTGTCCCCTTGTCAACTCCTCTTTCATCCTCTAATTAAGCAAAGCCTAGGCTTGCAATAAACCTGTCAAAATCGTTGCCGGGCGATCGCGATAGGGCCAAGCAAAAGCGTGACGAAAAGCCGCATCTTGACAAGCTTTGAGTTGTTCAAAGTTAATAATGTCTTGAGTGAGCAAGTTTTCGTACTCGAAAGGCAACCGGACGTTGTGCAATCCTGCATTATCGGTACAAATAGCGATATCTACTCCCGCCTCAAAACAACGGTCAAATACTAATTTTAACTGTTTCATCTCTGCCAATGTCCCAGTTTTGAAGTAAGTAGTCGGACAAACTTCTAAGCACTGCTTGCGCCTAGCAACTTCCCCTAATAGTTCTGGATGTAGTAAAGGGATTTGAATCCCATGCCCAATTCGCATCAAGTAAGGCAATAATTGAGAATAGCAACCAGAGGAAGTTTCGTACAAGTGTCCGGTTGTTTTTACATCCTGCGATCGCGCGTACTCGTACAAACCGATAAATTCGTCTAATCTTTCGGCATAATGACTATCTCCCCCCGCCACATCTATACCGCAGACATACTGCTTGTTATTAATTGCCAAGTCCACAATTGCCTTATTAACTTCATAGGGTAGCTTGGTGTGCATACAAAGTATTTGGCTAGTGACAATTGGATACTCTGGAACGCGGCTGGCGATGCCTACAACCTCGACGATTTCCGCCATTTTATCAATTCGCTCTACTTGACTTAAATGCTCTGGTGTCCGCAAATAAGGGGTATAGCGCAGTTCTAAATACGCCAAGTTTTCAAAAATATACGCGCCGCGAATTAAACGGTAAATAAAATAAGGTAAAGTCTGCACTGTTTGGACGCTTTCGACTAGCGTGTGCAGTTCTAAATACTCCTCCAAAGTATTGCGCGATCGCGTATAAAATTCCTCAAATCCCCCATAGTCAGGAAACTTCTCGATCAATTGGGTCGAGTGACGCTGAAAATAACGCCACAAAACCCTAGGTACAACCGAACCGCCTAGGTGACGGTGCAATTCAGCATATAAAGTCACAACGAGCCGCCTATGATTAATATTAAATATAATTAATATTAACAAAAACAACTTGACAAATTACAGGCAATCTACATGGTTTTTAGGTTTAATAACGGCATCGATCGCAGATAACAATTCTTTAGCCGTACAAGGTTTGGGTAGAAAGCCTTCTACGCCATGACCCGTAGCTTCAGCAATCTTTTCGTTAGACATCAGCCCGCTAATGGCAATAATTTTGACATTGGTGTTGAGTTGCTGCAAAGAAGCGATTGTATCTATACCATCCATCACAGGCATCATAATATCGAGCAAGACGACTTTTATTTGCTCTTGATACTGAACGTAGAGCTTGAGCGCCTCCACGCCGTTACTAGCGGTGAGAACTTGGTAGTTGTAAGCTTCTAAAGAAGTTTTAGTAATTTCCCGAATAGCCACTTCATCATCGACAACCAAAATTAAATCGCCATCACCTATAACTACTTCTACTTCTGGCAATAACTGCGTTGCGGCAGATTCTATAGCAGGCAAATATACTTTAAACTCTGTCCCTTTGCCAAGTTCGCTGTACACATTGACAAACCCACCATGACTTTTAACAATGCCAATAACGGTAGAAAGCCCCAAACCCGTACCTTTACCTAATTCTTTGGTAGTAAAAAACGGCTCAAAAATTCGTTCTAATACTTCCGGTTTTATTCCCGTACCGCTATCAGCAACGGTGAGCAAAATGTAACTACCTACTTGCGCTTCCAAATTCATCCGCGCGTAGTATTCATCAATATAAATATTTTGGGCTTTAAAACTCAATAAGCCGCCACTCGGCATCGCATCGCGCGCATTAACTACCAAATTCATCAATACTTGATGCAGTTGGGTGACATCGCCAGAAATCGCCCAAAGGTCTGAAGCCAAATCGCTAACAATTTCAATCGACTTAGGAAAGGTTTGTCTAGCAATATGCTCTACTTCCAAAATCGTGTGCTTGATTTGAATCGATGTTCGTTCTCCTTCAAGTCCTTTAGCAAAAGATAAAACTTGTTTGATCAAACCCGCACCGCGTTTGATATTAGTTTCCAATGTGCCTAGTAATTGATGTTCTTGGGGAAACTTTAAAAGCAATAATTGCACCGCCATCAATACAGGAGCAAGGACATTGTTCAAATCGTGGGCAATACCACCAGCTAAAGTCCCTATACTTTCCATCCGTTGGGCGCGTAAAAATTGAGTTTCTAGCTTGACTTTTTCGGTAATATCAGTATTAACCGTCAAAATAGATTTTGGTTGCTGCTGCTCGTCGCGTACTAGCGTCCATCGGCTTTCGACAACGATTTGTTTGCTATTAATATCGACTTGATTTAATTTACCTTGCCATTCGCCCGTTGCAACTACTGTTGCTAAAACTTCTTGGACTTGAGCAAAATCTCCGTTATACAAAAGTCGATCGATATTTCGATCGATAACTTCCGCATTTTGCCAGCCGTAAAGACGCTCGGCGCTTTTATTCCAAAATATAATTTTGCTATCCATAGAGCGCACGGCGATCGCATCTGTGGCAATATCTAAAAGCGCTGCTTGTTCGCGGATTTGCTGTTCGGAACGCTTGCGACTTGTAATATCCCGTGTAATTGCTAACTGCACGCACTCTCTGGTTAAAGGGCTGCATAGCGGTACGGCATGAGTTTCTAACCATACAGAGCGACCTTTACAGCTAATTAGCTCAAACTCTAAAGTGCCTTTTTCACCTAAATTACAAACATTTTCATTGAGAGCTTGAAATTGCTCTCTATATTCTTCTGCTACTAAACCATAAACTGACTTACCGATCGCTAGATCAGCACTTTCTGCCTCAATCATCGCTAGTCCCGCCGCATTCATTTCTAATAAAGTGCCATCGGCAGCAACTATTTTTACGCATTCAGGTTCGGCATCAACTATTGCCCGCAAACGGTTGTTACTTTCTCTTAAGGCTTCTTCTACTTGCTGACGAGCGGTAACATCCCGCGATGAAGCGTGAATTTCAACAATTTCACCTGTTGCAACGTCCTGCAAAGCTCGACTAATTGTTTCTAACCAAATATAGTTGCCGTCAAAAGTGCGAAGGCGATAGGTAATTGTACTACTACCTACACCGAGCATGGTGGCATGAGATGCTTGAATTTTCTTTAAGTCGTCGGGATGAAAAAATTCGTAGATACTACGCCCGATCAAATCCTTTGGTTCATAGCCTAAAATTCCTCTACTTGCTGGGGAAACGTAGAGATAAATTCCCTCTGGCGTATGCCTAGAAATCATGTCTGTAGAATTTTCTGCCAAAAGTCGAAACTGTGCTTCACTTGCTTCTATTTGGTTGGCGGCTTGTTGGCGCTTGGTAAGATCGCACTTAATGAAGTAGTACAGCAAACCTAAAAGTGTCAAATTTAGCACCATTGCTAAAGATAAAGTGGCAATAGTTTTTTGAAAACTAGCTGTAGATTGCCCAGAACGCTGTTTTAATAAAGTCTGTTCTGTTGTTTCTATTTGAGCGATAATTTGACGGATTTCATCGGTGACTTTTTCGCTAATGCCTGTTTGAATAACTTGCTGTGCCTCTATAGAGCCTTTTGTTTTTTGCAAGTCTAAAGTTTCGTTAAGGATGCGGATTCTTTGCCTAATTTTTTCCTCTAGTGCCGCTAACCGCTTTTGTTGCGTAGGGTTGTCGCCAGTCAATTGTTGAAGGCGTTGAATATGAATGCTATTTTGGTTTAAAGCAGCATAATACGGTTTTAAATAAGTTGGATCTTGAGTAAGCAAGTATCCGCGCTGCCCTGCCTCGGCATCTTTTAAGGTTAAAAAGGTACTTTCAAGTTCTGTCAATACTTGATGGGTTTGAGCTACAAGCTGCTCGTTTTTACTCAACTGGCGTGTATTAAAGTAGGAAACTGCCCCATTCGCCACTACTAGCACCGATGCTATCCCTAATACTGTTAGCTGCTTGGTAATAAATTTCTTCATTGGCAATGCCTGTTTGCAGTTGTGGTTAGCTCAGTTGTTAGTAGTAGCGCGATCTCATTTTATTTACTAAATGTCTTCGTTTTTAACTATTTAATTCTACTTCTAATACATCAAAATTTACCCCTTTAGATAGTTACGTTTTACTTATAAAATAATTTTTCCCGCTCCTCCACCTCATTTCTTGAAAAGTTATTGACAACCCTAACGCTATGTGCTGATAATAATAGTTTGTGAAAACTTTACATTTAATAAAAACCCTTGGCTAACGTCATAGTAATAGGAGCCCAGTGGGGCGATGAAGGAAAAGGCAAAATCACCGATTTGCTCAGTAAGTCAGCAGATATTGTTGTACGTTACCAAGGGGGTGTAAATGCCGGACACACAATTGTAGTAAAGGGGCAGACCTTCAAGCTACATTTAATCCCTTCAGGAATTTTGTACCCCGATACCGAGTGTATTATCGGTTGCGGGACGGTAATCGACCCCCAAGTATTAATCGGCGAACTAGAACAATTAAAAAAACTAAATATTTCTACCCAAAATCTGCAAATTTCGGAAACCGCTCATATCACGATGCCCTACCATCGGTTGATCGATGCCGCCGCCGAAGAAAGGAGAGGGAATCATAAAATCGGCACAACCGGGCGAGGAATCGGGCCTACTTACGCCGACAAGTCAGAACGCACGGGCATTAGAGTTTTAGACTTGATGGACGAAAAAGGATTACGCAAACAGTTAAAGTGGGCGGTGGAATACAAAAACGTCATTTTAGAAAAGCTGTACGACATCCCACCCCTAGATCCGGAAGCCGTAATCGAGCAGTATTTGCAGTACGCCGAAGTCTTGCGCCCTTACGTTGTCGATACTTCCTTAAAAATTTACGATGCAATTCGCCGCCGCCGCAATATTTTATTTGAAGGCGCGCAAGGAACGCTGTTAGATTTAGATCACGGCACGTATCCTTACGTTACTTCCTCAAACCCCGTAGCTGGGGGAGCGTGTATTGGTACGGGGGTAGGGCCTACCGCCATAGATCGCGTAATTGGTGTAGCAAAAGCTTATACGACTCGCGTCGGCGAAGGGCCATTTCCTACCGAACTTGTAGGCGAAATCGGCGCGCAACTATGCGATCGCGGGGCAGAATTTGGCACGACCACCGGACGCAAGCGCCGTTGCGGTTGGTTTGATGCGGTAATTGGTCGTTACGCCGTCCGCATCAACGGCATGGATTGTTTGGCAATTACCAAGCTAGATGTCCTCGACACCTTAGAGGAAATCAAAGTATGTATTGCCTACGAAATTGATGGAGTAGAGTTTAAAGACTTTCCCCGCAATGCCCGCCGCTTTGCCGAATGTCGCCCCATCTACAAAGTCCTCCCCGGTTGGCAACAGTCTACGGAAGATTGCCGCACGCTAGAAGACTTGCCCCGTCAAGCTTTGGACTATCTCAAATTCCTAGCTGAATTGATGGATGTGCCAATTGCGATCGTTTCGTTGGGAGCTAGTCGCGATCGCACAATTATTGTTGAAGATCCGATTCACGGTCCCAAACGAGCGTTATTAGATGCTAACGGTACTCCCGTAGCTTCTTAAGTTTAAATAGTCCAAATCGTTTATTTTAGTTACTTTTGTCTCATGGAAATTACAGTTGAGTGTCAAAAACGCGCTGAAGGCAGCAAGCCTAGAGCTTTACGTCGCGAAGGTTTAATCCCAGCTTCTTTGTACGGACATAAAGGTACAGAGTCAATCATGCTGACAGTTAAGGCGAAAAGCCTAGAGCAATTGTTAAAAAAAGCTGGGGTAAATAGTACCGTCGTCGATTTAAACATTCCCGATTTGTCTTGGCGCGGTAAAACTTTGCTGCGGGAAGTCCAAATTCATCCCGTCAAGCGTTGGGCTTACCATGTCAGCTTTTTTGCCTTAGCGGCTCAAGAAAGCGTGGAAGTAGAAGTACCCGTCCACTTTGTAGGTGAAGCCCCAGGAGTCAAGTTAGAAGGTGGAGTACTAGACTTGGTGTTGACAGAGTTAGAAGTCAAATGCGCCCCGGATAGTATCCCTGACGCAATTGAAATTGACATTTCTGGGCTGCATCTTAAAGATATTTTGTATGTCAGCGATCTTGTTTTACCAGCAGGAATTACTGTTTTGGGAGACATGGGGCGGACTGTAGCTAGTGTAGTGCAGTCTAAAGTAAGCGCTGAAGCTGAAGCAATTATTGAAGAAGCGGTAGCTGAATCGGCGGAAAGTAACGCCGATGGCGCTCCCACTTCCGCTTAAATAAGTCTCATATTTGCAGTAGTTTACTACCAGGAGTCTAACTCCTGGTTTTTTATTTAAAAGAGAGAAAAAATGTCTTTAATTGAACAAATGTTGCAGGCTGGGTTTTATCCCCATGAAGTTGTTGAACCAATTACACTAATTCAAACCCATGTTTCTTATGTATTTTTGACGGGGGATTATGCTTATAAGGTGAAAAAGTCGGTTAACTTTGGCTTTTTGGATTACTCGACCCTAGAAAAACGCGAACATTTTTGCCGCCAAGAATTGGAGATGAATAAACGGGGCGCACCAGAGCTTTATTTAGAAGTATTGGCGGTGACTCTTGACGGCGATAAGTTAGTTTTGGGCGGTAAGGGTACGGTTGTAGAATACGTGCTAAAAATGCGCCAGTTTCCCCAAGAAAACCTGTTAAGTGAGATGTTTGAACTTGGTAAGTTGACCGAAGCTCACATGGAGGAGTTGGGAAAAGTAGTAGCAAAGTACCACGAAAAATCGCCTTCAAGCGATCGCATTCGTTCTTTTGGCGAAGTTGCTCAAGTACGGCAAGCCATTGATGAAAACTATCAGCAAACGCATAATTATATTGGTGTAGTTCAGTCTCAATCTCAGTACCAGGAGACTAAGCGCTATACAGATAACTTTTTTATTGAGCGATCGCCATTATTTAAGAGCCGTATTGAAAATAATAAAATTCGCGAGTGTCATGGCGATTTGCACTTAAGAAATATTTGCCTGTGGAATGACAAAATTCTTCTATTTGACTGCATTGAATTTAACGAGCCATTTCGCTTTGTCGATGTTATGTACGATGTAGCTTTTACAGTCATGGATTTGCAAGCAAGGCAACGTCCAGATTTTGGCAATGCTTTTTTAAATACTTATGTAGAGCAAACCGGCGACTGGGAAGGATTGCAAGTATTGCCTTTGTATTTAAGTCGTCAAGCTTACGTGAGAGCTAAAGTAACTTCTTTTTTACTCGACGATCCGGGGATACCAGAAGCGGCGAAAGTAGAAGCGGCGGCGACAGCTAGTAGTTATTACAAATTAGCTTGGGAGTATACCAAGCCCCGTCAAGGAAAATTGATTTTGATGTCTGGCTTATCTGGTGCGGGTAAAAGTACCACCGCACGGCTACTTGCTCGTAAACTAAATGCAATTCACCTCCGCTCGGATGCGGTACGCAAGCATTTAGGCAAAATTCCTTTATCGGAGCGCGGTGGCGAGGAGCTTTATAGTCCCGAAATGACCCAAAAAACTTACGATCGCTTATTACAATTAGGGGTTATGCTGGCTCGTCAAGGATTTACCGTAATTTTAGATGCCAAGTACGATCGGGTGGCATTAAGAACTAATGCGATCGATTTAGCTGATTTTCAACAGTTACCATTGCAAATTATGCACTGCACTGCTCCAATTGAAGTATTAAAAGAGCGTTTGCAGCAGCGCACTGGTGATATTGCCGATGCTACGGCGGATTTATTAGAGTCTCAAATTGCTAGGCTCGAAGCTTTTACGGCGGTGGAGCAACCCTACGTGCAAACCTTGGATACGACAAAGCCTATAGAGCCACAATTAGCAACTATTCACGCTTAGTCTAAGAGGATGTCCCAGAAGTATCAAATATCCTACAATTGCCCCCTAAATTCCCCAAATCTGGGTGACTTCAAGTTAATTTTTCTTCAGAATTGGGGGCTATTCGCGAGCATCTAGTCCTTTTAAGACACCCTCTAATTCACAATCAAACAAACTGCTCGATTTTTCTGTAGCTGTACCCATGTTTTTATTTCTATCCAAACTACTGCCTTTGTTCATTTATCCCTTGGGACTGTCATGTATTTTGCTAGTAGTAGCCTTGGTGATGTTATGGAAAAAGTCGCGTTTTGCCGCAATTCCGGTTGCTTGCGCCTTGGCGATCTTGCTAGTTACAAGTAATAACTGGGTTGCTTTGTCTTTGATGCGTTCTTTGGAATGGCAAAATACCCCTACTCAACTACCGCAAGCCGAAGCGATTGTTGTGTTGGGTGGAGGGACAAAATCGCAGTTTTTTCCTCGCCCTGGAGTAGATTTAAGTGAAGAAGGCGATCGCGTTCTTTATGGTGCGGAGCTTTACAAGCAAGGTTTAGCACCAGTAATTATTGTTAGTGGCGGGCGCATTGCGTGGCGGGGGAGTGGCGCTCCCGAATCGATGGATATGGCAGAAATTTTAACTCAAGTAGGCGTTCCTCAAGAGGCGATTATTCAAGAACCAAATTCTTACAATACCCACGACAATGCCGTACAAGTAAAACAAATACTCGATAGTCGGGGAATTAAAAATATTTTACTTGTAACTTCCGCGATGCATATGCCGCGCAGTTTAGCTATATTTAAACGCGAAAAAATTGCGGCGATCGCTGCACCTACCGATTTTCTTGCCAGCACGAACGAATTTCAAGAACTTCAAAGTAGTTTTGAAGCTAAATTGCTGACTTTGCTTCCCGATAGCGGTGCTTTGCAAAATTTTACCCGCGCTCTCAAAGAGTACGTGGGATTAATTATTTATCGCTTGCGCGGTTGGGCTTAATTTATGCCCCGTACTGGATGCGGTAAATTCGTCCGTTGGCTTCTTCTGTAACCAATAAACTACCATCGGGTAACACAAGTAGACCTACTGGTCGCCCCCAAGTAGTCGGTTCAGTGGGATCGAGCAAAAATCCCGTCAAAAAGTCCTCATAATAACCTTGGGGTCGCCCGTTATTGAAGGGAACGAATACAACTTTGTAACCTGTTGCGCGATCGCGATTCCAAGAGCCGCGAAAGGCAGCAAAAGCCCCATTTCGGTATTTTTGAGGAAACGTAGTGCGATCGTAAAACTGCATCCCCAAGGCGGCGGAATGTGCCTGAAATAGCACGTCTGGAGTCTTTGTTTTACTAGCTAAATCTGGGCGCTTGCTTTTGCCGTTGACTACTTGCCGAGGATCGAGATTATTGGGAGTTAGGTAAGCGTAGGGCCAGCCGTAAAATTCCCCTTGTTGCAGGCGGGTAAAGTAATCTGGGACTAAATCGTCGCCGATCGCATCGCGTTCGTTGACGGTAGTATAAAGTTCTCCTGTTTGGGGATGAAAGTCTAAACCGATAGGATTACGCAATCCTGAAGCAAACGTTTGACGATTTGAGCCATCTAAATTCATTACCTGCACCGAAGCGCGGGGTAAAGGTTCTTCGTCAACGTTCGACTTTGAACCGACGGAAACATACAACTTTTTGCCATCGGGGGAAGCTACAACATTGCGCGTCCAATGTTGGTTGTAGCCACCACCAGGAAGATCGGTAATTTTTTGCCCGTTACCGCTAATTTGTTGTTGTCCTTGCTTGTAGGGAAAACGCAATACAGCGTCAGTATTGCCTAAAAAGAAAGAATTACCCGCAAAAGTCATGCCAAAGGGGATATTTACGCCATTACTTGCCGTTGCGAAGGTTTTATTCGTATCTGCTACCCCATCGCCATTAGTATCATTGAGTAAACGAATCCGGTTTTCTCTAGTCTCTGTGACGAGGACTTCGCCACTAGGAGTCAAAGCCAGCCATCGGGGGCGATCGAGGTTTTCGGCAAATACATTGACTGTAAAGCCTTGGGGAACTTTTAGAGTGGGGTTTTGAGGAATAGGGATAACGTTAGGAGACTTAGAGGCGCTATCGCTGGCGAAGGGTTTAGGCAAACTCGCAACGCCTATACGGATTGGTTCGGGGGATAATGGTTGAGTTTTTATAGTGTTTTTAGCGCTTGGACTTGCAGCTATTTGGGTTGGCGCGGGTTCTTCAATTGCTTCACTTGTTGAATTACAAGCTGTGGCGGTGGGGAGGAGTAATAGTAAGAGTAATAAGCGCAGTTTCATGGAAGTAAGTTAAATTAACCTACTTCCAGGGTAATAAATAGCTAGGGGAAGTTGCTGGGCGATCGCATTTTACTTATAAGCAAAAAGCGATCGCCACAGAGATTCGCGTTTTTAAGGAGGGAAAATAGTTGCAAATCTCTTTGCTTTACTTGCTGCTAAATGGGAACTTGAGCATTAACAAAAGCCCCTAGCTGCCGTTCTTTGGGGGGACAAGACTCTTAGCCCCCAAAATTGGGGGTTGGGGGCTATCTATACTTCATAACTCAACTACGTTTGCTATATTTTGATCTAGCTTAAACATTTCTCCCAGCTAAACGAGCGATCGCTACTGCTAATTCTGCCGGATCTATCGGCTTGGGGACGTGCAATTGAAAGCCTGCTAATAACGCTCTTTTGCGATCTTCGGCTCTAGCATAAGCCGTTAAAGCTAAAGCGGGAACTTTGCCCCCTTGCTCTGGTGTAAGCAACCTAATTTGTTGAATCAGCGCATAACCATCAACTTCTGGCATTCCAATATCACTTACTAACACATGAGGCTGATATTGGGTTACTTCGATTAATGCTTCTTTTGCTGTAGCTACGGCTTTTACTTGCGCTCCATACTCTTGTAATACTGTACTTACTAACTCGCGCGCGTCTAATTCATCATCTACTACCAATACGCGCAGATCCTCTAAGGAAGGCAAACAAAAAATTGGGGGTTCAGAAGCTACTACTGGCGTTTTTTGGGGAGTTTCTTTTACCTGGTTCTTTACAGAATTAATGGGCAAAGCAACGATAAAAGTTGCTCCTTTTCCCATTCCTTCGCTTTCGGCTTTTACCGTTCCGCCATGCAGTTCGACCAAATGACGGACAATTGCTAAACCGAGTCCCAAGCCGCCATAGGTTCTTGTTGTCGTACCATCTTCTTGCCGAAAACGCTCAAATACATAAGGTAAAAAATCAGGACTAATACCTTGTCCGCTATCTTTAACGCTAACTTGGACGCGAGAATTAATCATTTCTAACCGCACTTCTACTTGCCCATCCTTGGGAGTAAATTTGACCGCATTAGATAACAAATTCCAAAAAACTTGTTGCAAGCGGTTGGCATCTCCTCTTACTTGATTAATTCCCGGCGCTGCATAAAACTCTATGCGGATATTTTTTGCTTCGGCGGCATTTTTAACTATCTCAATGGCGGATTCTATTACGGGTTGCAGCGATATGTAGGCAAAATCTAAGCGAATTTTTCCAGTAATAATCCGCGAGACATCTAAAATATCTTCAATTAATTGCTGTAAGGCTTTGGTATTGCGGTTTATAGTTTCTAAGGCTTTACTTGTCGTATTTTCATCAAACTTGCGAGTCCGCAATAATTGAATCCAACCTACCATTGCATTTAAAGGGGTGCGAAGTTCGTGGGAAAGAGTAGCTAAAAACTCATCTTTCATGCGATTTGCTGCTTCGGCGGTAGCACGGGCTGATTGTTCGCGCTCTAGCAACTGTTCGCGTTCCATTTCGGCGGCTTTGCGAGTTGTAATGTCATGAGCAACAGCGTACATCAAACCTTCTTCAACTACAGGAAAAACTGTCCAAGACAGCCATTTATAAGTACCATCTTTGCACTGGTAGCGATTCTCAAAATAGTTAGTAGGTTCACCCATAGAAAGCTTTTCGATTTCGTTGGTAGTAGAAGTTATATCTTCCGGGTGCAGAAAATCAAAAAATGGTTTGGCGAGAAGATCCTCGGAGGCATAACCCAATATTTTTTCAAAGGCTGGATTGATGCGTTTAAAATAGCCATCAAACCCACAGATACAAAGCAGATCCAAGGAAAGAGTAAAAAAGCGATCGCGTTCGATTTCGGCACGTTTGCGATCGCTAATATCTAAAGTAATACCAACTAACCCGGCAACTTCTCCTTGAGAGTTAAAGTAAGGCGTTTTATAAGTTATTACCCAAATTGTTTTACCATCACCGCCCGTTACCGCTTCTTCTATACTTTTTTTGGCTACGCCCGATGCCATTACTTGCAAGTCGTCATGGCGAAATTTTGTTGCTTGCTCGGCGGGAAACAAGTCATAGTCAGTTTTTCCAGTAATTTCGGCAATTGGTTTATCTACAACCTCCGCACCTCGGCGGTTAATTGCAATATATTTTGTCTCCAAATCTTTGTAGAAAACAGTGGCGGGAATAGAATTTAATAAAACTTCTCGCTCTATAGCTTTTTGTTCTAGCGCCGCTTGGAGTAATTTGCGATCGCTTATTTCTTTGATTACACCAATTAGGCGAATTACTTTACCCTCGCAATAAACGCTACCTTTAACCCAAATCCAATGAATGCTTTTGTCATCCCAAACTACTCTACATTCCAACTCCAAATCTTCGTGGGTTGCTAAAGTGTGTTGAAATTGACGGTCTACATCGGCGCGATCTTCAATATAGATGTGATTTAAAAATATTTCGTAATTCCACTTTGGGAGCAAAGTATCGTAGCCAAATACGCGATCGTGTCGCAGACTGCGCCGAGCAGTTTTTGTCGCAACTTCTAAGTCCCAATCGCCCAATTGTGCCGCTTCTAGCGCAAATCTCAATCGGGTACTGCTTGCTCTTAATTCTTCTGAGGATTTTTCGGCGGCGTTACGAGCATTAACTAAGCTTTGCGTTATGCCAAAAAGGATAAGAGAAATCGCAATTCCCCCAAACCCAATATAAGGAACGAGCCTAGTTTCGGAATCTAATGCAAATTCTGGACGCGGACTAAATACAATACTCCAAGTACGCCCGGCAATATCAATTGTTGATACTCGATTAAAAGCTGGTTTGTAATCTGGGTTGTTGGCAACGGTAGAACTGTGGAGCAAATTTTCTTGGAGAATATTTCTACCTTCGTAGATTTTAAAGTCTATCTCTGAATGCTTTTCACTGCCAAAAATCCCTTGAATCAAATCGTCAGCGCGAAAAGGACTATAGACAAAACCAATTAAGTTTGCCCGTCTTTGAGCTACATTATCTGGAATTGTGCCATTGCGGTAAACGGGAACATACAGCAAAAAACCCGCCTGCTTTTGCTGATCAATTTCTTGTACTAAGGTAACTTTGCCGGAAGCGGCGGGTAAGGCAGTATCGCGGGCTTTAGTCATCGCTTCGCGGCGCACGGGTTCGGAAAACATATCGTAGCCAATGGCAGCTTTGTTGCGTCGATCTAAGGGTTCTAAATAGATAATTGCGTGATATTCGTTACGAGCAAAGTCTGGACGAACACTAAAATTTGTGATGCCTTGCTGTTTTAAACTGGCAATTAAGGCGGCTTTTTCTCCTGGCTGCACCCTGACGGAGAAACCAATTCCTTGTACCCCTGGGTAACGCTCTTGCAGTCTCAATCGGCTGACGAAAGCTCGAAATTCATCGCGGCTAATGCGATCGCTGGCAGCAAATAAACCACTACTTGCCCGCAGCAAGGTTATGTAGCTTTCAAACCGAGTTTCGATATCTTTTTGAGTGCGTTCGGCAGTAGTTTCAAAACGTAACTTATCTTTTGCCTTAGCCGTCGTTGTCACGTAGGAAGTAGTTAAACCAGTAGCTACTAGCGCGATCGCCAACACAAAATACGGAATCCACACTCTACGAGTTTTTAATTTATTTAAAAATTCTAGTTTCATCAATTGTATTGGCGCAGAGGAGTATAGGATTACATAAAAAGCAGTTGAACAATGCGATCGCCGCCTAATCAACAAAAGGAGCGTGACTAAATAATTATTGTCTCTTTAAAAAATCCTTAATGAGTACAGTGTTAACTCGGAATCTATCAAAAGGAGTAAGTAATATTACTTAATCTGTATAACCGTTTACATTCATTTGCAATAAGTAATTAGTTTTTAGACTGGAAGCATCAACTCTCCTGCGGTAAAAATGGCTCGAATTTCTACATTATCTTTCGATCGTGGCACGTTAATCGTGCATCCACCACCTAAAGGTAAAACTTGGTTAGATTACGCTACTTGGGACGATCGAGTTGAGAAGTTTCGCATCCCTGCTATTTATTACAGAGCTTTTGTGGAAGCTTTGCAAAATGAGAAAACCGATCTTATAGACAATGCTAGAGCATTTATTACATTAGAATTGGTTTCTAGCCTAGAAAAAGAACCGTATCCTCATCAAAGCGAAGCCTTAGCCGCCTGGAAACAAGCTGGGCGTAATGGTGTAGTAGTGCTACCTACCGCCGCCGGAAAAACTTATTTAGCTTTATTAGCAATGCAAGCAACTCCGCGTAGCACGTTGATTGTAGTCCCGACTATAGATTTAATGCACCAGTGGTATGCTCAATTGCTGGTAGCTTTTCCCGAAGCAGAGATTGGGTTATTAGGGGGAGGAGCGCGCGATCGCACTTCTATATTAGTCTCCACCTACGACAGCGCCGCCATCCACGCTGAAGCCCTCGGCAACCGCTATGCGTTGATAATATTTGATGAGTGTCACCATTTGCCGACAGATTTTAATCGCGTCATTGCCGAATATGCGATCGCGCCTTACAGGTTAGGATTATCTGCAACTCCCGAACGCACTGATGGCAAACACGCAGACTTAAACCTACTTATTGGCAAAGAAGTCTATCGCAAAACGGCAGAAGAATTAGCCGGAAGCGCTTTAGCCAAGCATGAAGTAGTCCAAATTAAGGTAAAACTGTCGCAAATAGAAAGAGAAAGGTATAAGCAATTAATCGAACAGCGCAATAGTTTTTTAAAAGATGTAAAAATCTCCCTAGGCAGTCTCAAAGGCTGGCAAATGTTCGTTCAAGCCAGCGCCCGTTCTACCGCCGGACGCAGAGCGATGTTAGCCCACAAAGAAGCTAAGGAAATTGCTTTAGGTACAGATGGCAAAATGCGGATTTTGAGTAACATTCTCGCCCAACATTACCCCGAAAGGACGCTAATTTTTACCGCCGACAACGCCACCGTTTATCGAATTTCTCAAGAATTTTTAATTCCCGCCATTACTCACCAAACCCCCGTAAAAGAGCGTCACGAGACATTAACAAAGTTTCGGGAAGGAGAATATAAAACCTTAGTGGCTTCTCACGTTTTAAATGAAGGGGTAGACGTACCCGCCGCTAGTATAGCGATTATATTATCTGGGACAGGTTCAGCGCGGGAGTACGTGCAAAGATTGGGGCGAGTGCTGCGTAAAGGAGATGAATCTAAGCTGGCGTTAATGTACGAAGTAATAGCCGAAGATACCAGCGAGGAAGGTACATCGGCGCGGCGACGCGGCGTAGAGACGCAAAATAGACAGTTAGAAATAGTGCCATTGTATGGAGTAAATAGTAATGTTACCAAGCGAGTTGCTGACTCATCGGCTAAGTGGGGAGACAATCACCCCAAAAAGACTGAAGATTGATGAGGACAATTTGGCGGTTGCAAAAGAATTAATTGATTGCTTTGTAGCCGCAAGAGGAGGTACGCAGGGTCAATTAGACACTCAGTTGCAAGAATTAGAAGGAGATAGCCCCGATTATCGGTTTAAACGCGGTTTAGCTCATTTGCTTAAAAGTGCGTGCGAGTTTGAAGTTGTTAGTCCTTTAGAACCGCCATTATTAAGAGAGCGAGTATTTAGTTTATCGGCGTTAAGCGTTCCAAGTTCCGCTCAAAGCTGTCAAACTTTAGATACTTTAGCACTGCAACTAAGCCAAGAATTAGAAAAAGAAGTTTTACCCACCCACATCCGCGATGGACTTTACGCAGACTTAGCAGAAAATAAGGTTTTGATGCAGTTTGAAGAACCGACACCAGAGCAATTGTTGCATAAATACAACCTCTCCCAAGTACAAGGAGTATTTTATCGCGCCAGTCAATTAGTCTTAAACGCTCATCGCAATGTTCCGGGAGAGTATAAGTTATTATTTCGCTATTTGAAACTGTTTCAATTGATGGCGTATATAGAAGGCGATGCCGAACATGGGTTTACAATTACCATTGACGGCGCGACAAGTTTATTTAAGCCTAGTACAAGGTATGGACTTGCGATCGCTAAAATGATTCCAGCACTATTGCACGTCACAAAATGGAGTCTTAGCGCCACATTGCAAACCCGCGACTTTTATACTAATACTTGGAAAACAGGCAGATTTAGCCTCGATTCTAATTGCGGTTTAGTATCGCACTACCCGCCGGGTAAACCCTACGACAGTATGTTAGAAGAAGCCTTTGCAAGTCGTTGGGAGACTTTAAAATCAGCATGGGTATTAGAACGAGAAGTAGATTTAATTCCGATTCCTGGTAGCGTGATGATTCCCGATTTTCGCTTAGTGCATCCCGACGGACGAAGTTTATTATTAGAAATCGTTGGTTATTGGCGACCAGAGTATTTACAAAAAAAGTTTGCTCAAGTGCGACGAGCAGAAAGAGACGATTTAATTTTAGCTATTTCCGAACGTTTGAACTTAGAAAAAGCTGGAGTAAATTTAAAAGATGTTCCCGCAAAAATTATTTGGTTTAAAGACAAGTTATTGCCTAAAGCCGTGTTAGAAGTATTGGATTAACATACATCAAGTTAGCGCTTATTGATCTAATTAAAAACGTGCATCTTGTTTGAGGAGTAAGTAATTGCTTAGTGAAAAGCAAAAAGATACAGCTATTTTCATATGTCAGCTACTTTCTAATTTAACACAACCTATTTGGCTATTTAGATACGATTCCACTTACAAATACATTTTTTTAGTTGCTGATAGAGAAGAAAGCTTAGAAATTACTATCTTTGAAAATGGAAGCTGGGAGTTTAATCAAAATGACGAAACCTAATTTTGAGCAAATGACTCGTAAGGAATTAAAAAAGTATATATTAGCTCATCCTACCGATGATGAAGCAATTAGAGAATTGTTTATTAATCGCCGCAATCCTAACGCTCAAGTTTATCCTTATCCCTACGATCTACCCTATGAAGAAGTAGAAGCAATTTTTAAACAAAAATTAAACAGCATAGATGAATAAAATCGCTCCGCAAGCAGATTTAAAAGATGCTGTTAGCAAGTGCAAACAAGAAATAAATAATCGTTGGTTAATGTAGGCGCTTTAGATAAAGCTTGCCATTAAAAGCCAGCAATTTTTACAAAGCTTTTAGTCAACAAGACTTAGAGGGGTTTGTTAGACTGAGTTTAGCCAGGCTTTATAAGAAGGACGCACTAGACCCGATGATGCTATCGACCTACCCCAGTACCTTACTATCCAAAGAACTACTAAACTTACAATATAATTCTACAAGCGATCGCTTTGATGAAACTTGGGAAGCTCCCCTATCGACGCTGCTTGGCTTGGGACGGGCGGCAGGTGCTGATTTTATTGAGTTTTTCCTAGAGAGAGTAAATTATATTAATTGTCAAGCGGAAGAAGACACAATTACCAGCATCTCTCCTCGACTAACGACGGGTGCGGGAGTAAGAGTATTTCGCAGTGCAGCAGATTGTTACGTCAGCACCAACGATTTATCGTTTAATGGACTAAAAGCCGCTTTAGAAAAAGGTTTATCTATCCTAGGCTTGCAATTGCCCAATGCTAACTCTTATATTCCCGAAATTAACCTAGAGTTACTGCGAGACTACGCCACCAAAAAAAGCAAAGATGCTTGGCTTAGTGGGTGTAGTTCGATGCAAGAAATGGGCGAAGTATTGTTAGATGCTAACGCCCAACTAAAAGCCAAAGCAAGTCACGTACAATCAAGACGAGCGGTTTATTTTCGCGATTGGCAAGAAGTTTTAATTGCTGCTAGTGACGGTACTTTTGCTAGAGATATTCGCCTCAGTCAATCCGTAGGTTATAGCCTGCTGTGCGCGGAAGGCACTAACCGCGCGGCGATAAATCAACGAGTAGGCGATACAAGTTCGCCTAGCTTCCTCAGAAATTGGGATTACACAGCTACCGCCGCCGAAGTAGCAGAATCCGCCGGGAAGATGTTGTACGCCGATTACGTTGAATCGGGTAATTATCCGATAATCATGGCAAATCAGTTTGGCGGCGTGATTTTTCATGAAGCCTGCGGACACTTATTAGAAACAACCCAAATTGAGCGCAAAACAACACCATTTGCCGACAAAAAAGGACAAAAAATTGCCCACGAAAGCCTAACGGCTTGGGATGAAGGATTGTCTAGCGAAGCCTTTGGCACAATTGATATGGATGACGAGGGAATGCCTGCCCAACGTACCCTATTAATTGAAAAAGGTATACTAAAAAACTTTATCAGCGATCGCACAGGTTCAATGCGTACCGGACAACCCCGCACTGGTAGCGGTCGTCGTCAAAATTATACTTTTGCCGCCGCTTCTAGAATGCGTAATACATACATCGCTCCGGGAGATTATACGACCGAGGATTTATTTGCGTCTATCGATAAAGGCATCTATTGCAAGAAAATGGGCGGCGGTAGTGTTGGTGCGACTGGGCAATTTAACTTCGCAGTTGATGAAGCTTATTTAATTGAAAATGGCAAATTAACAAAACCCCTCAAAGGTGCGACTCTAATTGGCGACGCTCAGGAAATTATGAACAAAATTTCTATGTGTTCCCAAGACTTAGGACTAGCGGCGGGTTTTTGCGGTTCTGTAAGTGGAAGCATTTATGTAACCGTAGGTCAACCGCATATCAAAGTAGATTCAATTACTGTAGGCGGTAGGTAAATCAAATAATTCAACCATGTCTGTAGAGAGGTAGCAGTGCTACGTCTCTACGTCGCCACCATATAAAACCAACAATATTGTAAAAGGTATATTATCGTGACAAAAATCGCCGAAATTGCAAATTACGCTCAAACCAGTGCTGAAAACTTAGGCATTGAAAAATTTGATATTTATGGCTCGTCAGTAGACGAAACTAGCGTCCAAGTAGACACCGGAGAACCAAAACAAGTAAAAGCCTCAAACCGTTCTAGTGTAATGGTTAGAGTTTGGAATGCCGATAATACAATGGGAGTGACTAGCACCACCGATGTAGACCCTAAAGGATTAGAATTAGCCTTAAAAACAGCCTACGAAGCCAGCTTCTTTGGAGTCAAAGACAACATCCCCGATTTTAGTCCCGAAGCAACATCCCCCTTGGCGGCGGAAACTCAAGAAACTGCACCCCAAGCACCAGTATCAGAACTGATTGAAACCTTAGTCAAAGCCGAAAAAGAACTGCTATCTGCTCATAGTGCGATCGCCGGAGTACCGTATAATGCTCTTGCCCAGCGAGATATTAATCGGTTTTATCTTAATAGTGCAGGGGCTAGGCGTAACGAAGCTCGTTCTTATACCTCCATTTACCTCTACACCAAAACCGAGCAAGAAGGTAAAAAACCTCGCAGTGCGGGCGCTTTTCGCATTAGTCGCAGTCTTCCTAAGCTCGATATTCCAGCTTGCTTAAAAGAAGCTACAGAAAAAACTATCAGCCACTTAGACTATCAAAAAGTCAAAACAGGCAAATATCGAGTAGTTTTCTCCCCCGATGCTTTTTTGAGCTTATTAGGAGCATTTTCTAACCTATTTAACGCCCAAAATATTCTTGACAAGCAAAGCCTTTCTACTCCCGAATCCTTGGGAAAGCAAATCGCCTCGCCTTTACTATCCTTTGCGGATGATGCTTTGCACCCCGACAATGTAGCGGCGGAAACCTTTGACGGAGAAGGTACGCCCACCCGGAGATTACCAATAATTACAGATGGCGTATTGAGTAACTTTATTCACAGCGCAGGTACAGCCAAACGCCTAAACGCACAACCGACAGGACACGCTAATATTGGCGCAAAAGTATCGGTTAGTCCGCACTTTTACCATGTTTATTCATCCGCTACCCCAGAGCAAGAATATAGTTTAGATAATGCAGAGAATGTGATATTTATCGACGACTTGCAAGCCCTTCATGCGGGAGTAAAAGCCCTGCAAGGCTCTTTTTCTTTGCCTTTTGATGGCTGGATAGTAAATAATGGCAAACTAACCAGTATTGAGTCAGCAACGGTCGCTGGAGACATTTTAGAACTATTCCAATCGATTATTTATATCGAAAAGGAAGCTGAATTAACTCCTGGCGGCGTTTGTCCGAGAGTTTGGGTTGATAACCTATCGATTACCGGAGAATAATTAAAGTCTTAGCTTTTAAGCCTCTAATTATCTTTAAAAGCGATCGCCTTTAATGGATTCAAACATTGCTAGGGCGATCGCTTTTGCTATATTTGCTCCTGCCTAAACAGCTAATTTGAAATGAAGTGTTAGGCTTAATACAAAGTGATTAGTTTCTTAATAATGCTCGAAATCCTGCCTGTTGAAAATGAGTGTCGGCAGTTAGTGCATCAGTGATACCTCGATCTTGCATTACGATGAATGATATACAGTCTACTAAACCCCATTCTTTGTCTTCTCGTTGCTTAAACAAGTTGAATGCTAGGTTATATAGACTATTAGTTAATAAAACGACTTCGACATTGGGATCTGTTTCGAGGGATTCCAAAAGTTGGATTGCTGCTGTTCTGTATCTTTGCTTAGAAAGCGCATTACCTATTTCTAGCAAGATTGCCTGAGTAGTCACTAACCGAGTTCCGTTAATCTCAATTTGATTGGCAAGCTCAACAGCCCGTACATGATTTTGATCGGTGACAGAAGATAATGCGATCGCAAAAGAAGTATCTAAAAAAAATTCATTCACTCTCAGAAAGAGTTTCTCCATACAAGTATCGATCGATCTTTTCTGACCAATCTGGATCGCCCTGTATTTTTAAAGACTGAGCAGTTTTTAGAAATGTTTTAGGTGGTTTTACTTCATCAGATAAAACACTTTCAACGATAATTCGTACCCTCGTACCTGCGGCTAGGTTTAAGGGCGCTTCTAGTTGAAGGGCAATCCCATCAAATACGGCTTCGAGTTTTTGAGACATTATTCTCTAAAGGCTGAAGACTATTTTCAGTATAGCCTGACTACTACCTCAGCCGTCAGGAGTGAAAACAAAATAGGAATTGACTTGATTTTGGCGATCGCACTTATCCAATTTTTCTACTAACAGTTTATGGTTTAGTCTAAAGCGATCGCACTGCATCATAAAATGTTATTAATAAAATTCTAGACCGCATCCAACAAACCAAGGAAGGGCAAGGGGTAATCTATTTTTCCTAGTATTGAGCAATGTATAAGTTGCGTTCAAGTATGTCTCGATTTAACGGGCTTCTATCTTCCAATCTACTTAGTAAGGTTGGATGAGCGAGATAGAAAGTTAGTTATATTAGCAGGTGAAGCAATAGAGATTACAATCGATCCAAATGGTGAATGGAGGTTTTTAGAATGAAGCCTGATTTTGCAACTATGAATACTTCTGACTTGCGTACCTATGTCTTGAAGCATCGGGATGACCAATCAGCTTTTTATGTCTTAGTGGATCGATTGAATACTAAGCCATCATCTGTAACCTATCCCTGTCCAAATACTCCAGAGAATTTGGAAGTGATGAAAAGAGCAATTCGAGAAAAACTAGGTAAGTAGCGATCGCACTTGTCCAATTTTCCTACTAACAGTTTATGGTTTAGCCTAAAGCGATCGCCTTTGTGCAATTTTTCCGGCAATTTCTGCACCGCACAACGGTTAACATTACTAGAGGGCGATCGCATCATAACCAGACTACATTAGGTTACATTATTACTAAACCTGCCTGTTATTCTTCTATGCCCGAAGTCATTGAAATACCGATTGAATTGACTTACTTTCAATTGCCCGCAGCCGTTCAGGATCGTCTTCAACTATTGTTAGATCGTCTTGACGATGGTGAAACATTAACCCTTTTGGAAAGGCAAGAGGCGGAGGGATTAGTTGAACTATCTGAGTTTTTATCCTTATTGCGCTTGCGATCGCAAAGGGTAGCAAAGTAAAAATAAATGGCAAAGATCCCCGCATCTTTACGCCGCTTGAGTATTCAAAGGGCAGATAATTTTTGTGAGTATTGCGGTTTATCGCAATTAGGTCAAGCTGCTACGTTTCATATCGACCATGTGATTCCTGTAGTAGCAGGTGGTTTAACTACCGCAGACAACTTAGCACTTGCTTGTGTATCTTGTTCGCTTTACAAAGGAGCAAGGCAAGACGTGGAAGATCCAGAAACGAGGGAAACTGTACCAATTTTCAACCCACGTCAACAAGTCTAGAAAGAACATTTTTGCTGGAGTGGCGTGCAAATTTTTGGTCGAACAGCAGTAGGGCGTGCAACCGTCAAGGCTTTGAAACTAAATCGTGCAATTATACTAGCAATTCGGGCAGAGGAAGAATTGCTTGGTCGTCATCCCCC
>JAPJOW010000004.1:27203-39120 GCA_030826005.1 Aliterella sp. RAGGC_92
CTACTAACAGTTTATGGTTTAGCCAAAAGCGATCGCACGTTGTCCAATTTTCTTACTAACGTTTTAGGAAAAGCGATCGCACTTATCCAATTTTTCTACTAACAGTTTATGGTTTAGGGAGAGCGATCGCACTTATCCAACTATTCCTACTAACAGTTTATGGATTAGAAAGAGCGATCGCACGTTGCGTTACAGCAATAGATTAGCTTTCCGTTGCACTGCAAGCTCTTGTTAAATAGACTAATACACTAATGAGAGCGGCTTTAGCTTGAATTGGTGCTATCATACCTAAGCTTGGTTGGTACGATATTATTAGTACCACTTTTGCTAAAAACTTAACTGTTGAACTTGAAGGCTATTTTTATGGAGAAGTCTAAAATCGCTCTTGTCCCTTGTATCATATCTAGTGGTATGTTTCCAGGGGAGTACGCTGTAGAAATCAGGCTGACTTCTGGTAAAGTTCTCTCACTTTTCGCCGAGACATCAGACTTGGAAAGCATTGACCTAGATCATCATAAAGCTTATTTGAAAGTCAAGGTTCTAGGTGAGCAAGAAACAGGAAAAGAAATTTTAATGTATTTACCTAAAGAATCCTTAGAAACAGGAAGTCATTGGTTTGAACTCCCTCGCCAACAAGTCGAACAGTTAGCTTAAGCTATGATCCTGAGTAATATTGAGATAGTTCGGGCGATTAATCTTGGAAAACTTAAAATCGACCCAATAGTAGGATTTGATCCTGCTTTACCTCCATTCAACACAAGCTCTGTTGATTTACGTCTAGCATCAAGAATTGTCGTTCCCAATCAAGACGACACTGTGACTCTAAGACCGTCCAAGGGAAGTTTAGCAAGGATTTTGACAAGTAATGCTAAACAACATGATATTACTCCAGATCGTCCTTTCTTACTTAAACCAAATTGCTTTATTTTGGGACAAACAAGAGAAAGAGTGTCTTTCCCTATTCCAGATAGTGATGAAGGCATATGCTACTCAGCGCGTGTGGAAGGTAAGAGTTCATTAGCGAGATGTGGCATTCTGATTCACTTTACTGCTCCAACGATTCATGCAGGCTTTGAGGGAACTATTACTCTGGAAATTATTAATTTAGGGCCTTATGACATTTTGCTTGAGGCAGACACATACATCTGTCAACTAATTGTTGAGGAGGTTAAAGGAATCCCGTTACTTACACCGAGCCAGTTTAGAGGGCAAAGTACGCCTACAGGTGTATAGTTTTAAGAAAAATATAACCGAACGCGAAATAATTAAATGGTTCTAATTATATTTAAACCCCTGGAATCCAGGAAGTACCAGCTAGAGGCAATTTTGCCATCGCTGCTGCTTCAATAGTTAAAGCAACTAAGTCCTCGCGTTCCAAATGATGGACGTTTTGCTTGCCACAGGCGCGGGCTATTGTGGTTAATTCCATGTTGAGAGTTTGCAGGTAGTTTTTAACTCTTTTCGTGCCTACTTCGACTTCTAAGCGTTTTTCTAAGACTGGATCTTGGGTGGTTACGCCTACGGGACACTTCCCTGTATGACAGTTATGACAAGCGCCTGGTACAGTACCGAGGGCAGCGTAATCTTCAATAGCGCAATGATGCGTACCATCTTGAATGTAGGTTTCGCTGTTACAGCCTAAAGCTACTAAAATACCTTGACCTATAGATACCGCATCTGCGCCCAGGGCGATCGCTTTTGCCACATCTGCACCAGTCCGAATCCCCCCAGAAACCACTAATTGCACTTTTCCCTTCATATCCAAGTCTTCCAACGCTTCTACGGCTTGGCGCACTGCTGCTAAGGTAGGAATGCCTACGTGTTCGATAAATACTGTCTGAGTAGCTGCTGTTCCTCCTTGCATTCCATCAACTACAACTACATCTGCGCCTGCATGAACGGCTAATTTGACATCGTTAAATGTCCGCGAAGCCCCAACTTTGACAAAAATCGGCTTTTCCCAGTCAGTGAGTTCTCGCAATTGCTGAATTTTGATTGTGAGATCGTCTGAACCCGTCCAATCGGGATGGCGACAGGCGGAACGCTGATCGACTCCTTCGGGTAATGTCCGCATTTGGGCAACTCGCGGATTAATTTTTTGTCCTAGTAACATTCCGCCACCGCCGGGTTTTGCCCCTTGTCCGATGACTATTTCGATCGCGTCAGAGGAGCGCAAATCGTCGGGATTGAAGCCGTAGCGCGACGGCAAGCACTGGTAAATCAATGTTTTTGATGACCTTCTTTCTTCTTGAGTCATCCCCCCGTCTCCGGTGGTTGTCGATGTCCCCATCTGTGTCGCTGCTTGTCCTAAAGCTTCTTTAACGTTGGCTGAAAGAGAGCCAAAGCTCATTCCGGCGATGGTGATGGGAATTTCTAATTCTATGGGTTTGGTGGCGTAGCGCGTCCCTAAAACGGTTTTGGTAGAACATTTTTCTCGATAACCTTCTAAGGGATAGCGCGATAAAGATGCGCCTAAAAATACTAAGTCGTCAAAGTGGGGTAACTTGCGTTTTGCGCCTAATCCGCGTATTTCGTAGAGTCCGTGCGCGGCGGCATTTTGAATATAGTTAAGGATAGTGCGATCGTATCCCCATGATTGTTCGTTGGATTGCATCGGATTCATATTAGTTAGCTAGGAATATAAGTAAGTTGAAGTGGTTAGGGTGTTGGTGTAATGGATGAAGGAGGAGGTGACAAGGTGACAAGGTGATAAATATAAAGGGTGGGTTGCTGCAAGGGGCGATCGCATCTAAATTCAGCAATGCCTTAATTAGTATTGTTGGTTTGCGTCTGCATTCCAGTGATAAAGCTGCTTGGCGGAGGCTACTCGTTTGAACTCTTTGGGATGATAGGGGAAACCTGCTTTACCGAGTAATTCCCCTACTGTAAAATAGTCGGCTTCTGACATCGGCTCAATTTGGGTATCTGCGCCTAAAGATTTGATGTTTCCTCGGACGTAAATTACGGCTTCGTAAAGCGAATCTCCTAACGCTTCTCCCGCGTCGCCACAAACTACAATTCTTCCCGCTTGCGCCATAAATGCGGAAAAACTACCGACGTTTCCACCAACAACAATATCTCCACCTTTAAGGGAAATACCACAACGCAAACCTGCATTACTATCAATAACTAGCAATCCGCCATGCGCTGAAGCACCCGCAGAGACGGAAGCAAAGCCTTTGACATGGACTCGTCCAGACATCATGTTTTCGGCTACTCCTGTTCCGGCGTTACCTGTAATAGTTATGTTGGCGAGTTTATTCATGCTGGCGGCGTAATAGCCTGTATGTCCGATGATTTCTATGTCAACGGGTGCGTTTAAACCAATAGCGATGTTATGTGCGCCATCGGAATTAATGATTTTTACAGGAGTTGGATTGTCTAATAAATTGTGATGCAGATATTGATTGACTTCTCGTAAAGGAGTTTTAGCAAGATCGAAAATTATGCTTTCCATACATACATCTCCTCTGGTACGGGTTCGTAAATATGGGCGTGTTTTACATCGGGTAAATGTGCAAGAGAACGAAATTCAGAGGCGATCGCTACATAATCATCTGTTTCCGCCACAACCGCAGGTTTGCAACCAAAAGCATCTCTTACTAATGCTAATTTATCTGCCGTACCCATCAAAAATGTATAAAAACCGTCCAATTCTTCAAACCCTTTATTTATAGCTGCTTCTAAGTCGTCGCCTTCCTGCATTCGCCATTCTAAAAACCGACAAGCGGCTTCGGTATCGTTATCGGTTTCAAACTTAATCCCGCGCGGTTCGAGTTTGCGGCGAATTTCGTTAGGATTAGATAGAGATCCGTTGTGGACTAAACAAAAGTCTTCCCCCGCCGTGAAAGGATGGGCGCGATCGGGTGTAACCGCCGATTCTGTCGCCATTCGTGTATGTCCGACTAAGTGCGAACCTTTGAGAGATTGAAAATTGTAGCGGTGAGCAACATCGGCAGGTGTGCCAATATCTTTGTATAGGTCGATGGTACGTCCGGTTGAAAGTATATGTAATTGCGGGTAATTTTGTTTTAGCCACTGTTTTATAGTATCTGGCGAAAGTTCAGAAATTAGTACAGCGCGATCGCCTACGGGTTTAGTTAAATTAGCCTCTATACCAAAATGCGTTTGATAATTGCGCGCTAATTCTTGCCAATTAAACGCACTTCCAGAATACAAACTATATTTACGATCCTTATCGGCTATGGGTTCTGTAAATACTGCTAGTCCCGCCGAGTCCGATCCGCGATCGCTCATTCCTATTAACATCGGCATCATTAATTCGCCTAAATGCTCTCGTAAGTAAGGTTTTTTCACCAGTAATCCGACAATTCCACACATAGTTTTAAGTAAGAGTTTTTTCAAAAAATAAACATAGAGGATCTTCTTTGTAGTTATCAAAGGGAGGAATCGGATAGTAGCCGAGTTTTTGATAAAGATGGATCGCTGCGGGTTGATAAACTCCCGTTTCTAAACGCAGGGTGCGAACATTTGCTTGTTTGGCAAATGTTTCAATTTGACTAACTAGCTGTTTCCCAATTCCTTTTCCTCGCATAGCTGGACGTACATACATTCGTTTTATTTCTGCAAAGCCTAGTGCTTGCAGTTGGATAGCACCGCAACCAAATGGTTTATCGTTAGTTTTGGCAACAAAAAGAGTTACAGATTTATCCTGTAAAGCCTCAATATCCAACCCAAAGCGGCTTTCTGGCGGGTAGAGGGCTTCTAAATAGCAGTCAAGTTCTGCAATCAATTCGCGCACAGCTAAAGAAGTTGGATTAGATGGAGCGATCGCTAATTCCCTTATCATTTAGAAAAACTCCAAATACTTTTTAACTTCCCATTCGGAAACATGGCGCATATATTCCACCCATTCCATCCGTTTAAGACTAATAAATTCCTCCGCTAGTACGCCTAAAGCGCCTGTAATTACTTCGTCTGCTTCCAAAGCATCGAGGGCTTCTTTCAAGCTTTGCGGTAAAGTTTGGATGCCTTTATCTTTGATTTCTTGCTCGGAAAAGTCGTACAAATTAGTGTTGTAAGGTTCGCCTGGATCTAGCTCTTTTTCAATGCCGTCTAAGCCTGCGGCGATCGCCGCCGCCGTAGCTAAATAGGGATTGCAAGATCCATCAGCTAAACGCAATTCTAAGCGTCCTCCAGGGATTCGCACCATGCTAGAACGATTGTTATCACCGTAGGTTATGTAAGCTGGGGCCCAAGTTGCACCGCTTAAACTTCTCCCTACTACTAAGCGTTTGTAAGAATTAATTGTTGGGGCGCAAATTGCTGTCAAAGCTGGGGCGTGAGCTAATAATCCGCCCATGAAATGATAAGCTAATTTTGATAATCCGAGGTTTCTTTTGTCGCTGTCATCGGCAAATAGATTACTTTTGCCATCCGAGATCGACATATGAATGTGCATTCCGTTACCGGAACGGTTTGCAAAGGGTTTAGGCATAAAAGAGCAAACTAAACCCATTTCTTTCGCGATTTCGGAAGCTGCCATTTTAAAGAAAATGTAGCGATCGCACGATGTCAAACCATCGGTATAAGTATAGTTAACTTCAAACTGTCCGTTAGCGTCTTCGTGGTCAATTTGATAAACGTCAAACTCCGCCGCTTGCAGACTTTCAACTAATTTTTCAATAAAAGCGCGACTGCGAGAAAGTCCTTTATAGTCGTAGCAAGGTTTTTCTAAATTATCTGTGCGATCGCAGGGGTAAATATTCCCGTGTCTATCTTGGTACAGTAAAGAAAATTCTGGTTCTAATCCCGTGTACAAAGTCCAGCCAAGTTGTTTTAACCTCTCTAACTGCTGCATTAATATAAAGCGGGAATCGTAAGGGTACGGTTGTCCTAAAACATTACCAACGCAGACAACACGGGCAAATCCGGGCATCCAAGGGACTAAAGATAGGGTTGTGGAATCTCCTACCGCCATAAAATCTTGGCTATTTGGTTGCATTCCCAGTCCCCAAACTGCAAAGCCTGCAAAACCCGCACCTGGGTTGAGTATGTCGTCAAAATGCGATGCTGGGACGGCTTTTGTCTTGGCTGCGCCGTGAATATCGACAAATTGCGCCAGGACAAACTTTACTTTGTTTTCGGCTAAAAACTGTTTTGCTTGTTCTGGTGTCATGAATTATTTTCTCCTTTTATAAACGTAGAAATAAAGACGTTGCACCGCAAAGTCTCTACAAGAACGAAACATTCCCGATCGCACTTCCATCTAATTTTGAGGCGACTGCTAATAATGTTTCCCATACATACGCCCCAAATGTACCATCGCACCAAATTTTGTAAAATGGTTGTCCCTGCAAAATTCCAGGAATTACTGTTACATTCACCCCCACCATTGAAGTTAAAATTACTGGGTTCTCGGCAAGATTTAGTGCTTGAAAGTTAAAACTACTTGTTTGTAAGAGTAATTCGTTTACCTTTGTACCCATAAGTGCGATCGCTAAGTCTTGACGTAAAACTGGGTAAACCTTTGCTGGAGGGGATTTACAAGCTGTTATTAACTGGGGTGCGATCGTCCGATCTTCTACCAAAAATTCATTTGTACCCAAACAGGCGATAATTCCTCCTTTGGAGAGGAAAGTCCAACTATTCGGGCGATCGGGTACTACTATTGATTGCATCGCTAACCACGCTTCTGCACCCGCACCTTTGACACCAAATCGAGGAATAAAAGATAAATCAACAATTTCTAACTCCGTTACGTTGTCAACTACTTGTATTTCATTAAGATTGCCGATGGTGTTAAAACTTTTAGAATTCATACACCTACCTCCTGATGTTGAATTGCTGCTTTTTGACGCAAATTATCGGGGTCGTAAAATGGGGTAGGACAAATAGTTGCAAGTATAGATGTGCGATCGCTTAATCTAATTGAAAATTCTCCTTTATTTACAAGTTCTGGCGTAACGTAAGCTAAACCTATATAACGTTGCAAAGTTGGACTAAAAGCAATACTTGTAACTCGTCCAGCGATATCATCAGTATCAATAACTAAATGGCATTCTTGCGGTGGTGTAACGATGTCTGCATTTAGAGTAAAACCGACAAGTTTATGTTTTATCTTTTGTTTAGCGACAATTTGCAAGCTACGCTGACCAATAAAAAAGGGTTTATCCATTTTTACCGCCCAATTTAGATTTGCCTCAATGGGTGTTGTCAAACCATCAGTATCTTGACCGATAATTAAATGACCTTTTTCTAGCCTTAACACTCGTTGCGCTTCTACGCCAAAAGCCGCAATTTGATAATCTTTTCCCGCTTCTAACAGCGCATCCCAAAGCTTCGGCGCAAATTCGGCGGCGACATGAATTTCATAACTCCATTCACCCACAAAACCGACACGCATTAATAAAGCTGGAATGCCAACTATTTCTGCTTCTCGGATAGCTAGATAAGGAAAACTCGTACTAGAAAGATCGTTGCTTTTTAAATAAATTTGCCCCCTAGCCCCCAATTCTGGGGGAACTGGAGATTCTTTATCGATATTATTTAGATAAATTTGCCCCCTAGCCCCCAATTCTGGGGGAACTGGAAATTCTTTAAAGTCCCCCAAATTTGGGGGATTTAGGGGGCTATCCGATAACTGGTCAACGTTAGTTAATTTAGCTAAGACTTCCCTTGCATAACATCCCGCTAAATTAATCGCCGATCGCGCTCCTGTCAAGTTAACAATTCCACAATCTAATTGCCACAAAGTCAATAAACGCGACAATTCGCGGTATATCTGCGTTGCGCCAGAGGTTGTAGTTGTAAAGTAAAAATGTTCTATTCCTAACCTAGCAATTACACCATCATCAACTATTACACCCGCTTCATCTAGCATCAGCGCGTAACGAGTCGTCCCAACAGCCATATTGCTAAAACGTCCGGTGTAAACTCGTTCTAGAAACTCCGCCGCATCCGCGCCTCTAATTTCAATTTTGCCTAAAGTCCCAACATCAATAATACCCACGCGATCGCGCACTGTTGTAACTTCAAACTCAATACACTCTTTTCTACTTTTCCCTTCTTGAATGTAATATTCTGGTCTACTCCACATTCCCGCAGACATAAATTTAGCACCTAATGCTTCATGACGGCTGTGTAAAGGAGTTTGTCTAAAGGGTGTAAAACCTTTTCCCGCTAAGTGGGACATGGGGACAGGATGAAAAAATGGTCTAGAGGTAGTTGTTCCTACTTCTCCCGGTGATTTTCCGGTAATTTTCGCCAATATCCGCAAAGCATTCATATTAGAATGTTTACCTTGACTTGGCCCCATTCCTACTGTTGTATAACGTTTTAATAGTTCAATGTTGTCAAAACCTTCTTGAATAGCATTGACAAAATCCTTGTATTGCAAGTCTTCGTCAAAGTCTACAAATTCCTTACCTTGGGGATGAGGTGCGATCGCCCATCTGTAAGAAGGCGGTTCAGTTTCTGGGGCAATGGCAATCTCTAATTTATCGCCTAAGCCTAAGTAATTAGCGGCTTCTAGCCCTGCTCTTTTACCATCAAGTAGTTTTTGGTCAAAATCAAACACCCCATTTACCCGCCCGCAAGCGAACACTCCAGGGGGCAAGGTTTCCGGGACAAATTGCTGTAAAAAGTCATCAAAGCGCATTTTTGTACCCGCTTGATAAAGCAAGTTAGCAGCAGATGCCCAACCTACACTCATTACAATGCCATCACAGGCAATTTTTTGAGTTAGATTTTGATTATCAATAGGAGCAATTACTGCACTCGAAACACCGTCGCCTACAGGGTTTGGCTTTGCTTCATAGATACAGTAACCGGGGTAGATGGGGATAGAAAGCGATCGCACTTTCTCAAAAGTCTCATTTACAGGCGGATTTGTTCTTAAATCTACCACCGCCATTACTGTTACATTATGGGCGACTAAATCTAAAACTGCTTGATAACCATCTTTATTTGCTACCAAAGCGATCGCCCGATTCATCGGTTTAACACCATAGCGATAAATCAATCTCTGCGCGGCGGAAGCTAACATTACTCCTGGTAAATCGTTGTTGCGAAATACCGCAGGTTGTTCGTAAGCGCCAGTTGCAGCAATTACGACTTTTGCCCGCATTTTAGATAGATATTTGTCATTAACTAATGGAATCCAGTTGTCTGCGTAATATCCTACTGCTTGGGTTGCTGTGTAGATTCTGATTTTGGGATGGTTAAAGACGTTGCGGTGCAACGTCTCTACATTAATGATTTGGGCATTTTCATCAACAATCACAACATCTGCGCCTGTTTCGGCGGCAGCTAAGGCTGCGGATAATCCCGAAACACCCCCACCTATTACCAATACATCGCAAAAATCGTAACGTTTTGGGGTGCGAATATGAGGAGTATTTGGATCTAATTTTCCCAAGCCGCTAATATTGCGAATAGTGCGTTCCCAAAAGTGAAATAACTTTTTATTGTGGAAAGCTTTGTAGTAAAATCCCACTGGGAGAAAAGCTGAGAAGAAGTTAATAATGCTGGCGCGATCGCTTTCTACCCCACCAAAAGTATTTACAGCTTCTAATCTCATTCCCGGCTGCAATAGCGTCACATCTGCCCGAACATTCAGCTTTTGCCCATCTTGCATCAAAGCATTAATATCACAGTTTGCCATGCTCAAAATTCCGCGCGGACGATGATATTTAAAGCTGCGTCCAAGTATACGTTGTCCTGATGCCCACAACGCACTGCTGATAGTGTCCCCCTCGTAGCCCCAATAACGCCTACCTTCAAAAGTAAAATCAATGCGTTGGCTGCGATTTATCCATTCTCCAGCTACCGGAGACAATCGATTACTCATACCGCCCCCTGATACAAATAAGTGTTGATAATTTCGTCCGTTTGGGTATTGCGTTCGGCGATAAACCAAGTATTGCTAGGAGTATGACACCACCATTCTTTTTTTATCCCAGCTTCCCCGTTGCGATTAAATACATAATCCGCCCAAGTCACATCATCCGTTGTTTGCGGATCTGGCATTATCCGCACTTCACCACCGCAAACAAACTCAGAGATAGGTCTAGCACCATTAATCGGACAAGTTACAATTTTCATTTAATGACCTACCGAAGCCGCGCCTTTTTCACCTACCAAGGCATGATTAATAAATCGAGATAGGGAAAAATCTGTAATTAAGTCATGATTGCGATCGCTTGCCACAGTATAAGCCATCGTTTTACCGCATACAGGAGTTGCTTTAAAGCCCCAAGTCCCCCAACCTGCATCTAAATAAAACCCTTCAATCTCTGTCTTCCCCATAATTGGCGCAAAATCTGGTGTCATATCTGCCATTCCCGCCCATTGGCGTACTACTTTGACATGGGAAAGCATGGGAAATAATTCCAGCATATGCGCCGCCAATCCTTCTGTAAAATCAAAAGTAGAACGGGTAGAATGCAACTCGTAAGGATCTAAAGAAGCGCCCATAACTAACTCTCCTCTAGCAGTTTGACTAACGTAAACGTGCAAACTACCAGATACTATTATTGGATCTAACCAAGCTTTCATCGGTTCGCTAACCATTGCTTGCAACGGATGAATAACTATAGGCGATCGCATTTCCACCATTTTCAATATCCGAGGTGTAGATCCCGCTACCGCACACAATACTTTAGGCGTGGAAATATTACCGCGCGAGGTTTTAACCTCCGTAATTTTGCCCCCTTTAACCTCAATTCCCAAAACTTCCGTCTGTTGGTGAATTTCAACACCCCGCAAGTCTGCACCGCGTCCGTAACCCCAAGCTACAGCATCATGACGGGCGATACTTCCGGGCGCGTGGTACAAAGCGCCTAAAACTGGGAGATTTCCACCACAACTTATATCCATATACGGACAAGCTTTTTTTACTTCTTGGGGACTAACCAACTCGCTATCAATCCCAAAATGCTTATTTACTTCCGCCCGCCAACGCATTGTCCTTACCGATGCGTCCGTATGCGCTAGTGTAAAGTGTCCGCGCGTAGAGTAAAACAAATTTAAGTCAAAATCTTGCGCCAAATCTTGCCATAGTTTTACAGACTCATCGTAAAACTTCACCCCTTCCGGCGTAAGGTAGTTAGAACGAATAATAGTTGTATTGCGTCCGGTATTTCCGCCGCCAATATAGCCTTTTTCTAAAACCGCAACATTAGTTATCCCGTAATCTTTTGCCAAATAATAAGCCGCCGCCAATCCATGACCGCCACCGCCAATAATTACCGCATCGTAACTAGATTTGAGGCGGCTTGGTTGCCGAAACATCCTCGGTTCTGGATACTTCTTACTCAGCGCAAATTTTAATAACCTTAACGGCATAATTTAGACAATTAAGATTCTGTGCAGGAAACTTTATTTACTATCATGCACATTCTGTATATAGGTGTCAATAAAACAGGCGATCGTGCAAAATAGTTGCAGTAGAAAATAAACTCATGGCATCCATAGAACAAAGCGATGATGGTTCACTAGAGCGTTATATTGGCAATACTATTCGGCAATTGCGGCAAAAGCACAGATTAACAATTGCGGAAGTATGCGATCGCGCTAATATTTCGCGTGGGATGCTATCAAAAATAGAAAATGCTCAAACTGCAACGAGTTTAGAAACTTTAGCAAAACTTTCCAGCGCGCTAGGAGTATCGCTTTCTAATTTATTTCGCAACTATAATATGCCTGAAGGCGACGCGCAATTGGTTAAAAGTGGCGAGGGAATGGAAGTAGTACGAAGGGGGACTAAATGCGGTCATACCTACCATCTTTTAGCTTACGATCGCGGATCGACTAAATTATTTGAACCATTTTTGATTGCAATGGACGATGCTTCGGAGGCTTTTCCCACTTTTGAGCATCCAGGAGTAGAGTTTATTTATATGCTGCAAGGCAAAATTGAATATCGTCACGGACAATCTACCTATCTATTAGAACC
>JAPJOW010000220.1 GCA_030826005.1 Aliterella sp. RAGGC_92
GCCTCCAGTCCTAACTAGCCCCCTTGCCACTCCCACAACAATATTGCGATCGCCTACAACAACTGTAACAAATCCAGTAGTTTCACCAATCCCAAAACTTACTTCGCGTCCAGCCACTGCAAACCTTCCAGAAACTTCTATCTTGCCAGAAATAAAGTCGCCAGTAATAACTACAAAAATTAGTCCCCCAGCGCCAACAACTAATCCTGTCCCCGTACAACAAGCCACCCAGCCTATTCCATTAACTGAAGTTCAATGTTCAACGACAAGTGCCGATGCCAATAATCAATCCTTTGTTGAATCCCTTGAAGACTTAACTATCGGTAAGATGACAGTTACCGCTATAGCTGAACTTGCTAGTCAAAATTCTAACAATCCTACAAGTAGTCAAATAAAAGCCGATGTACCAGCAGGTGTAGATTGTTTGCTCAATCCTCGCGATGCAAACAATCAATTTAATACTTTAAAATTAGCTTTTGGTATTAACGATACAAATAAATATTTAAGCAATATAAGCGCTGGAACTAAGTTAAAATTAACTATCTACCTCGATCGAAAAAGTATTGGCTCAAAAGAAGTAACTAAAGGTGAAATAAAGACTTGGGGCGTAAATATTGCCGATGTCCAAAATGTTGCTTTAGAAGCGGAATGTATAAACAGTAGTCAAGTCCCTAATGTGTGTCCGGCATTGGTATTTACTCAAGTAGACTTAAATTAACTACTAGCATAGCTACGGCTTAAGGTACTTAGTAAAGAAGCCGTTAAGTAATCAGCTTGTTACTTAACGGCTTGGAAATTAGAAGTTAAATGAAACTGCCATTAACTGCGAGCGCATTAGTTGTTAGAATTAGCAGTTTTTTCTTGAGAAGAAGTTTGATTTTCTGTTGTGGAATTAGCTAAGGATTCTTGCTTTTCACTACCTAAGCTAACTTTTACAACTTTATGTTTAGCTTCTTGAGCTTTAGGGAGAGTGAGTTTTAAAATCCCATCTTTAAACTCTGCTTGCACTTGGTTATTTTCTACCGCAACCGGGAGAGGTATTGTGCGCTGAAAACTACCATAACGCAACTCAGTTTTGAAAAAACCTTGTTCTTGAGCTTTGTTTTCGTAGCGGTGTTCGCCACTAATTGCTACCGCTTCTCGTGCGACTTGAATATCTAAGTCTTTTGCTTCAACTCCAGGAATTTCTGCACGCAAAACTAAGCATTCTTCACGATCTTGAATCTCAATTGCTGGTGTCCAGTTTGGCGAAGTTTGACGATTCATACCTGCTAATTCATCAAACATTCGATCCATTTGGTGACGTAAAGATTCCATTTCCGAAAAAGGTTGCCAACGTACTAACCGCATAAGTTAATTTACCTCTATTAGTGTTCTAAAAACAGATGGATGTTTACTTAAAGTGCGATAAGAGCTACATCGAGCCGGGAAAGAAGTCTTTAAAACTATTAGGCTTGATGTCTCTTGCCTTTGACTTTATATTGACTTATTTGAGCGTTTAAATAGGTGAGGTAAACTCTACCAAATAGGTAGTATTTTGCAGACACTTGATCGCCTTAACAAGAAGTTCAGCTTTTGCTCGTCTAACGAAGGTTTGATTATGCCAAACTCCCAGCTATAAATTGTTTAATTTAGTAACCTTTTTTATCTCCTAGCTTTGGCTATGCAAATTTCTATTATCCGTTCTTTGTTGTATTTTATTGTTGCTGGCACTTGTGAAATTGGTGGCGGTTATCTTGTCTGGCTGTGGCTCAAAGAAGGCAAAAGTCCCGTGCTTGGCTTAATAGGTGGATTATTTCTATTTTTGTACGGCATTGCTGCAACTTTACAGCCGGGAAATTTTGGACGAGTTTATGCTGCTTATGGCGGCATTTTTATTGCCCTATCAGTAATTTGGGGCTGGCAGATCGATGGCATCCAGCCCGATCGCTTTGATTGCTACGGTAGCTTAATTGTCTTAATTGGTGTCTTGGTAATCATGTACGCACCTAGATAATGTCTCGCTCATTTTTGAATTTCGTTACATAAATAGGTACGGTGATCCCTACCTTTTTAGTAGTAGTTTACAAATCTTTATCATTACTTTTGAGTAATATACTTCTGCAATTGCTTAAGAGTTTGATACATTTCTGGCAAACGATTATAAACGGCGGCAGCTTTAATATAGAGTTTATGTGCTACCGCCGGAGAGCCAGAAACGATCGCTCCAGGTTCGACATCGTGATGAATTCCAGCTTTAGCAGAAGCGATCGCGCCATTACCAATTTTGGCTTGATTGGCGATTCCTACTTGTCCTGCTAAGATGACGCGATCGCCCACTTTCACGCCACCAGCTAAACCAACTTGAGCCGCGATCGCGCAATTTGCACCGATTTGGCAACCATGACCGATATGGACTAAATTATCTAGTTTTGTCTGCTTACCGATTCGCGTTTCTCCTACCGCCGGGCGATCGATAGTGCTGTTACAGCCAACTTCTACCCCATCTTCCAAAACAGTGATGCCCGACTGCTCCATTTTGTACCAGCCTGTAGGAATGGGAACAAAACCAAAGCCTTCAGCGCCAATAACTGCGCCGCTATGAATAACGCAATCCGCACCGATAAGAGCGCGTTCGCTAACTGTGCAATTAGCGTGTAAGGTAGTGCGATCGCCAATCTGTGCTTGGGGATAAATTACAACATTAGGGTAAATGCAAACGCGATCGCCTATTTGTACATCGGCTTCAATTACTACATGAGCGCCAATATACACATCTTTGCCGATTTGGGCGGTGGAGTGAATTACCGCCGTAGGATGAATGACAGGATTAGGGCGGTAGGGCTGGTAAAATAGGGCGATCGCTTGAGCAAATAATAGCCTAGGCTGGGAAGTGCTAATCCAAGCTATATTGCGTTCTTGTGCTTGACTATGCAACGTTTCATCCAAAGGCAAAATTAAAGCACTAGCGCTAGTTGTAGCGACCTCTGAGGCGAATTTAGCTCCTTCTATATAACTAAGAGTATTAGGAGTAGCTTCGTCTACCGCAGCAATTCCGGTAAGCTCGACATCGTTATTTGGCAGGCTGTTATTAGTGGCACTATCGCCTAGTTTTTGGACTATTTCGCTAAATTTCATGTTTCGCTGTCTAAAAGTGTGCAATATTATTGAACGCCTTAGTGCCAGTATTAGCAACGCTGTTAAGGGCGAAACTCAATATTACCGATCGCTTGTCCAGCTATCCACGCTGTTGTCCAAGCGCTTTGAAAGTTAAAGCCTCCAGTAACGCCGTCAATATCTAAAACTTCTCCAGCAAAGTGCAAGCCTGGTGTAATTCGGCTTTCCATTGTTTTGAAGTTGACTTGCTTGAGACTAACACCACCGCAGGTAACAAATTCTTCCTTAAACGCTCCTTTACCTGCGATCTGGTAAGCGCCTTGATGGAGTTCTTGAATTAGCTGGTTTAAACTTTTGTTAGATAGTTCTGCCCAACGCTCCTCTAGTCCTATACCTGCACGAGCAACTATATACTGCCAGAGACGGTGGGGTAAATCAATAGCGCGATGTAAAGCGATCGCTTTTTTAGGATTATTTGCTTTTACTTGCAATAGTTTCGATCGTAATTCTGCGCTATTAAATTGGGGTTGCCAGTCGATTTGTAAAGTTGCTTGATACTTAAAGTCATGCAATATTCTCGCACCCCAAGCGGAAAGTTTCAGTACGGCAGGGCCGCTTAAACCCCAGTGGGTAATTAGTAATGGTGCAGTTTGCTCTAAAGTCTTTTTATCTGCTGATAGCGTTAACTTTACGGGATTGGCGCTAATTCCAGCTAACTGCTTTAACTGCCGATCGATAATATTAAAAGTAAATAAGGAAGGTACGGGAGGTTCAATAGTATGACCTAACTTTTGAGCAATTTGATAGCCTAGGGGGTTGCTACCGGTCGCTAGTAAAATGCGATCGCACTTTAACTTCTCTCCAGTTTTTAATTCTATTGCAAATCCTGTTGCTTGCTTGACAACCGATATCACCGTTTGACCTGTAAGTATTTCTACGCCCGCAAGATGAGCGGCTTTTGTCAAGCATTCGATAATGGTTTCCGAACTATCGGTAATCGGAAACATTCTCCCATCAGCTTCAGTTTTTAGCTTTACTCCTTGGCTTGCAAACCAATTGACAGTATCGGTAGCTTGAAAGCGACTAAAAGCACCGCGCAAAGCTTTTTCACCTCTAGGATAATTCTGCACCAGTCCCATTGGATCGAAGCAAGCATGAGTAACATTGCAACGTCCGCCCCCAGATACGCGGACTTTGGCTAAAACCTGGCGACTAGCTTCTACTAAAGTAACTTGAGTATGGGGATGAGATTTAGCACAAGCAACGGCACCAAAAAACCCGGCTGCACCACCCCCAATTACCGCCACTCGTAAAAGCTGCATTAATATCCTTAAGTTATCTACAGTTCTAGCCTAACTAATTTATTGAATCGCACCACTCCAAACCGTCAGGAAGATTAATTGCTGAATATTCAATATGCAGCACCCGGCGATGAGTTGGGTTAGTAGATGGCGAAGAACTATGCAGCAGTAAAGGACGCATAACTAATACATCTCCTGCTTGCAATTCACAGATATGCACTTGACGCAATTTTTTCCAGCCTGCAATATTTGTAGCAGCGATTTTGCCGCAAAGGTGACTGCCGGGAATTACTTTTAGCGCCCCATTGTTGCGATCGCAATTATCTAAATGAATCCTCAGCGTTAATAAGTTTTCAAGTATTTCTACAGGAGGTTGGACGTGAACAATGCCAGCTTTTTGCGACCAATTACTAAACCCGATTACTGAATGCTGCTTTTTTACTGCAATAGTTAAGTCTTGATGCCATGCAACTTTCCAATTGGCTTGGGGTGTCTTGTCAAACAAAAATGCTTTTATAGGATGTGCTTGAGCATTTAAAACTATGTTAGCTAAAGATACAACTGGCTGGCTGCAAGCAAGTTTAAAAATTTCAGGAATTACCAGCGCGTTGCGAATAGCATAAGTGCTGTGACGGTGCTGTTTAGTAGAGGCACTATTATTTACGTGGGCAATTTCTTGAATCAATAAGTCAATACTGTGACTATCAAGTACCTTTTCCACAACGCAGAAGCCGTTTTCTGCTACGTCTTTTCCCAAAGCGTATGTATTCAAACTCATTAACTGTATGCTCAATAAAATTTGGGACATAAGTAACCTATGCCCCAAGCTAAGGATAAATTAAGCTCGCGTCCTTACAACCCCTGCGGTGTAGGTTCAGCTTCGCGATTAACATCTACGCGCGGAGACTGTAAAATAGATGTATCGTAAGGATTGGGCAAATCTCTAGTCCGAACTACGGGGTCGCTAGAACCTTGCCGTAACAACGCATCCTTGTAAAGAATAGTAACCGCTTTAGTATCTGCATTAATTTCGTTTTCTACAAACGATGTATTGAGCGAACCAATCCCGAGCAGAAAATCTAGCTGCCGCAGGAAAGAACGATTTTCAAACATATCTTTATCATTTGTATAAAAAACCTGTTCAAAGCGATCGGCAAGGGTTTCGTACTGCGAAAATTGATAGGGAGAAGCGGTTTGAGCTTTTGCTGTCGAACTAATACAAACGCTTGTCAGAGCAACCAAAGCGCCTGTCAAACATTTAAAACTTATCTTCACGGGTATTACTCCTCACTTGTCAATATTTTATTTATAGTTGCATCTAGCATCAGTGTTAGCTTATTTTTGGCTTTGCCACAACTATTAAATTTTAGTGATGACTAATCAAATTCCCAACCAGATAAATACGGAACTTATTTGGGCAGTTAATGCAGACTTAAGTAGCTTAAAATCTCATTTACTCGATTTATTTTGTACTTTGGCTTACACTGAAGGTGATTTTGTGCTGTCTTCAGGACAAAAAAGCTCTTATTACATTAACGGTAAGCAAGTAACTTTGCATCCTCAAGGTGCAACAGCGATCGCTCGATTACTATTATCTGTGCTTCCTAGCAACACTCAAGCCGTAGCTGGACTAACTTTAGGCGCAGATCCAATTGTAACTGCTGTAAGTGTAGTATCGGTTTATGAAAACCGCCCCATTCCCGCTTTAATTATCCGTAAAGAAGCCAAAGGTCATGGAACTATGGCTTATATTGAAGGCTTAACTTTACCTGCGGGTGCGTCTATCGCAGTCCTAGAAGACGTTGTTACTACAGGACAATCCGCTTTACAAGCAGTAGAAAGACTTAAAAATGCAGGTTATAGCGTTAGTGAAGTACTGGCGCTAGTAGATAGACAGCAAGGAGGCGAGGAGTTGTATAAGTCGGCGGGTTTAAATTTCCAGTCAATTTTTACAATTACCGATATCCAAGAGCGATTTCGGGTAATGTAGAGACGTAGCACTACTACGTCTCTACACGCCAAAATTTAGGCTTTAACGGTTTCTTTTGCCAAGAATTTCTCTAATTCTGTCAGTGCGTCAGCATCTACCTTAGTCTGCATCGGACAGAACTTCGGCCCGCACATCGAGCAAAATTCCGCAGTTTTGTAAATGTCTGCGGGCAAAGTTTCATCGTGATATTCCTTAGCCCGTTCTGGGTCTAAAGATAGTTCAAATTGGCGATTCCAATCAAAGTTGTAACGCGCTTTAGATAATTCGTCATCTCTATCTCTAGCGCCAGGTCTACGACGGGCAATATCGGCGGCGTGAGCGGCGATTTTGTAAGCAATCAATCCATTCCTCACATCTTCCGCATTTGGCAGCCCTAGATGCTCTTTAGGAGTCACGTAGCACAACATTGCCGTACCATACCAACCCGCCATTGCTGCCCCAATTGCAGAGGTAATATGATCGTAGCCGGGAGCAATATCTGTAACTAACGGACCCAAAACATAGAAAGGTGCTTCCGAACACTCCTCCATCTGTTTTTTGACGTTAAACTCAATTTGATCCATAGGCACGTGACCGGGACCTTCTACCATTACTTGGATGTCATCTTCCCAAGCGCGGCGAGTTAGTTGTCCTAACGTTTTTAATTCCGCTAATTGCGCCGCATCCGAAGCATCGTGAGTACAGCCAGGACGCAAAGAGTCACCTAAACTGAACGAGACATCATATTTTTTAAATATCTCAATAATATCTTTAAAGTGAGTGTAGAGAGGATTTTGCTTATGGTGGTGCAGCATCCACCGCGCCAAAATTCCGCCGCCCCGCGATACAATTCCTGTCAGGCGATCGCGCACTAATGGCAAATGCTCAATTAATATCCCGGCATGAATAGTTTGATAATCTACTCCTTGCTGGGCGTGTTTTT
>JAPJOW010000221.1 GCA_030826005.1 Aliterella sp. RAGGC_92
TTGCCTTAAAACAATTGCTACAAGAGCGTTCGTATCCTGCAAGTAATGGTGAAGATTATAATCCTTTAGCCCTTGATAAACCACCACCTACACCCCTTCCAGAGAACTTGTGGGGCGATGGGTGGCGTTTTGCCACAATTAGTGCTGGAGACATTGTAGAAGGCTTTAAAGAGCGTTTAATTCCTGTTAAAGATATGCCGGAATTTTTATTACCGCTTAACTTAGGATTAGCTTCTACGGTCGCAATTCCAGGCGTTGTAATTGATGGTGGCAGAAAATCAATGCAACTAGCACGGTGGTTGCAAAATGTTCGTCCAGTAGCGCTTAATTATATTCCTGGCGATCCTAATGGATTGGTTTTAGAAGCTGGCTTAGTCGATCGCTATATCGTCAATACATTTACCGATGAAGAAGTAATTGCGGCGGCGGTTACTTACGCAGAGCGGCAACAATTGACTAAAGGATTGCATTTTTTATTAGTTCAACCTGATAATTCAGGCATGACTTATAGTGGCTTTTGGCTATTACAAAAAGAGTAAAGAAACTATAAGTTTTTTGTTAATTTCTTAATAGTTAAGCAGCTATTAATAACAGTTAAGACTGGAGGTAGATACATATATTTTAAAATAGTTTTATGTTGAAAAACATAATAAGCTCACCTTTTTTAAGGGAAAATTCATGAGTAACGAAGCTTTTTCAAAAGAGAAAACTACTAAAAACGACGAAATGGATACTTCTACCGCCGATCGGGGAATTATCCCTGCCGAAGTAGCAGCGCGGATGGATAGAGAAGGCGGAGATTATCGAGAAACGGCTCACGAACAAGCCGCCGATGCCAGCCTTGATACTACTGGCGGTGCAACGGTAGATCAAGAAGGTTTAGCAAATAATTACGCCGTTGAGCCAGAAATGTACTACGAAGAACCAGGCGATCGCCAGCAAGAACAGGCGCAAGACGAAGCTAACCGCGCCCAAGAATTAGCAGAAGTCAACCACGATAAAGAAGGCGAACTAACAATGGAGGGCGATCGCCGAGGCAAAGGAACAGGCATAATCTAACAGCTTCTTTAACTAATTAAATATTTAACCAGACCGTTTGCAAAATTCTTAAAAAAAAGTTTAGACGGTTTTTTTATCGCCTCTTAATTATTAAGTTTCACATAATTAGCTTGATTTTTTGGCGTTGTTACTAATTAGTAATCAACTATTGCTTGCTACCAATAAAGAGCTACTTTTCCAGTAAAATAGCTGGACATTGCAGCAAAATATAGGAAAAACAAGATGGCTGAAGCAAAAATTGGCATCATTGGTGGGAGCGGACTTTACAAAATGGAAGCCCTCAAAGATGTAGAAGAAGTGCTAGTATCTACTCCCTTTGGTTCGCCTTCAGATGCTGTAATTATTGGGAGTTTAGCCGGAAATTCCGTTGCATTTTTAGCGCGTCATGGGCGCAATCATACGCTGTTACCGTCAGAAGTACCTTACCTAGCTAATATTCATGCAATGAAGCAATTGGGAGTAGAGTATATCATTTCTGCTTCCGCCGTTGGTTCGTTAAAAGCCGAAGCCAAGCCTTTAGATATGGTAGTCCCCGATCAATTTATTGACCGGACAAAAAATAGAGTTTCAACGTTTTTCGGTGAGGGAATTGTTGCCCACATTGCTTTTGCTGACCCTGTTTGTTCGCAATTGGCAAAAGTTTTAACCGATGCTGTCGCTTCTCTCAATTTAACAGATGTGACTTTGCATCGCGGCGGCACTTATATATGTATGGAAGGGCCAGCATTTTCAACTAAAGCGGAGTCTCATCTTTATCGCAGTTGGGACGCTACAGTTATTGGCATGACCAATTTACCAGAGGCAAAACTAGCTAGAGAAGCCGAAATTGCTTATGCGACTTTAGCTTTGGTTACAGATTACGATTGTTGGTATCCAGACCATGACAGCGTAACAGTAGAAATGGTAATTGCTAACTTACAGCGCAATGCAGTTAACGCTCAAAAAGTAATTCAAGAAACAGTCAAGCGTTTAAGTGAAAATCCGCCGCCTTCGGAAGCGCATTCGGCTTTGAAGTACGCAATTTTAACTTCGTTAGATAAAGTTCCGCAAGAAACCAAGCAAAAGCTAGAGTTACTGTTGAAAAAGTATATTTAGTTTGATGTCTTGCACCAATCTAAAAAGTCCCCCAAATCTGGGGGACTTTAAATTCGGTGGTTTTTAGATTAAGTCAAATCGTTTCAGCAACGCCGAAGATTAACCTTACAACGCTTTTTACTATTCTGCGCCTTCGATGGGTGCAAAACCCTGACGTTGAATATTCTCGGTAATGGTGCGCGGTTCTAAAAATTGCAGTAAGTAATCTGGCCCTCCAGCTTTAGAACCTACACCAGACATTTTAAAACCACCAAAGGGTTGTCTAGCAACGATCGCTCCCGTGATTGTACGATTGATATAAAGGTTTCCCACTTCAAACTCTGCTTGCGCTTGGGCTATATGCGATGGAGTGCGAGAATAAAGTCCGCCAGTAAGGGCAAAGTTTGTGCCGTTAGCAACAGAAATTGCTTCGTTAAAGTCTTTGACTTTAATTACCGCAATAACTGGCCCAAAAATTTCTTCTTGGGCGATCGCGCTATCGGGCGCAACTTGACTAAAAATTGTCGGACTGACAAAATAACCTGTATCAGAAACGGGCATTTCTAAAACTAATTGAGCCGATTGTTTGCCTTTTTCGATGTACTCTTTGATTTTGTCTCTAGCATTGGCATCAATTACGGGGCCTACTTGAGTGCTAGGCAATTCTGCTAAACCAATATTGAGACTGCGTGTAGCTTCAACTAAACGCTCTACAAAAGCATCATAAATAGGTTCTAACACTATTACCCGCGAACAAGCAGAACATTTTTGCCCGCTATAACCAAACGCAGATTGCACAACGCCAACGACAGCTTGATCGAGATCGGCGCTTTCATCGACAATTAAGCCATTTTTTCCGCCCATCTCGGCAATGACGCGCTTGAGATGCTTTTGTCCTGGTTGTACAATTGCCGCATCTGCATAAATCCGACAACCGACTTCTTGCGAACCTGTAAAGGCAATTAAGTGAACGTCAGGGTGCTTAACTAAATATGCCCCTACTGTAGATCCTACTCCTGGCACGTACTGAAATACACCTTTGGGAATGCCTGCTTCTACAAGGATTTCGGCAAATTTAGCCGCAATTACGCAAGATGTTTCCGCAGGCTTAAGTAAAGTACAGTTTCCTGCAACTAAAGCGGCTACTGTCATTCCGGCGGCGATCGCTAAAGGGAAATTCCAAGGCGAAATAACTACCGCAATTCCGCGCGGTTGATAGATATAACGGTTAGTTTCTCCGGCGATATCGTAGTTAAAGCCTGCGTCTAACCTTTCCATTTCCGCAGCGTAGTAGTTGCAAAAGTCGATGGCTTCCGAGACTTCCCCATCAGCTTCTTTTACAGGCTTACCTACTTCTAAAACTATCCAGGCGGACAACTCAGCGCGTCTTTGTTCCATTAAGTCGCCAGCGTGTCGCAATATTGCCGCCCGTTCTTTTACAGGAGTCTTGCGCCACGCAGGAAAGGCAGCTTTTGCCGCTTTCATTGCTTCTGTTGCTTGTTCTACCGAAATTAGCCCAACTTTGCCAATAACTTCGCTGTAGTTAGAAGGATTCACCGAATCAACGGTTTGTTCTGTTTGCTGATATTCGCCGTTAATTAGCGGTAAATAATGTTTACCTAACTGTTGGCGGACGTTATTAAACGCTTGATGAGATGCTTCTCTTAATTCCATGTCTGCATAGTCCGTATCTGACGCATTGGCAAAGCCTAAAATATGTTTAGGTTCAGAGAGATTATTTACAACAGGAGGTGCTAAAAGTTCCTCTACTGGGCGTTCTTCCATACTTTGACGCAAAAACGAGCTATTAGCGGTATTTTCAAGCAAACGCCGGATTAAGTAAGCCATTCCTGGCAATAATTCGCCATAAGGACAATAAACGCGCACTCGATGCCCTCTAGCAACCAAAGCGGAGGCTAATTTGTCGCCCATACCGTACAATACTTGCATTTCAAAGCGACGGCGGGGAATATTTAAAGTTTCGGCGATCGCAATTGCCAATGCTTGACTCCGCACGTTATGACTACCAATGGCTGAATAGACATATTCGTGATTTTCTAGCAATAACTGAGTAATGGTTTCAAAGTTGGCATCGGTGGCGGCTTTATCGTTATAAACTGGCTGCTGCCAATCTTTCTGCATTGCCTTAATGGTTTCTTGATCCCAATACGCGCCCTTAACTAGGCGAATTGTGAGCGGATAACCGCGCCGAGTAGCCCAAGAGATCAAATCTTTGGTATCTTGTTCGCTGTCGCGCAAATAAGCTTGAATTGTCATCCCTACATCGGTGCGCGATCGAAACTCATCTTCCATCAATAGCTTTTTCAATATCGACAAAGTTAAGTCTTTGTAGGCGTATTGTTCCATATCAAAATGGACGCTTGCCCCCAATTCTTTGGCGCGACGTAGTAATATGCGAATGCGATCGCTTACTCTTTCCTCACTACCTGCCGCATCTAAAGGATCGAACTGAGAATAAAAGGCTGTAAGCTTTACCGATACTTGAACTTGAGGGATTTGTTCGCCATCAGCGCTATCAATACTAGGTATCTGCGCCCACTTTTTAGAAGCTTCTACTAATTGCGTCATTAAATCGAGATAGCGATCTAAATAATATTGAGCCTCAGCTTCCGTAATTACGGCTTCTCCCAATAAATCCAGGGAAAACGCCATCTTATTTTTACGCAAACGCTCAATAGTTTTGAGCGCTTCTTTCATATTGTCCCCAGCAATATATTTATGCGCTAGAGTTTCTACCGCCGTCGAAACCGTTGTCGCGGCTACTTGTCCGGGAATTGAGTCAGGAGAAGCAAAATTGAGCAATCCTTTGAGGGCGGAAGGAAGTTCTACCGAATCATCTTGCAAGTATTCTTGCATATGGGCGGCAATTTCTGGCTTGTTGTGCAAAGCAGGTAAGCAGTCAATGAAGCGAAACAACTGCACCCGTAGACCTGGATTGCTCATCGTCCAAGCGAGTAATTTATCATCCCAACGCATTTGATCGCGTAAAGAAGACAAAAACGAGCGATTCTCCCGCGTAGCAGCTAGGAGTTGTTTGGCTATTTCTTGAACTTTAGCTTCGTAGGTGTTTTTTTCTACTTGTAATACCACTATGAACTGACTCCCAGTTTTTGGCGCTTTCAACGAGAATTACTTATAGTTTAATATTTTCGCTGTTCTCGCAAGGCTTGGGAGTAGCGTTTTTATCGAAAATCATTAAGCGATCGCATTTCTGCCTATTTCTACTGAAAAATAGACTGTGACTTTACCCATCCCGTCGCTTGTGAGTACAGGTAAGCGGGGCTTCCGGCGAATAGCTAACCTCAATACCTTAAGTCAAAGATGGCTTAAGTAATAGCGATCGCGTCTCAGAGAAAATACTAGATTTCGCTTCCTTAGTATGCCTCAGAAAGAATACCTAACTTTGGAAAATGTCTATATATGTGATTAATATAATATATATAGACAAACGGACAAATTGTACAATTCATACAGTTTGTCATTGGGAGAATAAAAAACAGTTATATGATTAAAACTAATCTTAGTGAAGCTCGCGATAATCTGTCAGAATTAGTCAATCGTGTAGGTTTTGGTCACGAGCGAGTAATGCTTGAGCGACATGGAAAACCAGTTGCGGCAATCGTTAGCCTTGAGGATGTTAATCGCCTAGAGACGCTTGAGGATGCTAGTAACTCTGAGTTCCCCGAAGCCAAGCAAGAAAAAGATAAATTTATGCTTTCACTATTTCTAGATTTTTTGATGAAAAAGGCTTTACAAAACCCTCAAGAATTGGAAAGTTATACCCAGGAAATGGCAGATGAAGATGATGAATTGACGGCAGGGGTAGTGATTGATTTATAATGGGTGGGAAATTTATTTCATTAAGCGGCTATTTGGAAAGCAGCGCCGTGACTTACAAGCAGAGGTTCACCGCCTAAAAAAGATTTTACCCCGTGAAAAATACTTAAGTCACTCTGAGGTAAAGCGCTATACAGCAATTATGGTTGCTGTCAGAGAGAAAATTCCTGATGATCCTTTTGCTACGCATTTTGCTCTGTCTGGTTCACTTAAGAAGTACGGACGGGTCAAAAAAATGGGGTTGCCTGAGCGTTACCGCCTTTTCTTTCGTGCTTTTGAAACTCCAGATCGCAAAGCAATATTCATTCTCTGGCTAGGGTATCCCCGTAGAGAGGGAGATAAAAAAGATTGCTATCAAACTTTTACTAAAATGGTTGAGCGAGGCGACTATCCAGATTCTTATGACGATTTACTATTATTGAGCGATGAAGACTAATGAAGGCAAGTACAATGTTGTACTTTTTAACAGCGATCGCCGTTCCTGAAGAATATCGGCGATCGCACTTCTGCCTTTTTCCTTTCAAAAATAAGTGTGACTTTACCCATAACTTTGCTGCCAACAAAATTTGCTGCATGAGCCGTCGGATGAGGGGCAGGAATATTTATGGAGTAGGGCATGACGGATAAATCTATTTGTGTAAAATCAAAGTGCAGGAGAGATTTTTCTATATGAAACTGTGCGAGTCATCCCATTCAGGAGTTTCCCCACAATGAGCGCAGCGTCATTTAACGCCCCCCACCTCACCCCAAACGAGTATTTTGCCTGGGAAGCAACCCAACTGGAAAAGCACGAGTATATCAACGGCGAAGTTTACGCGATGACTGGCGGTAGCGTTAATCATAGCCGCATTACAATTCGATTTACGACTATGTTTGATACCCATTTAGACGCTAGTAGTTGCATAACAGGTAACTCAGACCTGAGAGTTAATATTGTGGGAACTAATAACTATACCTACCCAGATGCCAGCGTTACCTGCGACGATCGCGATAAAACCACCACCCAATATATCTCCTACCCCTGCTTAATCGTGGAAGTCCTCTCCGCCAGCACTTAAGCTTACGACAGAGGCGGCAAATTCCGAATGTACCGCCAAAACCCAGCCTTAATCGATTATCTACTAATCAGTTCCACCAGCATCGAAATTGATCTGTATCACAAAAACGACGCAGGCGACTGGTTGATTATCAACTACAAAGCAGGCGACACAATCGAACTCAAAAGCATTAATCTCAATTTTCCTATTGAACAAGTCTATCGCGGTTTAACCCTCACCCCAGAAACCCCAACAG
>JAPJOW010000222.1 GCA_030826005.1 Aliterella sp. RAGGC_92
GGCTAAAGGATTATAAGCTTCACCATTACTTGCAGGATACGAACGCTCTTGTAGCAATTGTTTTAAGGCAAAAGTACGGCGAGTTGCTTCTACGGCAATTCCTAAGTTTCCGGCGGCTAATTGAATTATATTTAACGATTGCGGACGAAAGACTTGAATTAAGTCCGGTTTTTGGTTTTTTGCTGCTAATTGCAACTGTTCCGTCAGCCATTTAGCATTAGCTTGAGACTGAGGACACAAAGCAACGCACGTAAATAAGAAGTCGCGATCGCAAATTAATAATTCCCACAATACTTCCCCTGCTTCGTTTTGCAAAGGACGACGATAAAAGTCAGCTTGCCAAATTTTCATACTGCTATTTTAAGCAATAGGGGAAGTCTTATTTACTTGCAAAGTTACTAAAGCGTTCGGGAGGCCAAAAACGAACGACAGCTTTACCAATCATGCGATCGCGACTTAAAAATCCCCAAATATGACCGTCATAACTTTTGTTACGATTATCACCCAACACTAAATAAGAGTTTTTCGGTACAATTTGCGGACCCCAATTGTAATTTGGTCGGTCGGCAATATAATTTTCTGGTAGGGGCTGATTATTTACATACACTCGCCCTTCTTTGACCTCGATTTGTTCTCCTGGTAAGCCAATAACTCTTTTAATAAAAGGCTCTGTTGACTTTTCTTGTTCTACAACTACTGGTGGTGGAGTAAATACTACTACATCTCCGCGATGGGGACTAATAAAGTGGTAGCTGATTTTATCTACGAATAAGCGATCGTTAATTTCTAAAGTTGGCTGCATTGAAACTGAAGGAATTAAATAGCATTGAGCCGCAGCTATCCGCACGCCAAAAGCTAAACCTAAAGTCAATCCAATAGTTTTTATCCCTTCGCGCAGAGGGTTTTCTGACTCGCTCAACCGAAAACTTTGTAAATTTATTGACTTGGCAAATGATTTCACGATGCTTCTCAGTATTTTTACAGATATTACATTCTTTAGTACATTATTTAATCTATCAATGTGCGTAAATTCACGGTGATGGCTAAGTAACTCGATGCTCAGTTACTAATGTAAGGTTAACCCATTCGCCTTGGCTATTGTAAGTACGAATTAGCCTTTGCCGTTCTTTTGGCGAAGTCATCCAGCCTACTTCCAGAAAAAAACCTTTTCCAGCTTGCAATTGCAAAGGACAAGTAGAGGAAGCACCATCGGGAAGAAGCAATACTTGATACCCGCTATCAAAGCAAATAATCGCGCCAGAAATCGTAGCTTTTGATGCCATAGTCCGTTCGGGAATAGTTAATTGCTGCAACAGTTCATTTTCCGCTACCCGTTCAATTTTAAGCGTCGTCGGATAAGTATCTGGCGATCGCCAATCTGGGTATAAAGTTACAGCATCACCTTGCCATGTCCCGACTAAATCGTTTACTGTTAGCTGAGGTTTTTCTAATTCTGTAGCTTCGGCAAGTTTTTCGCGAATTAGAGTCAGCCTTTCTAACTGACCGTTGTTAAATAATTGCACTAATCGCAAGCGGCGACGATTGGATATCAATCCTAACTCTGCCCCAAATTCCGCAAAAGGCGCAAGTTGAATTGAACCCGCAGAAAAAGCACCGTCATCAAATAATAAAATTCCCCGTCCTAAAGAATTGTACTCCAAAACTTTTTCTTCTGAAGGGCGATCTGGAGGTAAGCGGCGAACGATTTGACAAATTGTTTGGTTATCGTTCAACCCTGCAAGCGAAACCATAGTTGGCGTATCTTCAATTACTTCTCCTTGCGGCGACAAGCGAGTAAAAGAACCATGCCAATCGCCAATATTTTCTAAAAGACATTGCCACTGGGATTTCATATTACAGGCATTAGCGGTACTTCTACAATAAAACAAGTTTGTCCGCGATCGCTATCTGCTACATAAATTCTCCCTGACTGGCGAGCGAGAATTTGCTTTACTAGCGCCAATCCCAACCCCGTACCGCCTTGTTTCCAGCGATCGCTATCGGGAATGCGGTAAAATCTATCAAACACTCGTTCGCGTTCGCTAGGGGGAATTTCTACTCCTAAATTAATGACACTGATTTGCATTACTTGTTCGCGCTCGACGGCTTTAAGTACGATTTTTTCACCTGGGGGCGTGTATTTACAAGCATTGTCTAATAACTCGACCATAACCCGTTCCAAAGAAGCCGAATCTCCAATTAAACTAGGTACTTCTGGGGCTACTTCTATAGACAACTGCTGCTGTTGATTTTTTAGTCGTTGGTTGAAACGTTCGGCAATTTCTGGAAACCAAGTTTGTAAGTTAATTGATGTTAGTAATAAAGGTTGTACTCCTGCATACATTTGTTGCAAATTTAACAAGTCGTCGATTAAATTTAATTCTCGTTCGCACTCGTTTTGTAATATTTGATAGTAACGAGCTACTTTATTTTGTTCGTTGGCTGGTTTTCTCAGTTCCGCAAACAATTCTTGAGAACGATTTAAAGTTATTCCTAGCATCTGAATTGCCATCTTCATATTAGCTAGGGGGGTGCGGAGTTCGTGAGAAACCGTACTTAAAAAGTCATCTTTAAGATTGTTAAGTTTTTCTAATTCCTCTACTTGGACTTGCGCGGCTCGGTATAATCTTGCTTGTCTCATCGCGATCGCGCATTGATTAGCTACTTGTTGCACCAAGCGAATTTCTAGATTGCTAAAAGCGCGTTCTTGTCGCTTAAATAACCATAGATCGCCTAATACACCGCGATCGTCCAAAATTGGACAAGCCAGCATCGCAACTTTCCCTCTCCTCCCAGGTACTAATTGACAAAATTGAAAATACTGACCTTGCAATAATTGGTCGTACCCTTCTTGAAAATCAGCCATTCGCATGACTTCCCCTTGAGATGCGGGTAAAGATGTCGTGTATTCGTAGCTAACCGTTGCGGTTGCTTCCTCAATATTGTACAAAGCACTATCGCAGCCATCGATGTTTAAGGCTACCGCTAATTCCCATACTGCAACTTGCAAAATTTGGTTTTCGTCTAAACTATCGCGCACATCATCGCTAATGCGCTTGAGAATTGCTTCGTAGTCAAGAGATTGCTGGAGTTCTTTGGTGCGCTCTTGGACTTGATTTTCTAAGGTACTATTTAGCTCGACAACTTGCTGGTATAGCTCGGATTGCCCAATTGCAATCGATACTTGGGTAGCTAATTGCTTGAGCAAATCTACTTCTAATTTTTGCCACTGACGCGCTCCAGAACATTGATGAATCGCCAGTAATCCCCAAAACTTACCTCCATACAGCAAAGGTACAGTTATACTTGCTTTAACTTGCTGTTCTTGCAAAAATTGGTTAATAGCTGTAGTAATTCCCTCTTGTTGAATGTTATGAAGTACGCGCATATCACCTTGTTGATATTGGGCTAAATGTTCTCCAAATAAAGGTGTAGCAATTTTTATATTTAGTAGAGAATTATAATTAGATTGACTAGATTCGGCAACAACCGTAGCTACGCCATTAGCTTCCACTTGATAAACTACTACCCGATCGCAATTAAGAAATTGACGAACTTCAGTTACAGTACTATTAAGTATTTCTTCTAAATTTAGAGAAGCACAAATTTGACTTGCGATCGCACTCATCAGTCTTTCGCGCTCAGTTTGCTGACCTAATTCTGCAATTAGGCGTTGTCTTTGGGCTATTTCTTGTAATAAAGCTTCGTTAGCTTGAGAACTATCCACTGTTTGCGATCCAAGGCGAGTTTATTTGTCAAAATATTTCATGTCAAGCGCAATTACTGAGTAATTATGTAATAAAAATAACTTAAGATTTTGCTCTTTAAAGTCGAACCAAAGGTAGTACAGAATATTTTAAAGTATAACAAGCTAACCTTATGGCGCTCAAAGCGCTGAGACTTTCTTGTTCCACTACAATTCAATAACACAACAACCTTCCTAGTCTAGCAAGGCTTATCGAAGTGCGATCGATTTTCTGGAAGTAGCGATCGCGCCAAGCAATGCAGCCAAAATTCTGGAAAATGACCGTAAAAATAACCTTAAGTGCTCAATAATTGGTAAAATAAAAAGTAAATAGTTTTAGCAAAAGCTAAAAAAGCGAGTTATAGGTATTTCATGGCTTCTATAGTTGCAGTTGAAAAGCAAAAGCTGACTAATCCGCCTTTAGCGCTACGCTATTTAGGCGATCGCGCTTTGCGTCAGACGACTAAAAGGGTTGCTAAAGTAGACGAAGAAACTCGTCAACTAGCACGAGAAATGCTGCAAACAATGTACACGGCAGATGGCATCGGTTTAGCTGCACCCCAAGTAGCCGTACAAAAACAGCTAATTGTGATTGACTGCGAACCAGATAACCCGGCTAATCCACCATTAATATTAATTAATCCGACAATTAAACGTCTCAGCCCGGAGCTATGCAACGCTCAAGAAGGTTGTTTGAGCATACCTAATGTTTATATGGACGTAACGCGCCCGCAATTGGTAGAAATAGCTTATAAAGACGAGTATGGTCGTCCGCAGACTTTAACAGCCACAGAACTATTATCGCGCTGTATTCAGCACGAAATCGATCACCTTAATGGCGTATTATTTGTAGATCGCGTTCAAAATAGCCTAGCCGTGACTCAAGAACTAACGAAACAAGGATTCTCCGCCAAAGCTGTAAAACCGATCGCCCAGGATAAGCCATAATGAACGCAATGACTCCCAAAAGCGGTTTATTTTTAGGCGGTTGTTGCATCACGGCGATCGCTTCGGTTGGCTCAATTTTTGAACTTGCTTCTGGAGATCCCGATTTAGGCAACTTAACAACCAGTATTATTTTAGCGATCGGCGTGCCTTTAACGGTGTTATTTTTCTTGGCTGCCGTGCGCGATGCGAATAAGCAGTAGCAAAAGAAAGTTAGTTGCATTTAATAGGATGCGCGTAATTGTATGCTGTTGCCAAGTACAGCATTCTAACCGATGAAAGAAAAAGAGTTTGGCGAGGGTTATTTACAGCAGTTGCCTAGAACTTACGGCATAACAAATTCTGCTTCATCTCCTCGCCGCTACTTGCTTTCGCCTACTCAAGAAATTACCATCGGACGCGATCCTAGTTGTCAAATTGTTATCGATGGCGCTTATGGAGTAGTTTCCCGCCGTCATGCAGCAATCCGTCCCCTAGAAACTCCATCATCCCCTAGTCGCTGGCTAATTTGCGACCTCAATAGCGCCAATGGTACGTCTATCAACGGAGAATCGCTATCGGGATGTCGGATATTGCAAGCAGGCGATCGCTTTGTCCTTGGTAACAACGGGCCGGAGTTTATTTTTCAACTTTTACCGTCCCAACCCCTAACTGGCGCAATATCTTCTCAAGTAACTCCGCTCCCAGAAGCCGAACAAGGAGTAAGTTTTACTCAGCTATTTCCGATTCTTTCTACTGGGCGAGATTTAACCAAAAAAGCTTATTTAATCCCAGGCGTATTTACAGTTGTATTTGTAGTCTTAATGTTTGCGACGGTAGGACAACCAGAGACAGCATTTTTTAATCAAATGCTAGTAGCTATCTATTTATCTGGGATTGCTTACTATTTTGTTTATCAACTTTGCGGCAAACACAAGCCTTGGTGGGTATTATTTAGCACAGCAATAGCTACGGGTTTAATTCTCCTAAGTCCTCTTTTATCGCTATTTATTTTAATTTTCCGTAATATTTTACCCGGTCGCTTACCTTTACTAGAAGAAACCATTAATTTTCCTCAATTACTGCTGAGGATGTTTTTCGGCGCTGGCTTGATGGAAGAATTACTCAAAGCCTTACCAATTCTAGCGGCATATTTTATCGGTCAAAAGCTCCGCAGTCCTTGGCGAGAGCGAATTGGAGTTTGGGAGCCTTTAGATGGCATTTTATTAGGTACGGCTTCGGCGGTTGGCTTTACATTACTTGAAACTCTCGGTCAATATGTACCGGAAATTAGCCGGAATGTTGGCTTGCAATCGGGAGAAGGGATCGGTCAACTGGTAGGATTTCAGTTATTAATTCCCCGGATTATTGGCTCTGTAGCCGGACACATGGCTTACAGTGGTTATTTGGGTTATTTCATTGGTTTAAGCGTGTTAAAGCCGCGCCAACGCTGGCAAATCTTAGGTGTAGGATACCTGACGGCGGCGGCGCTCCATGCCTTATGGAATGTAACAGGATTAATTAGCGGCTTATTATTAGCAGTGGTGGGAGTATTATCTTACGCTTTTTTAACGGCGGCGATTCTCAAAGCTCGGACTTTATCGCCAACGCGGAGTCAAAATTTTGCCACGCGCTTTTTTGGTAATGAGTAGAGGCATTTCTACCGAATATCTCTACTAAAATCAATCGGCATTGCTAAAAATTTAGATATAATTTTCTCTTGCAGCAATCCACCCTTCACCAAGTCACCTTGTCTCCATTAATCTAACTCCCGCCGCCCTTCCAAAGCTCTCGCTAAGGTGATTTCGTCCGCATACTCCAAGTCTCCCCCTACAGGTAAACCAAAAGCAATTCTGGTAACTTTTGTAAAAGGCTTAAGTAACTGTCCTACATACAAAGTGGTTGTCTCTCCTTCGACGCTAGGACTAATTGCCAAAATAATTTCTTTAGGCTGGGCTTGACTAACTCTCCGCACTAGAGGTTGAATATTAAGCTGTTCTGTGCCAACACCTTCCATTGGCGAAAGCACTCCCCCTAATACATGGTATTTGCCGTTATACTCTCTAGTTTTTTCTAAAGCAATTACGTCACGAGCATCCGCAACCACGCAAATTATATTATTATCGCGGTTGGAATTGCGGCAAATTTCACAAGTTGGTTCGGCAGATAAATTAAAGCAAACTGAACATAAACCGATTTGTTGTTTAGCTTCAATTAATGCTTGCGCTAAAGCTTGTACTTCAGTTTCCGAGCGCTTGAGGATATGTAAAGCAAGGCGTTGAGCGGTTTTAGGTCCTACTCCTGGTAAGCGTTGTAACTGCTCGATTAACCGAGCTAAAGGGCGTGCGTAAACCGTTGTCCTATCTCCATAAGTTCTATACTCTATTATGCGATCGCTCTTGCCTTAATTTACTAGCTCTAGGCTTTGTTAATATACACAACTAAAAAGCGCCCTCCGCATAGGGAGAGCGCTTTTTATATTTTAGCTATGAAGGTTAAATATTAACCGTTGATCGCAGGAGCAGTTAAAGCAACCGGAGTAGCTTCACCCGCCGCCAAGTCTAGTGGGAAGTTGTGAGCGTTGCGCTCGTGCATTACTTCCATACCTAGGTT
>JAPJOW010000223.1 GCA_030826005.1 Aliterella sp. RAGGC_92
GGGCATTCATGTTGTCTGGGCGGGTACTTATTGCAAGTACGACGCGGAGTGGTTCAAGGAGCAAGTAGGCGAATACTGCGATGAAGTGATTGTAACGGAAGATCACGGACAAATAGGAGATGCGATCGCCCGCATTGAACCATCGGCTATCTTCGGTACGCAAATGGAGCGCCATGTAGGTAAGCGTTTAAACATCCCTTGCGGTGTAATAGCAGCCCCCGTACATATTCAGAACTTCCCTATCGGCTACAAGCCATTTTGTGGCTATGAAGGCACAAATCAAATCGCTGATTTGGTCTACAATTCCTTTACTTTGGGCATGGAAGACCACTTACTAGAAATCTTCGGCGGACACGATACCAAGGAAGTAATTACTAAAGGTATTTCTGCTGATTCCGACCTTGGTTGGAATAAAGAAGCTCAGGCAGAATTAAATAAAGTGCCGGGATTTGTACGCGGTAAAGTCAAGCGTAACACTGAGAAGTTTGCGCGCGATCGCGGTTTTAGTGTAATTAGTCTTGAAGTCATGTACGCCGCCAAAGAATCTGTCGGCGCGTAGTTTCATCAATTACTAAGAAATCTATTTTGGGCGTTCTCCTTTGAGAACGCCTTTATTTGTTGTCTGTTTGCTATTTTTATTTACGCTAGTATTGTTTGCAGCTATATTTTGAAGGCTAGTTAAAAGTAGGAATTGTAAGTTGACTACGCAGGAAATGTTTCAGTTTTATTCAATTGATAGGAATAGTGCAAGCGCGATCGTAAATTGGCGATATGAGCCACCTTGCAATTTTTACAATTACTTAGACAAAGAAGTTAATCTACAGTATTTCCTAAACCCACAAAACAACTTTTATAAAATTGTAAATGATAATGGCGAGTTGGTGGGTTACTGTTCTTTTGGACAAGATGGGCAAGTTTCAGGTGGAGATTACGGTTATGATGCGTTAGATATTAGTATGGGGATTCGCCCGGACTTGACTGGACAAGGAAAGGGTATTGAGTATGCTAATGCTGTATTGGATTTTGCCGAAAATTTGCTCAATCCAAAAGCTTTTCGAGTTACGATCGCAGCATTCAACAAGCGTGCGCTCCGGCTATGGCAAAAGTTAGAATTTGAGCATCAGCAATCGTTTGAGCGCAAGAGCGATGGAACACAGTTTATTATTTTAAGGCGGGTAAATTATTAACAAAAACAATTATTTTAAGTTTAGAACTTACTTGATTTCTTAAATTCGCTCATTTCAAGAATTTTTTACTGAGTTTTCAACGATTAAATTTACTAAGTTTTCTACTAAGCGATCGCGTTCCATTGGCATAATGTCTTTACCATGTAGCATCTCTTGCACAATTAGATAATGCACTAAAGTTCCTATAAATATTCGCGCCGTCGCTTCCGGATCGGATAAATTAAGCCCAGGACAGGATGTAAAGTATTGACGCAGCGTATTGAAAGCAGTTTTCTCAATATTACGAACAAAAGCTTGGGCTAACTTAGGAAAACGTCCAGATTCTCCCAAAATTACGCGCAGGAAGCTGAGAAACCGAGGATCGTTGACTCCTGAATCTAAAAACCGATTGGCTAGTCCTCTTAATACAATCGCTGGATCTGCTAACAGCATTTCATCACTCGCAGCATTAAATATTGAGCTAAACTTACCCTCAACTAAACGCTGAATTAAAGCATTAAATAACCCTTCTTTATCCTGAAAATGGCTGTAAACTGTTGCTTTCGATACTCCTGCTGACTTTGCTACTCGATCCATACTCGTTCCCGCATAGCCGTGAGTCAAAAACTCTTGCATTCCCCCAGTTAAAATTGCTTCGGCTTTCTCTGGAGATAATTGACGTTCGGTATAGATAGGTGTCTCAGCCATTGAGCGATCGCTTCCTCTAAAATTATGCGTCATCCTTGACATTACTATACTAAGCGGTTTAGTTTAATACCATATAGACTAAACTGTATAGTTTAGGAGGCGCTAAGGATGCAAAACATAACCGCCCAAGAAAATCTAGCTGGCAAAGTTCGCAAGTCTCGATGGACGGCGATCGCGATCGCTTCCCTTTGTATTGGTAGCGCGGCGGTAGGGTTCTGGCGCTTTCAATCAACTTCGACCCCACCACCGCCGGAAATTGTCAGCGAACCAGTGATTAAAACTGTTACAGCCTTGGGGCGATTGCAGCCAAAGGGAGAAGTTATCAGACTTTCTGCGCCAACTTCTAATAGTGGCAACAGAGTCGATCGCTTGTTAGTAGAAGAAGGAAGTCAAGTCAAAGCTGGGGAGGTAATTGCAATTTTGGATAATCACGACGTTCTTCAAGCCGCCTTAGCACAAACCCAAAAAGATGTAACAGTAGCTCAAGCACAACTTGCCATCACTCAAGCGGGGGCAAAACAAGGTGAAATCGCCTCCCAACAGGCAGAAATTGAACGTTTAGAAGCCCAGCGACAGGGAGATATAAATTCCCAACAGTCAAAAATTGCCCGATTAGCCGCCGAAGCCCGTAATGCTCGAACTGAGTATCAAAGGTATCAAGAGCTTTATCAAAATGGGGCAATTTCCGCCTCAAGTCGCGACTCCAGGCGTTTAACACTAGAGACAGCACAAAAAAGCCTGCAAGAAGCCCAAGCAGAACTTCAGCGCACAAAATCGACTCTCGCCTCGGAACTTAATGCAGCAAGAGCAACCTTAAATAAAATTACCGAAGTCCGCCCGGTTGATATAGCTTACGATCGCGCTGAAGTTGATAAAGCAGTTGCAGCAAGAGATCGGGCAAAAGCCGAACTAGAACAAGCAATTGTGCGATCGCCCGTTAATGGAGAGGTGTTGTACATTCACACTCGTGCGGGGGAAGTTATTTCCAGCGATGGCATTGTCGAAATAGGACAAACTGGGCAGATGGAAGTAGTCGCGGAAGTTTATCAAAGTGATGTAAATAAAGTCCGCAACGGGCAAAAGGTGAGAGTTTCGAGCGATTCTTTAACAGGAGAATTAACTGGGACTGTAATTCAAATTGGTTCTCAAGTACGACGACAACAAACTGTTAATACTGACCCCAGTACCAATATTGACTCAAGAGTTGTGGAAGTTCATATAGCTTTAGATGCAGTATCAAGCCAAAAAGCTGCTAAGTTTACCAACTTGCAAGTAAAGGTAGTAATTGAGCCATGATCCAACAACTAAAACGGCGCACGCCTTTGGGATGGTTGCAACTGAGTCATGAGAAAGGACGTTTATTAGTAGCACTATCTGGAATTGCCTTTGCAGACATTTTAATGTTTATGCAGCTAGGTTTTCAAAACGCCTTGTACGATAGCAATACTCGTCTCAATCGTTCTTTGCAAACTGACATTGTTTTAGTTAGTCCCAAAGCTCGGAATATGCAGAATTTGTCTACATTTTCGCGGCGGCGGTTGTATCAAGCGATGGATATTCCGGGAGTAAAAAGCGCAGAGCCATTTTACGCTAATACTATTGTCTGGAAGAACCCAAAGACCAGGAAGGAAGCTACAGTTCAATTAATTGGCTTTAATAGCGATCGCTCGGCGTTCAATTTGCCTGAAGTAAATCAGCAATTAAATAAGCTGAAACTACCCGATACGGTAATTTTCGATCGCGGTAGTCGCGGCGATTATCAAGAAACGATCTTGGCAGTTGATACTAAATCCGTCACTACTGAAGTCGAAGGGCGCACAATTACAGTAGCAGGTTTATTTACCTTGGGTGCTTCTTTTGGCGCTGATGGTACGTTGATGACTAGCGATCAAAACTTTTTGTTAATGTTTCCCAGACGAGAAGCGGCAAGTATTAGTTTGGGTTTAGTGTATTTGACTCAAGGTGCGGACGAACAACAGGTAGTTAAAGCGATGCGATCGCATTTACCCGATGATGTGCGAGTAATGACTCACGCCGAATTTGTAGAGTTTGAAGAAAACTATTGGAAAAGTTCAAGTCCAATTGGCTTTATCTTTGGATTGGGAACGGCAATGGCGTTTGTTGTTGGTGTTGTAATTGTTTATCAAGTGCTATCAACTGATGTCAATGCTCATCTCAAAGAATACGCCACCTTTAAAGCAATGGGCTACAACAATGGGTATTTGCTAAGTGTGGTATTTGAAGAAGCGGTTATTCTAGCCGTTTTGGGCTTTATTCCGGGTGCAATTTTACCTTTAGGACTTTATTCTTTAGCTGCTAAAGCGACCTCTTTACCAATATATATGACGGTTTTTCGGGCAATTCTCGTACTATTTCTAACTTTAATAATGTGTGGAATGTCGGGAGCGATCGCTACCCGCAAACTGCAATCTGCCGATCCTGCGGATATGTTTTAGGTTTTTATTATGTCTAGTCCTGCGATTATTGTCCGCAACTTAAATCATTACTTTGGTCAAGGACAATTACAAAAACAAGTTCTTTACGATATCAACCTTGAAATCAATAGCGGTGAAATTATTATCATGACTGGCCCTTCGGGTTCTGGTAAGACAACTTTGCTAACTTTAATCGGTGGATTGCGATCGGCTCAATCTGGTAGTTTGCAAGTATTAGGACAAGAACTTACGGGTGCAACGCCAAAGCAACTTACCCAAGCACGTCGCCATCACGGGTATATTTTCCAAGCGCATAATTTGCACGGAAGTCTTACCGCCCTGCAAAATGTCAAGATGGGGTTAGAACTCCATCAAAATATCTCCCTTGCCGAAATGCAAGTCCGCGCCGCCGCAATGCTTACAGAAGTGGGACTAGAAGAACGAATTAATTACTACCCCGACGATTTATCTGGGGGACAAAAACAAAGAGTAGCGATCGCACGGGCGTTAGTTAGCCATCCTCAACTTGTTTTAGCCGACGAACCTACCGCCGCTTTGGATAGTAAATCTGGGCGAGACGTAGTTAATTTGATGCAAAAACTGGCTAGAGAACAAGGTTGCACGATCTTGTTGGTTACCCACGACAATCGTATTTTAGATATCGCCGATCGCATTGTTAGTATGGAAGACGGCAGGTTAATTGATACTCAAACTTCAGCCGTTGCCTAGTTTAGGTTTTATTAGCTTTTTCAGACTTCGCTAATAATACTAAATCTTCTATCTTTTTTATATTGGGATCGCCTGCTAAATAACCAATCCCGCGATGCAAATGCAGGCGAAATTGAGTTGCTAGGGTTTCTTTATCTATCCCTAATTTATCGTTGTAGCAGCGCTGTTTGAGGGCAATAATTAGGATGTCGGACATTTCGCCGCCAAAGACTTGCCAAGTTAGTTCTACGTTGCTATCGGCGGGTATGGGGACGGGGGAGGGAATAGTTGGTTCGGCTAAAGAACGACAAAACGCCCAGCGACAAAGAATATTCCATTGTTCGATTTTGGTGCTGCGCTTGAGTTTGGTTAGTTGGTCTTTAGCAGTTTGTGAGAGTTGGATTCGATTTAGAGGTGCTTCCATCGCTAAAGTAGCCGGGTTCTATGGTGGTTTGTCTGGTGCTGGGAGAGTATTTTAGAGTATATTCACGGGCGATCGCTTTATTATCCCGCAACTGCTGCAATTCTGTTTGTCCAATCTCTGTATCGGTAGATAATAATATTACTTGGTGGCTGGCGTTGGGAAAGTACCTTTCTATGAGGTTGTTGCGGTGAGATGAATCTAATCTACCCAGTGGCGTGTCAATGGCTACAGGTAGGTTGCGCCCAGAGACACGGGCTAATCCCCACAAAAATGCGATCGCTAGTAGTTGTTTTTCTCCGGCAGATAAGCGATGTTTGAGTACGGGTTTTCCCGCATAATCGTACAAAGATAGGGTAAAAGTATTTGCGTCAATGGCAATTCTATGTACCAAATCTGATTTATGTAGCAGATAAAGGAAGCATTCAGTAACTACGGTTTCTAGTTGGTTTAGTTTGCGTAATGTGAGTTTTTCTCTAAATAGTTTGAGAGTATTTTGAACTTTTGCTGAAGCTTTAATAATATGTTCGTCATTTTTGCGATCGATATTTTGTTCGCCAAATTGCGACAGTTCTTTGATAGTTTTGTCAACTAATTTACCTAATTCTTCACATTGCTTTCTAGTTACTTCATAATTAGATTTTGCTTGCACTAATTGAGATTGCGATTTTTTCACCGCCTCCGCTAGTTTTTCATAAGTTTCTGGGGCGGCGGCGGCGGCTAATTGTTTTTCAATTGTAGTAATTTCTTCTTCTTTATTTCTTAAACTAAGTAATTGTTCTTTAGCTTTATCTATTTGGTTTGGTAAATAACGCTCAATTACATTAGTTAATTGACTGCATACTTCTATATCGGCAGCTAAATAAGGTTCTTCTACTAAGTTAATATCTTGCTCTAAAACTTTATTTTCTGCTTCAATAAAGAGTTTAATTTGTTCTATTTGTTCCGGCTGCAAAGCCAAGTTATCAACACAACTTAAAAACCGACTATCTCTTGCTTTTAAAACATCTTGAGCAATCTTTGCTTGCCAATGTTTAGATTCTTTTTGGGCTTGAGTTTGGGCTTGGGTTAAAAGTGGCGAAATTAAAGCTAATGGCAGTATATCGCTGGCTACTTCAACTATAGCTTTACGTTGGTTTGCGATCGCATCATTTCCATAACTTAGCTGGGTTTCTAGCTGGCTGCGGTTTTTAGCAATTTTTCCACCTTCAGACAAAAACTTTTCTGAAGTTTCATCATGATGTTTTTGGGCGGTTTCTATCTCTTTTTGAGCTATTCCTAACTGCTGTTTTGCCGCCTCATACTTATCTTTTTGCTGATTTAGCTTTTGTTCAATTATTTCTAAACTTGCTAAGTCTTTGGTATCTGCTAAAGCCTTGCGTTTGCGATTGACTAAAATATCAATATCGGTTGCTAAACGTTCGGCTAATTCCAATCCTAAAAGGGTTTTAATTGCGTTAGTAACGTCAATTGTAGGCGCTTCTTGTTCGGCTAATTCTTTTACTTGTTCGCCATCAAAAAGGAACAAGTTAGAAATACCTAAAGGTAACAAATCTTCGATGCGTTCGTCCCAAATTTGAGTTAGGGCAAAGTCCGATCTATTATCAACAGAAACTCCTAAAGTATCCTTGCCAGTTTTTGAGTTTTTCATCCAAACTCTTTCAATTTTAAACTCTACTTGGACGTTATTTAAAATATGTTCAAAAGTCAACTCAATCCGAGTTTGGTCGCCGGGGGTTGTGTGGCGATTGACTGATTGATTTAAAAATTCGCTATACCCCAAATTATTGCGAGTAGAACATTGCGCCCGATGTCCGTAAAGCGCTAAACGAATAG
>JAPJOW010000224.1 GCA_030826005.1 Aliterella sp. RAGGC_92
AAGGTACAAGTATTATTTGACTGATAATAGTAAAATACGGTAAACCTATCGACAAACCGGAGTATGCATAAATCTCCTATAGAGTTGTCGATCGCAATACATAATTACAGAGCAAATTTATGACTGGTATTTTGATTGAGAATATTTCCCGCTCGTTTGGCTCGTTTCAAGCCGTAGATGGTATCAATTTAGATATTGAAAGTGGTTCTTTAGTGGCGTTGCTTGGGCCTTCGGGATCGGGAAAATCTACGCTACTGCGTCTAATTGCGGGATTAGAAACTCCCGATCGGGGGAGAATCGAGATTGATGGTAGAGATGTAACTCATAAAAGCGTGCGATCGCGCGGTATTGGTTTTGTGTTTCAGCACTACGCCTTGTTTAAACACATGACTATTCGCCAAAATATTGCGTTTGGATTGGAGTTGCAAAAAGCTTCCAAGGCAAAAGTTAGAGCTAAAGTCGAACAGCTATTAGAATTAGTCCAACTGCAAGGATTGGGAGATCGTTATCCCTCGCAGTTGTCTGGCGGGCAAAGGCAACGAGTAGCTTTGGCGCGAACCTTAGCTGTAGAGCCTCAAGTATTGTTGTTAGACGAGCCTTTTGGGGCGTTAGATGCCAAAGTGCGTAAAGAATTAAGGGCATCACTACGACAATTGCACGAACAAGTTAACGCGCTATCTAATTCGGGAGGAGACCTCCCGAATCCGCGCGTCAATGTCACTACTATTTTTGTAACCCACGACCAAGAAGAAGCGATGGAACTTGCCGATCGCATTGTGGTAATTAATAAAGGCAAAGTAGAACAGGTAGGTACACCCGCAGAAATCTACGACAACCCAGCCACCGCCTTTGTGATGAGTTTTGTTGGCCCGGTAAATGTTCTCCCCAGTACCTCCAACATTTTTCAGCGCCAAAGTTTTACTGCGCCCAATTCTCAAGTATTTCTGCGTCCCCACGACGTTTTAATTCAAACTAAGCCAGAAGAAACCTCAACTCCAGCTAGAATCGAGCGGATTATACATTTAGGTTGGGAAGTTGAAGTAGAGTTAAGCCTCAAAGACGGTCAGGCAGTAACAGCATATATCACTAGAGAAGACCTCGATCGCTTGCAACTGACTTCGGCGCAAAAAGTTTATATCAAACCTCGAAAAGCAAAGGCTTTTGCAAGTGTTGCTTGAAGTTGAAACATTGACAATTCTGCAAGGGCTAACTTTAGGGTTGGGAGGCTTTATTGTTGGCTGTTTGGCGGGATTATCTGGTATTGGCGGCGGTTTGTTACTCGTACCCATGATGGTAGGTTTGGGATCGACTCCAATTCAAGCTATTGGCACGAGTAATTTTACCAAACTACTGATTTCTGCTTCTGGAAGCTGGCATTCTTGGCGCACGGGTAGTTTAGATTTTCAAAAAGTAGCAATTTTAGGATTTCCGGCTCTAATATGCGCTCAACTCGGAACTTATTTAGCAAGCAGGCTAACGACAAGCTTATTATGGAGTGCTTTTGCGGGTTTAATCTTACTAAATATTTACTTAATTTGGTGGCGACGAAAAGTAGAAAAGATTGAACCAATGCGAGAATACCAGACTTCGCTAACTTGGGCGCGCAGTCTTGCGGGCGGTGCGGCGGGCATACTAGCGGGTTTGTTTGGAGTTGGTGGCGGAATTATTCTCGTACCTTTGCAAATAATCTTCCTAAAAGAAACCGTTGCAGTAGCCGTTCAAACCAGTTTAGGGGTAGTTTTTTTCTCCTCCATGTCCGCCTGTATCGCTCATAGTTTCAACGGCAATGTGATGTTTTTAGAAGGTTCTGTATTAGGAATTGCTGGAGCATTTGGCGCTCAAGTAGGTATTCGTTTGCTGCGAAAAATATCACTCAGGTACAAGTAGGCTTGTTGAGTTTAAGGGAATGGTGAAGACAAAGTAGATTACTCCAGTCCCTAATAAAATAACTGCAATACTAAATAACACCACCCAGCGATCGCCTGGTGTATAAATGTCTTCATCAATGGCATAGCGGATTGCGAAGTAGTGCCAAGTTGATAGGACAACTGTAACTAAACCAACACTAGAAAAAATTAAACCCAATTTCCAGCCATTACCCGGAGGGGGTAATGATGGGACTTGAAAATGGCGCAAACGCACAATTACAACGCCAAAACCCATGAGAGCGATCGCCGTTCGCATCCATGCCAAATAGGTGCGCTCGTTTGCCAGATGATCCCGTACTCTTGATAAATTCTCCCGTGCTTTTGTCTGTATATTGCTCAATTTTTACCTTCTACTTTTTTGGGCAGTTGCCAAGGCTTTAATTAAAATACTATATTCCGATAGATAAACTGTAGTTTCAATAACCTTGGAGAATAGATTGAAAAAACTTAGCTTAGTTTCTTATCTAGCCCCTAATATGTTTTGGTTTTACGAAGCTGTTGGAGCATACTTAAGCCGGGTATTGAATGTAGAAGTAGATATTATTCAAAGTCCAGACGAGGCTTTAAAAGATCCGTTATTACTAGAAGGTCGTTTAGATATTGCCTTTATTTGCGGTTTGCCTTTTATTTGCAACCATAGAGTTGCACCTAACCAATTAGAGGCAATAGTTGCGCCAGTCATGCAAGCCAAACGCTATCAAAATCGCCCGGTTTACTTCTCAGATATTATCGTTGCGGCGGATAGTAGCTTTAGAAACTTAGAAGACTTAAGGGGTAAAACTTGGTGTTATAACGATCTAGGCTCAAATAGCGGTTACTATTTACTGCTGCATCGGCTTATTGAAGGGGGAAAAACAAGTGGTTTTTTAGGTAAAGCGACAAGATCGGGTTCTCATCAAAACTCTATTAAGTTGGTGGCGGAAGGTATAGTAGATTATGCGGCAATTGATAGCACTGTTTTAGAGCAAGAATTGCGTAACTACCCGACAATACCTTTACGGATAATAGAATCTATTGGATCGAACCCAATGCCTCCGATAGTTGCAGCGCAGCATTTGGGAGCAACATTAATTGAGTCCGTGCGCCAAGCATTGTTAAAGCCTGACTTACAATTGCAAAATCTTATGGATAAAGCGCAGATCCAAAACTATGTTGCTGTCAATTCTGAAGATTATGAGGCGATCGCAAATATCTACGATACAGTAGCCAAGTCGAGTTTAGCTGGCTTGCAGTAAGCTGAGGTTATTCAACTGCATCGACGGAATATAACGACTTTTAGCAACGCGCTTTTCTAATATCTGCAATGCTTGATGATTTTGTTCGTTACGCAGCCAAGCATGGAGATAAACTTGCTCGAATAAGTCGCGTTGAGCATGACTACCACCAATTTCGTGCAACCGTGACAATATTGGACTAAGCAATGCGATCGCACTTTTCCATTCTCCTACTGCATGAGCCTTCATCCCTTTTGCTGCGGGTAATGCTACTTCAATCCATGTTTTTAAAGGCGGCGATTTTCTTGTATAAGCTTGCATACTAAAGAGCATTTCGTTGACTAACTCAACTTTTCCGGCTCTTGCCAAAGCGTAAACGTAATGCAAATCTTGAAATGGTAAAGCGTGTTCGTGGATTCTTGCCGTTAAGTACGGTGAAAGTTGTTCCCAGCGATCGCCTACTTCTATTCCTCTCAACTCCAAGCGTAACAATAGCGAGATTGCGCCTACTTGATCTTTAGACGATTCTTGCCAAGCTTTGCCCCAAATGTGGCGATCGTATAACTCTAAAACTTTTTTAGTATCGCCTTTTTCGAGGTAATACAAACCAATATGCCACCAATTATGGGTATACAACATTGAGTTGCAATTTTCCCAAGTGTCTGTAAAGCTAGACATCCAAACAATACCTTCATCAATTCGCCCTAGGCTTTCCATGACATGAGCTACAGCGTGTTGCGCCCAAGGATCGTGTCGGTTTATTTCTAAAGCTTGTCTCCCCAAGGCTTCGGCTTCCTCTAAAAAGTGGCATTGCTCTAAACCAAAAGCAACCATACCTTGCAAGTAATGATTTTCTGGGGATGCAGGTAAAACTTTTTGGGCAATATTTAGCAGTCCTTCTTTATTTCCCTGATAAAAATAGTGGTATTGTCCTCTTTGTACGGAGATAATGTCACGCGGAAACTTACTTGCTATTTCTTCGTGATAAGAACACGCGCTTTTTATTGCCCCATTTGCCCAAGCATCAATCGCGCAGATATACAATTGCTCTCGCTCGGTGGCTTTTGCTGCATACTTTTTAGCGGATTGAAGATACGGCGCAGCTTGTAGACGCGCTTCCGCACTTTCTAAAGATAAATAATGAGCCGCAGCATGAGCATAAGCATAAGCACATTTTGGATCGGCGGCGATCGCACTTTTGATCGTTTCTGCATTATTCCCGTAACTCAATGACTGCTGGGCAAAATCATCGATAAATGCGATCGCCTTAGGGGAATTCGTTGTAACTTCAAGTCCTTGAGAATCTTTTAGCATTTAGTGTTGTTTACTCAAGCAAAATTTTAATCTCCACTAATCCGGTAGGAATACCGTAATTAATGCTTTTGAGTATGCCATAGCTGTAATCCAAGCGCAAGAGCAAAAGTACATAAAGTCGAGCGATAAACCGTAGTATATTAATTTTTGCTTTTGTTAGACAAATGATTGCTAAACTCTTGACGATGTAGGTCAAGACAAGTAGGTAAATTTTCCCCAAAAGGCTAAGGTAATTTTATGGATTTGAATACAGATACGCTGCCTTGAATATGAATGATTTTATAGCCACCTACGGAAATTTGATTGTCTCTATGGTGTTAGGGGCATTACTGGGGCTATCTTTATATTTGCCTTTGATGGCGGGGCAATTGTCTTTAGCAAGTCCCGGATTTTATGCTTGTGGTGGTTATATTGCGGCAATTTTGTCTACAAGTGTATTTAAGTCTGATGCGCCTTTATTTTCGATTCCGCTATTGCTACTAGAGATGTTAATTGCTGGGGTAGTATGCGGCATTTTGGGCATACTCGTTGGTATACCAGCATTGCGGCTGCGGGGAATTTATTTAGCGATCGCAACTATAGCTTTTGTGGAAGTTTTGCGGGTAATATCGCTCAACTTAGATATTACTGGCGGTGCGGTGGGCATATTTGGCATTCCGCAACCATTTGACAGTGCGATCGCGTATTTATGGGTAGCCATACCTTTATTGTTGCTGAGTATGCTTTTGCTTTATCGCTTAGAAAAAATCAAAGTAGGAATGGCTTTTGCGGCGATTCGAGACGACGAACTCGCCGCCGATGCAATGGGTATTAATCCCACTTACTACAAAGTGCTGGCTTTTACATTGGGAGCAATACTAGCGGGGATGGTAGGAGCAATTAGCGCCCACTTTTTAAATACCTGGAACGCTCGTCAAGGCACGTTTGATGCCAGTATTATTTACTTAACCTTTGTACTAATCGGTGGCTCTAGAAGCTTTGTGGGGACGGTTTTAGGCGGTATGGTATTTACAGCATTACCAGAAGTATTACGGGCAATTGCAGATACTCAGGGGTTGCCAAGTGCGATCGCTCAATTTTTACGGGATGGGCGTTTAATTATCTTTGGATTATTAATTGTTTTGGGAACGATATTTTTTCCCCAAGGGTTAGTAACACCAGAATTATTAAAGAGGCGGCGGTAATGAGCGATTTAGAGCCTATGCTTTCAGTATCAGGTTTAACTCGTAGTTTTGGCGGCTTAATTGCCGTTAATAATGTATCGTTTGCAGTTAATCAACACGAAATTTTTGGGCTAATTGGCCCAAATGGAGCGGGAAAAACTACTTTATTTAACTTGATTAGCGGTTTAATCCCGCCTTCGAGCGGACAATTACTTTATCAAGGGGAATCAATCGCGAAACTTCGCCCTCATAAAATTGCCAAACTGGGAATTGCTAGGACGTTTCAAAATATTCGCTTATTTGGTACGCTTTCGGCGCTAGAAAATATAGTTGTGGCAAGACACATTCATACTAAAAGCAATGTCTTTAATGGCGTACTGAGTTTACCATCGGCAGCGAAAGAAGAAAAAATTGCCGTTGCTAAAGGCTTAGAATTGCTTAATTTAGTAGGTTTAGGCGATCGCGCCACAGAAAAAGCCTGTAACTTTTCCTACGGCGATCAACGTAGATTAGAAATTGCCCGCGCTTTGGCTCTTGACCCTAAAATTTTACTACTAGACGAACCCGCCGCCGGAATGAATACAAGCGAAAAGCAGGGTTTAAGTGAGTTTATTCGCCAAATTAGTACCCGTTTTGAGCTAACAATAGTTGTAATCGAGCATCACGTCCCCTTAGTTATGGGATTATGCGATCGCATTGCGGTTTTAAATTTTGGTAAATTAATCGCCTTGGGCAACCCCTACGAAGTAAAAACCGATCCCGTTGTCGTTGAAGCTTACTTAGGGGCGGAATAATGAACGTATCTCAGCAAATCTTAGAAATTAAAAGCTTGTGTGTCAATTATGGCGGTATCCAAGCATTGCAAAACATTGACTTGCTGATTAATAAAGGCGAAGTAATAACTTTAATTGGCGCAAACGGGGCGGGGAAAAGTACCACATTAAGAGCTATTTCTCGGCTGATTAACTATCGAAGCGGTTATATTTACTACAACGGACGAGATATTAACCGCTATCCTGCTTACAAAATGGTGAAGCTTGGAATTGCTCATTCTCCTGAAGGACGAAAAATATTAAGCAAACAAACGGTACTCGATAACTTAAAATTAGGCGCTTATATTCGCTCCGATTCGATGATTAAAGCCGATATTGAGCGGCAATTCGAGACTTTTCCTCGGTTAGCCGAACGCCGCCATCAGTTAGCTGGTACTCTTAGCGGTGGAGAACAACAAATGCTGGCAATGTCTCGCGCATTGATGAGCAAGCCCCAGTTATTACTATTAGACGAGCCAAGTTTGGGGCTTGCGCCTGCTATAGTCCGAGATATTTTTGCAATTATTCAAAATCTGCGGGAAACAGGTATAACTATACTGTTAGTCGAGCAAAATGCTAACTTAGCCCTGCAAATAGCCGATCGCGGCTACGTTTTAGAAGCAGGCTGCATTACTTTATCAGGAAAAACCGCCGATTTACTCAATGATGAGCGAGTAAAAAAAGCTTATTTAGGTTAGTTGCAATTGGATTTTAACTAAACCGATGAGCAAAAGTCTAAAATTTTTTCTTCAGTCGGCTTAAGCCGACTTTAGCTATTAGCCTTGGGTT
>JAPJOW010000225.1 GCA_030826005.1 Aliterella sp. RAGGC_92
CTCTCTAATGATAAGCACGCCGGAATACCAAGTTATTGTTGTTACCCAAGAAAAGTATGAACTGCGTGAGAATGAATACTTAGGAACTAAAGATAAATTTTGGTTTAAGCATGAAAATCTCGATTATTTATATAAACAAGCACGATCGAATATAGGTGAAGATTGGGCAGAGAAAGTTGCAGCCGAATTGTGCGAAATATTAGGACTACCACACGCCGAGTATGAGTTAGCAGAGACTTGGGAGGGAAAGCGCGGCGTAGCTTCACTAAAATTTTTGCAAGAAGAAGCAGGCGAGTTTCTCGTCAATGGTAATGAGCTTCTTGCTGCTATTGTGCCAAACTATGACACCTCTGCCACCTACGGAGCATCGCAACATACAATTGATGTAGTGCTAAAAGTTTTAGGAGACGAGTCAATAAAATTGCCTCCCGCTTGGACTGCACCTAGTACCATTAAAACAGCAGTGGATGTATTTGTAGGCTATCTGTTATTGGACGCATGGATAGGAAATGGCGATCGCCATCATGAAAACTGGGGAGTCATTAGCAAAAAAATGATGCCTGATGCAACAGAAACAATCTACTTAGCACCAACTTATGACCATGCTTCTAGTCTTGGACGCGAATTATCTGATGAAAATAGACAAAAACGCTCCGTAGAGGCATACGCTAACAAGTGTTTTTCTGCATTTTACCGCAGTGTTGGAGATCCAAAGCCGCTTAAAACTTTTGATGTTTTTACCTATATTGCTCAGATTTATCCCAAAGCTACCAATATTTGGCTGGAGCGCCTTAGCAGTATTACCAGCGCAAATATATTAGAGATTTTTACCCGCATTCCAAGTAAAAGAATCTCGCCCATTGCAATTGATTTCGCTCAAAAAATTCTCGAATATAACCAACGTCGATTACTCAACTTAAAGGAATAACTATTTTGAAGACACTAAAAACACTACTTTTAGCTTGGCAAGATCCTCAAAGCCGTTGTTGGTTTCCTATTGGTCGTGTAACCTTTGATGGGGAAAAGTATGAATTTGTATATACACAAGGAGTTATAGAAGCGGAAAAGTTTGGATTTGCTCCTTTATTATCATTTCCTTATTTAAAGGGAGTGTATACGTCAACTCATCTATTTCCTGTGCTTGCTAATCGTTTGATGCCTCGTTCTCGCCCAGATTATGCAGACTTTATACAGTGGTTGAATATTTCTCAGCATGACGACGATCCTATTGCTATTCTAGCCCGTAGTGGTGGGCAACGAAAAACAGATACTTTAACTGTATTTCCCTCTCCAGAGCCAGATGAAGATGGCAAATATCACATTCACTTTTTCTTACACGGGCTGCGACACTTACCAAAATGCTCGATTGAACGAATCAACAGCTTTAAGCCAGAGGAAAAGTTGTGGTTAGCGCACGAGTTTCAAAACCCCTACGACTGCGGGGCTTTAGTTTTAAATACTGATGACCACCATATAGTAGGGTATTGTCCGCGCTACTTGAATAAAGAAGTATTTGAGCTTCTTCGCCAAAATCCTAACTCTGTAGATGTGCGTGTAGAGCGTGTTAACCAATCTCCAGCCCCATTACAATTTCGCTTATTGTGTAACTTGACTGCTCAATGGGAGCGAGAATTTCGCCCTTTTTCGAGTCTTGAGTATCAGCCTTACGACGCTCCGGTTAAAGACGCATTAGCTTCATTAGGTAGAAGTGGTAATAGAAAGTAGTTGATTGATTGAAAAACGCGATCGCAATTCCAAATAACAGTAATAAATAAGTTCGTTGTGTAGGAATCATTTTTTTAGATACTTTATCTCGGTACGGCTACTTGACTTAACATTGAACCTATTACCGCTTCTATCATCAACCCGTCTAATAAGGCTTCTGGTTTCAAAATTAGCCGATGGCGCAACAATGGCGGTGCAACTACTTTGATATCGTCGGGGTTTACATAATCTCTACCCGATAGCCACGCACTGGCTTTACTTGACTGCAACCATGCTACCGCCGATCGCGGAGAAGCACCTAATGCTAAATCGGGATGTTGGCGCGTCGCTCTTACTAATTCCAATAAATAATCTATGATTTTTTCTGATACTTGAATTGCTTTAACCGCTTCCCGCGCTTGAATTATTTGCTCTACGGTGGCGATGCTTTTTAACCGCGCAATATCTAGTCGTCTTGTCTGAAACCCCGCTTGACGATTGAGCAACATTTGCTTTTCACTATGTTGGTCTGGATAATCTACTATGAGCTTGAATAAAAATCTATCTAATTGCGCCTCTGGTAATGGGTATGTACCTTCAAATTCCAAAGAGTTTTGCGTTGCAATTACCCAAAATAATTCTGGTAAAGGTAGGGTTTCACCATCTAATGTTACTTGCTGTTCTTCCATCGCCTCTAGCAATGCTGCTTGAGTTTTCGGCGGAGTGCGGTTTATTTCATCAGCTAAAAGTATTTGTGTAAATACTGGGCCTTTTTTTAAGATAAAAGTGCGGTTATTGAAGTCTAAAATATTCGTCCCGGTAATGTCGGCGGGTAATATATCGGGGGTGAGTTGGACGCGCTTAAAATCTGCCTGGACGAGGGTTGCAAGCACCTTGACAAGCAGTGTTTTACCCGTTCCGGGTACGCCCTCCAAAATTACGTGACCCCCGGCTAAAAGCGCGATTAGGAGTTGCTGCACTAAAGTAGATTGTCCGACAACTACTTGGTTAAGAGATTCACCAAGGCGATTTAAGGTAGCGTGATTTTCGCTCATAAAGGGGAGAGTTAAGATGAAGTGCGATCGCGAATTTTTTGCCATTTATCCAGCCACTCTAGCAATTGCTTGTCGCTAAGACGGTGTGGCGACGGTTGGCTAAGTAATTGTTGCAGTTGAATCGGAGAAAGCTTTGTCTGCTGCACCCAATTATCTACTAAAGTTTGCGATTCTAGGGGAATTTTGCCAAGTCCTAGTGCTTTTTGCAGTTGTAATTGTTCTTCTTTCCCCACAATATTCAAAATAAACTCGCTAGATTGAGCTTTTTCTAACACTCCCGCTAATGCCTGAATGTAAGCAATGTTATTGTCAATAGGTGGCGTTTCTAAGCTTTCTGGCGTACCAAAGCGGCGATTTTGCGCCCAAATGAGTACCAGTAATAAAACTCCAGCTTGTATTAATAGGGGTTTTAAAGGAGTTTTTGCCAAATATTCCAGCCAATTGCGATCGCTTCCGGTTTCTGTTGTAGATTTATCTCTATAGCCGTGACTGTATTCGTCTACAAATATTTGCGGATTTTTTTCGACTAACTGCGCCAAGTATTTAAAGTTATTGGGGTAATCTTGATAAGCATTAGCCGCTAAATAGGGTGTAGTCGCAAAAATTGCTTTTCCTTTGCCAATTTGCTTAGTCCAAACAATTGCGCCGAAGTTGTCGCTTAATTCCAAACTTAGCTCTGTTCCCGTATATCGTCGGCTAGTTTCAATCTTGATATTACCCACTGGGGAATCTTGCAACGTACTAAATTCTGCCTCGGTAGCTGCGCCCTTTACTCCTAAAATAACTAAAGTATTACCTTTTTTTACCCATTTTTCTTCGTCAAAATCTAGTTCTGGTGGCGTTAGCTGGTTGTTAACTCGCAGCAAAGTTACAGAATTTGCTTTTATTTCTTCTATAGGTTTTTGCCAACGCTCGATTTTTACGCCTTGTTTTTGCATATAAGCATACCAAGCGCCGTAGCCATCGGGAGCGCGGTTATAAGTCGAACCATTGTTGATATAGCTAGTATTGGGAGCAGCAATTAAAGTTAGTATTGCCATAATTGCGATCGCAATTCCACCCAACCACCACAAGCGCTTTGCACGTTTCATGGCTGAGATATCTCTCCGTAAGCTTGTTTGCACTGCTCGAAGTTTTCTGGCAATATTTCCCCATTACCAAAACACAATTGCTCGTGAGTTGCAAGTAATGTTTGATAAGCGGGAGACGGGGGAATATCTTTTAATAACTGCAAGTATTCGCCGTCAGTACGGCTAAATTGATGCGTAATAATTTTGCGATCGTGCAAGTGTTGTAATGTGGCTTGGTATAAGCATCTACAAGCTTCCGCATAATTACCTCTAGCAAAATAAGCTTGGCTTTTTTCGAGCCATTGGTTTACAGCCAATTGAGGTATATCTGCGCTATCTGCTGCGGTGTTTGCTTTTCGTTTGCGCCAAGAGTAGGTCAAGGGTTCTAATAATTTCCAAAGTTGCCATAGTAGCCAAAGAGTAATTGCGATCGCAATTAGCCAAATTAGCGCCTTAATTAAATTTACTAGCCAAGGGGCATCGAGCGACCAATCCGGCGCAGAGATATCGGGTAACGCAGAGTTGAGCTGTGAAAGTTGCAACTCTATCCATTCGCCTAGTTGTTGTTGGAATAGCGACAACTGCCAACTCCAGCTAGTTTTAGCAAATTCTTCAGTTGTAGGCATTGATTAAATATATTAGGGAAGTTGAATTTAGGAAGTTGTACGAGTGTCTTGTTTTCCCGCTTGTAATAACATCCACCCAACTATAACCAAGATTCCCCCCAAGGCAATAAAACCAAGATCCCAAATTAATTCATTATTCCCTGGTTTGACGTGATGAATACCTAAAATTTGATGATCGATAATGCCTTCAACTACATCAAAAATTCCTGCACCTATAAGTATCGAACCAAAAAGTACGTTAGACGACTTCGGTACATCATCGCGCTTTACAGCTTGCCATAACAACGTTATTCCTAATACCGTCAATATCCAGGTAGCCGCATCAAACAAACCATCCCACACCATATTTAACTTCATTTGGGCGATCGTTGTAGGTGGTCTAACGCTACTTAACATATGATGCCATTGCAAAATTTGGTGTAGTACAATGCCATCGACAAATCCCCCTAAACCCAAACCTAGGATGACTCCAGCCACAATTAGGGGACGGCGCGTAAGTGTTTTACTATTTGCTTGCACGTAAAACCTCGTTGAATTACCAAATAAAACAGAGTCAAAGCGATCGCACTTTGGCTAATAAATGTAGCAAAATATTGAAGGCGATCGCACTACATCTGTATGCTTTAAGACTATTTGATTAACCAACAGTTTTAACGCTGTTAATTCCATCACTTGTCCACTGTATGAGTAACCACTGACTAGCAGGCTTATCTAGTGCTGGTAAAAGCCGAAAATTAAAAACTTCTTGCCAAACTTCCTGACTATGCTGACAGACAAAAGCATTTTCTAGCTCAAGGAATTTAGAATAGTTGCGGTTTCCTATAGCAGCAAGCATATCAATTAGGTCATTTACAGGGATTTGAGTTGCAGTTAGTTGTGCTTCTGTCATTGTTCTTTGTCCTTAAAAATACAGATAAACCGGAGTACACCGCGCTTGGTATCAATTATTTCAATCAAATCTTTACCTTTTGTCCTAGCTAATGCAAAGCAAGCAAGCTCTGTTACCGCCGCCGACCAATCCCTTGTTTCTGTCAGTGGGTTCCAGCTTTCTCCCTCAGAATCCTCATTGTCATCGGGGTAGTTTTCTTCGGTCATTTATACTCCTAATTTTACTTGCAACTATTACAAACTGCGACTCTAAAAAGATATAGCAGATAATAGCTTGTTCGTAATGCTGTATTTAGCTTCCGCAGCCAAAGTTTTACATAAAATTAGGTGCAATCGCTACCTTAGCTAACTAGGCTAGTAGTTATGGTAGATACAATTGCTTTTATAATAAAGTTATCCGTGAATTAAGCCTAATAATAAAATTTTATGACAGAGCTAATATTTGCGACAGAAAAGGAAGTAGAGAGCATTCAGCACTTAGATTCAATTTTAAGCTCTGCAATTTCTCCAGCAAAATTGGTAGGAACAGACGGAAAAGAAATTTCTATTCCCGATGCTGTTTACTCTGTAATGCGCCAAGCAATTCATATTATGGCATCTGGTCAAGCAGTATCTTTAGTACCGCTTGATTGCCAATTAACGTTACAACAAGCCGCAGATATTTTAAATGTCTCATCCTCCTTTCTGCTCAAACTTCTAGAACAAGAGAAAATTCCTTATATCAAAGCTGGTTCTCATCAACGCATTCAGTTTAAAGATTTGATGGCATATAAACAGCAAAGAAGTTTAGAACGTCGGCAAAGTTTGCAACAACTAACTCAGTTGAGTCAAGATGAAGGATTTTACGAGTAAGTTGTTATAGATGGCTAACTTACTTGCAGTTCTTGATTCTTGCGTACTTTATCCAATGTACTTACGCGACACTTTACTGCGGATGGCAGAAATGGAGTTGTATCGCGTTTATTGGTCGCAAGAAATCTTATTAGGCGCTACTCGTAACTTGATTGCTGGAGGTCGAATAACTAGCGATAAGGCTTTGCGGCTGCAAACATTAATATCAAAAGCTTTTCCTGAAGCAATGATTGAAGTGCCAGAAGATTTAGTAGAAAAAATGAACAATCATCCTGACGATCGCCACGTACTTGCTATGGCAGTTGTTGCTCAAGCTAATATAATTGTTACCTATAATCTTAAGCATTTTCCTAATGATATTTTAAATTGTTTAGATATTGATGCTCAACATCCAGATATTTTCCTGACACGCTTATTCGATATCGACCCTAAGTTAGTAACTAAAGTGGTTCAACAACAAGCTCAAGATTTGCAACGACCACCAACAACTGTTGATGAATTACTGAATATTTTGAGCAAACAAGTACCAATATTTGCCAGCAACGTCAAAAATCACTTATTGAGCTAGTGCGATCGCTTTTATTGTTGCAATTGTGGAGAAGTGCGATCGCATGGTTGCAAAAATAAGAGGGCGATCGCGTTTTATATTGTAAGAGTAGCGATTGAGAGTTTATACATAATTGATTACTTGGTTAGGAGTTTAACAAATGTCAGTAACTATAGAGCAAGACTTAAAGGAAATTTTAGGTAAAATTGACCAAAAGCTAGATGGATTACAAAAAGATATAGTTGATTTAAAAATAGGACAAACGGAAATTAAAGGAGAAATTAAAACTTTAAGCGAACGAATTAATGGCGTAGACGAACGGGTGAAAAATCA
>JAPJOW010000226.1:0-2652 GCA_030826005.1 Aliterella sp. RAGGC_92
GGTAAGTAAAGCTGTTTTTTCTATGGGTTTATTTATTTGCCAAAATGCGCGGATTTCGTCGTTTTGGTAGCGAGGAGAACCGCCTGTTAAGCCGACATCGGTAATATTATTAAAGGCGCTCATCGATTCGTGAAATGGTAGCCGAAATAACAAGTCGCACTGACTATAACATTCGCTCATCCAGTCGCCAATCTCTCTAAATTCCTTTCCCCAACCTTGATAAATAAAATTCCAACTAAAGTTACTCATTCCCCAGCACGGAATCCCGGCATTTTTCGCAAATATGGCAGCTAGAGGCGGAATATCAGCCAAAATTAAACTCACGCGGTTTTGACGAATAAAGTTAACTTCTGACGAAACAATACTGTGCTGTTTTGCTTTAATTTCTTGCAACTTCTCCAAAGTAGAAGCTTTATCCATTGTCAAGCTATCGGCTTGTATGACACCAATATCAAAGCTACGGGGACGATAAATAAAATCTCCCTCAATGTAAGATTCCAATAACCAACGCGGTGCAGTGGTGACAACAATTAGCAATACATCCGGGTAAAGCTTTTGAATAATTGCAGCAACAGCAGCAGCGCGAGTAGTATGACCAAAACCGTGATTGGTGATAGCTATATAGAGAATCGGTCTGGGCATAATTTAAGTATTGCGAATAAACTTCTCAATTTCAGCAACTAATCGGTCTATTTCTGAAGTCAGCGTTAGATAATGAACGCAAGCACGAACGCAATTAGGATCTAATAATATCCGCGTCATTATTTGCTGAGATTCTAAAAACTCTACCAACTGACGATTGTTGCTAACTTGAAAAGATACAAGTCCTGCTGCTGGTGGTAAAGCTTTCAAACATTTAATTTCTGGTATTTGTGTTAATTTTTGCCACAAATACTTGCTTAAATTGCAAATCTGCTGATATCTTTCCTCTGCGTTTCCCCATTGCTGATGAGTTGAGATCGCTGCCCTTAATCCTGCATACTGTGGATAAGCTGATGTTGCTACTTCATATCTGCGTCCGTCTGGTTGCCAAGTTGTCGGATTGCCTTTACTATCAGTCAAAATACCCCGCCAACCGATAAACGTAGGCTGCAAACTCTCTCTCGCTTCTGGATGCACGTACAAGCCACCTACACCCGCCGCACCGCACCACCATTTGTGTCCTGTAAAAGCATAAAAATCTACGCCTAACTGAGCTAAATTTAATGGCAAACATCCCACCGATTGCGCTGCATCTGCTAAAATTCTGACATTCGCGCCCCTGCATACTTGGACTATTTTGTCAAGAGGCAAAACTTGACCAGTATTCCAAAGTAAATGACTTAATACTACAAGGCGAGTGCGCGGCTTTAAATATTGTTCGATTATCTGTACGGGATCGCCTGCGTTTAAAGTCGCCATAATCGGACAAGTATCGATTTCTACCCCAAATCTGCGTCCAATTTCTCGTACTGTAGCAATGATACCAGGATGTTCGCAATCAGTGAGTAAAATGCGATCGCCCGATTTCCAATCTATACCCCATAAGGCAATATTGCAGCCCACTGTAACATCTTCAGTTAAAGTAATTGTATCAGGTGTTGTATTTAGTTCAGATGCGATCGCCTTTCTTGTTTGCTCGACTTGCTCTGCAATCCAGGAGTTAACTTTAGTTGAAAATGGCCCGTAAGTCTGGATATATTCTTGAGCGTTATTAATTGCCTCTATTGCTGAACGAGGAATCGGGCCTTGACCGCCATAATTAAAATAAGTCTTGTTTGCTAAAGCTGGAAATTGCTGCCTGTGTAATTCAAGCTGGGATTGCGAAGTAGAAATATTCATAAATAAAAAATAACAGGTTTCTTAACTCTAACCCGGCAATCGCTCCTCGAAATGTAAGCGATCGCCTGCCAATTATTGTTAGTCTAGAGTCATGCTGCTTAATGCTGAACTCCTATTACAATACCAACGCTGCAAGCGTAGGGCATATTTAGATACTAATGGCGATCTTAGCCAAAGAGATCCCGTTGGCGATGCGTTGCATAGAGTAATTCAAGAAAAATTTGCTTATCAAAAATTTGTCTTGGCGCAGTACAACTATCAGCGTCCAGAATATCCTAAAAATGATTGGGAAGCGGGAACAAAAGCCACTCTCGAATTAATGCAGCAAGGCGTTGAGTGTATTTACAAGGGAGTATTACTTGCACCTTACTCAGAAAACGTTACCTTATTAAGTCGTCCGCATTTACTAATCAAGCAACAAGGACATTCCAAATTTGGCAATTGGTTATACATCCCCGCAAATATTCAGTTAGGCAAACGTCCCAAGTTAGAGTATCAGATTGTAGCAGCATTTGATGCCCAAATGTTGGCGATCGCCACTTCTGCCGATCTTCCCACTGCTTTACTTATATTACGGCGTACCGACGCTTACGAAGTCAATTTGAGTAAATGGATTCCTTTAATGCACTTATCCGTTGAGGAGTGCGTTAGTACCTTAAACTCCCCAAAAATTCCTGAAGTATTTATTTCTCGGCAAAAATGCAACTTTTGCGGCTGGCTGACTCAATGTTACGCTGAAGCTAAAGCTCAAGCACATCTTTCGCTTTTACCTGGTGTAACGCCTAGTCGCTACAGCGATTTGCAAACTATTGATTTAGTTACCCTCGAATC
>JAPJOW010000226.1:2752-7058 GCA_030826005.1 Aliterella sp. RAGGC_92
ATAGAACTTTACTTTGATATTGAAGCGCAACCAGACTTAAACTTAGATTATCTATTGGGAGTAATTGTTTGCGATCGCCTAGCTAACACTTCTCAGTATTATGCTTTTTTAGCCGAAACTCAAGCCCAAGAAGAAACCGTATGGCAGCAATTTCTCGATTTAGTCGAACAATATCCCCAAGCGCCCATTTTTCACTTTTGTCCCTACGAAGTCGATACCGTCAAGCGATTAGCCAAGCTTTATTACACACCAACCGCGCAGATATCCGCACTACTTGCAAGATTTATTGATATTTACGAACAAGTAGCACATACAGTCGTTTTACCAACCGAAAGTTATGCTCTCAAAACACTGGCGCGGTGGCTGGGTTTTGAATGGCGCAACCCCGAAGCCAGTGGCGCTCAATCGATACTTTGGTACGATAAATGGTTAGAAACAGGCGATCGCACTTTACTAGATGCGATCATGCAGTATAACGAAGATGACTGCTTGGCTACTCGCCATCTCAAAGATTGGTTTGTTAATTTCTTACAAAATTCCTAGCTAAACAATTGTCGATAGTGCCACGAAAGTAATGATAATTGCTGAAGTAGGACAGTTTTTGTTGTATTATTGATATTTAATGTTGAACTGCCCAAGCTGTATCGCTGCTCGAAGCGTCCTTTAGCCCACCTTGCGTATAAAAAATGCTGCAATTGGTTGCTTGGGAGACAAGATTATCGAGCTAAAGTTTAATTGCACTGCATTAAGCGATTTGCTAAACAAGCTTCCCTGCGAGCAGCTTTAAGCATTGCTATCCTATTGCCCTTTCAACACTATTGGGGATAAAACGATTAGCTAAAGCGGGGATGGGATTCGGTTGGTTTGTTCAGATTGTCAGTTAACCATCGAAATGGTCAACCATACAAAGAATCTATCGAAAACCAAGGAATTTTCAATGGTAGAAACTACACGGTTTTAAAGTCAGGTGACGACTTTGTATTACTTTAAGAAGTTAATAGTCTGTATTCACCTTAATGGCAATTACCAATCAAATCCGGTTTGATAACCTGCGTGGCGATATCTTTGGCGGAGTCACTGCGGCGATCGTGTCCTTACCCCTTGCCCTCGCCTTCGGTGTCGCGTCTGGGGCAGGTCCAATCGCGGGGCTGTATGGGGCAGTCTGTGTCGGCTTTTTTGCTGCCCTATTTGGTGGTACGCCAACGCTAATTTCTGAGCCGACAGGACCGATGACCGTCGTGATGACGGCGATCGTGGCAAGTCTGACTGCTAGTAACCCTGAAATTGGCTTGGCGATGGCATTTACTGTTGTCATGCTGGCGGGGTTGTTTCAAATCATCTTCGGCATTTTCAAGTTAGGCAAATACATCACCCTGATGCCCTATAGCGTCATTTCGGGCTTCATGTCGGGGATTGGTGTAATTTTGATCATTCTGCAAATCGCGCCTTTTTTGGGGCAGGCGGCTCCCAAGGGTGGGGTATTAGCTACGGTGGCAGCGATTCCTCAGCTAGTCGCAAATGCTAATTTGCCAGAAGTGATTTTAGGAGGCATAACTCTTGCCATTATTTTCTTCATGCCCAAAAAGCTAAAGCGGTTAGTGCCTCCCCAGCTAGTTGCCCTGATTGTCGGCACAATTGTTTCCCTAACAATCTTTGGGAATGTAGACATTCGCCGGATTGGAGATTTGGGAGAAATTCCAGTCGGTCTACCGATTTTCCAAATGCCCACCTTTACGGCGAGTCAATTAACAACGATGTTTGTCGATGGCGTGATGCTGGGGATATTAGGTTGCATTGACACTCTCTTAACGGCAGTAATTGCCGATAGTCTTACCCGCACCGAACACAATTCTGATAAGGAACTGATTGGTCAGGGCATTGGTAATATTGTGTCGGGCATCTGCGGTGGCTTGCCTGGTGCGGGAGCCACGATGGGAACGGTAGTGAATATCCAGACAGGCGCAACATCTGCGGTTTCGGGGATAACCCGTGCGTTGCTCTTACTGGTGGTGGTGCTGGGGGCTGCCCGATATACGCAACCGATTCCGATGGCAGTACTGGCAGGAATTGCCCTCAAGGTGGGGATTGATATTTTGGACTGGAGCTTTTTAAAGCGATCGCACAAAGTGTCCCTCAAGGGTTCCCTGATCATGTATGGGGTGTTGCTGCTGACGGTGTTTGTCGATCTAATTGTGGCAGTGGGTGTTGGGGTGTTTATTGCCAACATTTTGACCATCGAACGGTTGAGCAACCTGCAAGCTCAAGGAGTCAAGCTGATTACAGACACGGATGACGATGTACGGTTGAGTGACGAAGACAAGCAACTTTTGGAAAAAGGTGCGGGTCGAGTGCTGCTGTTTTACCTAAGTGGCCCGATGATTTTTGGCTTGTCGAAGGCGATCGCCCGCGAACACAATGCCATGAAAGATGCCGATGCGCTGGTCATGGATCTCAGTGATGTACCCATGCTGGGGGTAACGGCTTCGCTAGCGATCGAAAATGCAATTCGGGATGCCCACGACAAGGGGCTTCAAATCTATATTGTTGGAGCCAGCGCCAAAATCCAGAGCCGCTTAGAGCGTCTCGGTTTATTTAATATGGTGACGGCTGCACGCATTCAGGACAACCGCACCGAAGCTCTGCGTCAAGCCGTTGACCATGCGTATAGCAAAGGTATCCCCGCCTGATCGTCAATAGTCGTTGCTCGTCTTTGCGCTGATTACCCCGGCAATTTGGAATACGATGCCGGGGTACGTGCGGGCATAAGTACACGACAAAAAGCTGGAAAAGATTTTGGTAATGTCCTATATCTGGTGATGTTTTAGACTAATAAGGGTAGCAAGTCAACATCAAATCTCACGGCACAATAGCAACTATCATTACTTATTTAACAATATCTAATTGTCTAATAACCTGCTTTTAATACCTGCTTATCTTTAGACTGATAGGGTGCTGGAACAAACTATAATTGTCTCTATTTTCATGAGCAATAGATTTCTTTTTTCAAAAATTCTTAGCTTTATTCTAGTTAGTATATTCACGACTACAGCAGTCCTCGCCGTAATGCCTAGCAAGGCTTCTACTATCAAAAATATAGATTTTTTGGGCGAGGTTACTTTTTCAAGCGATACCCAAGTAAAAGACACTAAACTTGGCGGACTTTCGGGAATTACTTATGACGCTAGTAAAAAAGTTTACTACAGTATCTCTGACGATCGCAGTCAAAAAGCTCCGGCAAGATTTTATACTCTCACTATTAATCTTGACACAAAATCTTTAAAAGAAGTCAAATTTATTGATGTAACTTTGCTTAAAAATCAGCGCAGGCAAAACTTTCCAGAAAAAAGTATCGATCCTGAAGGCATTGCTTTAACAAACAAAAATACTTTGTATATTTCTTCTGAAGGCGATGCTACGGTTAATAATTTAACTAATCCTTTTGTTAACGAGTTTTCCTTAACAGGAGAGCAATTGAAAGCTTTGCCAATCTCGGCAAAATATTTACCAACTTATTGGCAAACTAGAGGAATTCGCAATAACTTCGCTTTTGAAAGCTTAACCATAACGCCTAGTCAAAATTATCTAATTACAGCTACAGAAAACGCTTTAGCTCAAGATGGAGCGTTAGCAACCGTCAATAATGGCAGCCCCGCGCGGATTGTTAGCTACAATTTAGCTACAGGTACAGTTGCCGAATATCTTTACTTAACTGATAAAGTTGCCAAGCCGCCCACAAAGGTAGGTGGATTTAATAATAGTGGCTTAGTAGATTTATTGGCAATTGACGATACACACTTGCTCGGTTTGGAGCGTTCTTTCTCGGTAGGGGCAGGAAGTACGATTAAATTGTATGAGGTTTCTTTAGAAGGCGCGGAAGATATCAGCGATATCGACAGTTTAAAAGCTGTGGATATTCGTAAAATTAACTCCGCTCGAAAAAAGCTTTTGTTTGATTTTGATAAGTTAAATATAACTTTAGAGAATATTGAAGGCTTGACTTTTGGACCTAATTTACCTGACGGGCGGCGTTCTTTAATTGTAGTCAGCGACAATAATTTTAGCTCTAATCAGTTTACGCAACTTCTAGCTTTTAGCGTAGCCATCCCCAAACCTTCCACCCGCGCGGATTGACTGCGCTTGTATTTGCAGGGTTGATCGCTAAACTACGTTTGAGCAATTATTTGACAAACTCCCGAAAAGCTGTAATTATAGTAAAGCCCTGAAATAAGGGACTGTAGTTCAATTGGTTAGAGCACCGCCCTGTCACGGCGGAAGTTGCGGGTTCGAGCCCCGTCAGTCCCGTTTA
>JAPJOW010000227.1 GCA_030826005.1 Aliterella sp. RAGGC_92
GAGTTATATATATTATTTAACAGATTATGAGCGGACAAACTTCTACTTTGACAGCGCCATTTTTGGGAACGGAGGTAGCTGCAAATGCTTACGAGCAAGCAAAAGTAGTTATTTTACCAATTCCTTACGAGGCAACTACTACCTATCGTCGCGGTTGCGAAAACGGCCCCGATGCAATTTTAGCAGCGTCGCAACAAGTAGAATATTACGATGAAGAATTGGATAAAGAAACTTGCAATGAAGTAGGAATTTATACAGCAAATGCGATCGCCGATACTCGCAATTCGGCTATTACCGCCGAGGAAATGCTGCAAGTTACTCAAGAAACAGTTTTTAAGTTAATTAAAGATAATAAGTTTGCGATCGCTTTAGGGGGAGAGCATAGCATTACAACGGGAGTTGTAGCCGCTTACCGTCAAGCTTACCCACAGGAAAATTTTACAGTAGTTCAAATTGATGCTCATGGCGACTTGCGCCACGAATACGAAGGCTCTATTCACAATCATGCTTGCGTAATGCGGCGAATTGTCGATATGGGTTTGCCGACAGTCCAAATTGGAATTAGAGCAATTTGTAAGGAAGAAGCAGATTTAATTAAAGAGAAAAATCTCACAGTTTTTCGGGCGCGGGATATTGCCAAAAATCCTGATTGGATTGAAAAAGCGATTTCTTCTATTCCTACAAAAAAGGTATTTTTAACTATTGACTTAGATGGAATCGATCCAACTTTAATTCCTGGGGTTGGTACGCCCGAACCTGGAGGGTTGACTTGGTACGGACTGACGGTGTTTTTAGCTCAAATATTTGCTACTCGTCAAGTTATTGGCTGCGATGTAATGGAATTAGCACCAATTGTAGATTCAGTAGTTTCACAATTTACAGCAGCGAAATTAGTTTATAAACTGATTGGATATCAGTCCTTGACTGCATCAACTTATTTGTAAATTTATTACCTAAAAAAATGACTTCTTTAGAATTAACTCCGACAGCTATTGGTAGCTACGCACCAGATTTTGAAATTAGAGGCGTAGACTCGCAAGTTCACCATTTAGCTCGTTATTTAGAAAAGTTTAAGGCTGTGGCAGTTGTGTTTATGGCAAATACTGCTCCAGAAGTCAAAATGTATATAGAGCGACTTAAAAAGTTGCAAAGCTCTATGCAAGGACAAGGCTTTACGCTCATTGGCATCAATCCCCACGATGGCAATCAAGAGCCACAAGAAAGCTTTGAAAACATGAAAAAGTTTGCCAGCGAACAGCAATTAAATTTTCCTTATTTGTGGGATTCAACACAAGATGTGACGCGCAGTTTTGGCGCAACGACAATTCCGATGGTGTTTTTGCTAGATGCTACAAGTAAAGTGCGCTACCGGGGAGCAATTGACGATAATAGCCAAGCCGATAGCGTAAAAAATGAATATTTAACTCTAGCGATCGCCTCTTTGCTAAAAGGTGAGGAGATTGCAACAACCGCAACGGAAACTGTAGGTAGCACAGTTCAGTGGCGCTAGGATTTGGGAGAAGTTAAAAAGCAAATATAAAAATGCACCGCTCTACTGCTATCTTAAGTTGGAGGCGAGAACTGAAATAAACCAATAGGTGGCATGGGTAAACCTTACAGACGCATTCTCCTAAAATTGAGCGGTGAAGCTCTCATGGGCAACCTGGGCTATGGCATCGATCCTGGCATAGTTGAAGAAATTGCCACAGAAATAGCCGAAATTGTCAATAGCGGCGTTCAAGTCGCTATTGTAGTAGGTGGCGGAAATATTTTTCGTGGGGTAAAAGCGTCGGCGGCAGGCATGGATCGGGCAACAGGAGACTATATCGGCATGATTGCTACGGTGATGAATGCTTTAACTCTCCAAGACTGCTTAGAACGCCTAGAAGTGCAGACGCGGGTGCAAACGGCGATCGCGATGCAAGAAGTAGCAGAACCTTATATTCGGCGGCGGGCTATTCGTCACCTGGAAAAGGGACGAGTGGTGATTTTCGGCGCGGGTTCGGGAAATCCCTTTTTTACTACCGATACTACCGCCGCTTTACGGGCGGCGGAAATCGACGCAGAGGTGATTTTTAAAGCCACTAAGGTAGATGGAATCTACGATAGCGATCCGAAGGTCAATCCCCAAGCAAAACGCTACTTGACGCTCAATTACGTCCACGTCCTCGCGCAAGATTTGCGGGTAATGGACAGTACGGCGATCGCTTTATGTAAAGAAAATAATATTCCGATTCTTGTCTTCGATTTGTCAGTGAGGGGTAACATCCAACGGGCAGTGATGGGAGAATCAATTGGTACTATTGTCGGAGGTTTTTGTGAAGTTAGCTGATGCTGAAAGTACGATGCAAAAGAGTGTAGATGCGACAATGCGCTCTTTTAATACAATTCGCACGGGACGCGCTAATGCGTCGCTGTTGGATAAAGTGACGGTGGATTATTACGGTTCGCCTACGAGTTTAAAAGCGCTGGCGAATATCAATGCCCCCGATTCTAGTACGATTATGGTTCAACCTTACGATCGCAGTACGTTGAATTTAATTGAAAAAGCGATCTCTTTGTCGGATGTAGGTTTAACGCCAAATAATGACGGTACGGCAATTCGGCTAAATATTCCGCCGCTCACAAGCGATCGCCGTAAAGAATTTGTGAAATTAGCAACTAAGTACGCGGAAGAAGGTAGGGTAGCAATTCGCAGTATTCGCCGCGATGCGATTGATTCAATTCGCAAGCAAGAAAAAAATAGCGAACTATCAGAAGATGAATCGCGCGATCGTCAAGACGATCTGCAAAAGCTCACAAATAAATATATTGCCAAAATTGATGAGTTGTTAGCAGAAAAAGAAAAAGATATTATGACGGTTTAAGCGATCGCCCACCTCTAAGTTGATTGATAACTTAGACTCGCAACGATTTGTCGCCCCTAAAATTAGGGGTTAAAGGTAAAATATTTCTCACAATACTTGCCTTTATTTATATAGCCGCTTTCTTTACTGGAGGGCGGTTTAAACTTTGTGCTAGTTATTAAAAAGTATCTTTTTCAGCAGTGCTAACTTACCTTTGTAGGGAGGATAGCGCAAGTTAAAGTCAAGGCGGAAAGATTTATTTAGTATACTTTTGTAGTGGGAAAAAGTATCAAAGCTTGCTTTGCCATGATAGCTTCCCATGCCGCTATCGCCTACGCCCCCAAAAGGTAAAGAGGAAACGCCAAATTGCATTAACGTATCGTTGATACAAACTCCCCCTGATGAGGTTTGGCTGCATACTTGCTGTTGCAAGTTTTTGTTTCTAGAAAAGATGTATATAGCTAAAGGTTTGGGCTGATTATTGATAATTGCGATCGCCTCGCCTAAGTTGTCGTAGGCAATTACAGGTAAAATTGCTCCAAAAATCTCTGTCTGCATTACCGCGTTTTCTAGAGATATCTTATCTATAACTGTCGGAGCGATGTAACGCTCGGTTGGGTTAAGTTCGCCACCGATGACTATTTCCCCTTCTTTAAGCAAGTTAGTTAATCGGAAAAATTGCTTTTCGTCAATAATTCTGGCGTAGTCGGGACTGCTATTGGGATTGTCGCCAAAAAATTCTTTAATGTATTTGGCAATAGCGTCTAATAATTCTTGCTTAATTGCCTTATTCACTAATAGATAATCGGGAGCGATGCAAGTTTGCCCCGCGTTTACAAATTTGCCCCACACAATTCGTCTAGCTGTAACTTCAAGGTCGATATCAGTATCGACAATACAAGGGCTTTTACCACCAAGTTCTAAGGTGACAGGAGTTAAATGCTTGGCGGCGGCGGCCATGACAATCTTTCCAATGGCGGTACTACCTGTAAAAAAGATTCGATCCCACTTTTGGGCTAATAGCTGTTCGCTTACCTGTTTGTCTCCTTCTACTAGGGCTATGTAAGCTTCGTCAAAATATTGCTGAATAATTTTTGCTAGAACTTTAGATGTATGCGGGGCGTTTTCTGAGGGTTTTAGGACTACGCAATTACCTGAAGCGATCGCACCTACTAAAGGCGAGATTATTAGTTGTAAGGGATAGTTCCATGCCCCAATTACTAATACGACTCCCAAGGGTTCGGCGCAAATACTGCCGTAACCGGGAAACTGCTCTAAGGAAATTGAGACTTTTTTAGGTTTAGTCCACGATTTAATGTGTTTTAAGGCGTAATCGATTTCTTTTGTAACTATAAGCTCGGTAAGATAAGCCTCAAACTGCGGCTTGTTTAAGTCGGCTTTTAACGCTTGAGCGATAACTTCAAAATTTTCGCTAATTGCTTGCTTTAACTTTTTAAGCTGGGCAATTCTAAAACCTACGTCTTTTGTTTTGCCACTGCTGAAATACTCGCGTTGCTTATAAATAATTTGGGCAAGCATTTTAGGGGATTTTTATTAATTTAGTTTACAATGGCACTTGCAAACTCTTGACTTTTTTGATATTATATTTATAATGGAAGGCTGAACTTAAATAACATTTTTGCAAAGGCTTCCATTATAACATTTTAACAAAAATACCGCCAGTTGTCTAGCAAAAACTTCTAAATCAAAGATTTTTTCTTAAAAAAAGATAATAAATTAGCAAGCTCAATTAGGAAGCTGGGAGGTAAACAGTAAAGACACTACCCTTACCTGGCTCGGAATTGAGTGTAATTGTACCTTGATGAGCCTCGACAATGCGCCGAGACAAGTATAAGCCCAGCCCGCTACCCGAACGCTTGTGACTACCTTGACGAAAGCGCTCAAACATAGTTGCTTGTTCTTCTAGCGCAATACCTGAGCCAGTATCGTCAATTTCAACGGCGACGTAAGCGGAAGCTTGTTGTTGAGGGAAAATATTTTTAGGAGCAATAGCTGGATTGAGGCGAACAGTAATAGCCCCGGTATCGGTAAACTTAATTGCATTGCCAATTAAATTAGTAAACAAACGATGAAGTTCTAAGCGATCGCCCATAACTTTATTAATTGCTGTTTGTTCGTTAAGTTCGGCAATTATTGGTAACTTTTTTTCTTCAGCTAGAGGTGTAAGTTCGTTAATAACTTCTTGGAGTAATTGACGTAAATCGATGGGGAAAAAGCTTAAAGTTTTGCGTCCAGCTTCAAAGCGGTAAACTTCTAACAAAGTATTGACCATTTGCAGCAGATTTTGATTGCTCCGCGCCATAGTTGCGATCGCTTCTAGCATCGTTGGCGAAAGTTCTCCCAACGCCCCTTGCTGGAACAACATTAACATTCGATCGGCAGCAACTAAAGGAGTACGCAAGTCGTGGGTAAGACGAGAAACATAATCTTCTCTTTGACGAGCAATTTGATCGCGCTCGTCTACACTGTGTTTGAGACGTAATAAGCTCCGCACTCGCGCTAATAATTCATCTACTTCCACAGGCTTGCGGATAAAATCATCTGCTCCCATATCCAACCCTTGGGCCACACTAGGCTTATCATGGGCAGTTATTAGCAGAATCGGAATAAAAGGTAACTTCGTATTTTCACGGAGGCGTTTGGTAACTTCAAAACCATCCATCCCCGGCATCATCACATCTAGCAAAACTAATTTGGGGGGAGATTGTTCAATTTGTGCTAGAGCAGAAACGCCATTTTCTGCGGTGGCGATCTCGTAGCCTTCTTCTTCCAAAATAGTTTGGATCAAAAAGACGTTATCTGGAGAATCATCAACAACAAGTATTTGGTCAGTAGCAGCTAAGGGCGAACTCATGGAGGGGATGTTTGTTAAGAGATTAAGTTTTTTAAATATATCTTCTACCTGTATCATTTTTTCCTTTGCAAGCACAATTAACCTCCTACTTGCGAGAGATTATTTATGAATAGAGTTACTTCTAATTGCTGTTGACTTTCATAAACTGGTTTAATTTTTGCTAAGTCGATTCCCTATTTAGGTTAATACTGTTAATAAGTTGATAAATAAAACTGATAAGATTTATTAGTTATTATTACTTCAAATAACTAAACTTATATTTACATTTAGGCGATTTGCTAGTAGCTTTTTAAGCTCCAAACCGACTATAACTGACAAATAAAAATCTAGCGGACATTTAGTAACAATTTTTACAATTATGAGAAAAACAGCTAGTTATTAACTTAGCTTTGTCAAAAACTCAAATCAAAGATAGATTAAAAGCAAATTTTCCCAAAAATACTATGGGGCAACCAAGTTTTTCCCACTCGCGAACGAGAAATAGCCGCTATAAAGTAAGCGATCGCACTTTGCGCCCAGCATCCGTAGTATTTACAATTATTTTAGCGATCGCCCTTGGGGGTTTGGGGTGGATTTGGACAGAAATGCTTGTTAAAGGTCATTTAGCTATTGGTGGAGTTCCAAGTGCAATAATTGTTAGCTTTTTTCAAAATGAGATTGCCAGGAAAGCTTATTTTGATGGAGACAGCGAGAAACTGCACGCCCAAGTACAGAGTATGGATTTAGCAGACAAGTTAAAACCTTATTACCGCTCTCAGTTTGAAGATGAAGCGCAACTAGACAGGTACACCCATCAAATTCTCTACGATCGCACGGGTTATATCGGCAAAGCTTACCAAGTTAACCCGCAAGGAATTTTAGTGGCAAAAAAGCAAGTTATTACACCTCAAAACAAAAAGTAGCGTTGAGCAAGAGGTAATACTGTAGCAGCTTCGCACGTAAGCAATTGTCCATCGGCTCTAACAGTATAGGTTTCGGGATCTACCTCCATGTGGGGCGTTGCGTCGTTTAGCTTCATAGCTTGCTTGCTTAGTTGTCTAGTTCCCGAAACTGCTACAGTCATTTTTTGCAAGTTTAACTGATGCGGAATGTCTCGTTCTAGGGCGGCCCCAGAAAGAAAAGTTAGACTGGTATTTGCGATCGCGCCGCCGAAACTTGCAAACATCGGACGCATCTGTACGGGCTGGGGAGTAGGAATACTAGCATTAGCATCGCCCATTTGCGCCCAAGAAATCGCCCCACCTTTAATCACTATTTCAGGTTTAACGCCAAAAAATGCTGGTTTCCACAAACACAAATCTGCTAATTTTCCCA
>JAPJOW010000228.1 GCA_030826005.1 Aliterella sp. RAGGC_92
ATTTAATGTTTGACTACCTTAATAAAATATCTATTAAATAAACAATTACCATAGCAGAAGATTTATTTTATAACTGCTTTTCTAACCAACGCCGAAGCCCTTAATCTCAATAGCAGCATAGTGCTACCTGTTAACAATACCCCACCTAATATGTTTGTTATACTAAGACTCTTATCAAAATAAATTAATAAAATGATTTCTAATACTACCGAAGGCAATACTATTCCATTAAAGAGCAAAAACCAATAAACTTTTAATTTCTTCTTTGCTAAAATACTCAAAAGTGTTAAGTAAATACTTAAAGGGATAAAAGTTAGTGCATAGCTAAGAATTACTTGCTCTTTGGGCATTAATTCTAGTAAGTTAAAAGAATAATAATTTTGTAGGCTATCTATATAAGTTTTGAGTTTTGCTTGAGAATAAGTAATAACTATATAATGAACGTTAGTATTAGCAAAAACATCAGGAACGCTTAAGTTTATATCTGTCGCGTTTTCTCCAGTAATTGGGGTTCGTATTCGTAAGTTTAAGTTAGTTCCCTGCTGTCCTATCGTGAAATTACGATTAAGATTATTAGAGGACAGTGAGATTATACGTGCAGGACCAGTCTGAGTTGTATCCGCAGTAGCAACGGTAGTAATTATTGTAAATTGAGAGGTTTTACGTATCCTTTTGCTCAGTAAGGTTGTAGGAACTTCTGTTGTTAGCCAATAGCTAGAACTCAAAGCAACCCCTTTACCGTCTACAATATCTGATGGCTGTCCTTGGGGCAAAAATTTAGGAAGTTGTCCGTTACTATCTAGATAGCTTTTTCGGTCGGTTAATTGATAAGAACCTATTAAAGAATCTCTAATAGCGTTCGAGTAATTTTTATTTTTATCAGCAAAAATTTTGCTTCCATCAATTGCTTTATCAGCAATCTTAAACTCTGAAATATATCCATGCCAAGGTCTATGACCTGTTTTTTCATTACCAATCAATAGCGGGTAATTTAGATCCCAGTTACTTAAACTTGTTGTACTTTGCCAGGGCATTAAAAGTAAAAAAAACAACAAGACATATCCAACTGATAATAATATTATTTTTGTATTATAATTTTTAATAGTACTCTTTTCAAGCGAGAGCAAAATACGTATAAAGCTTTCTGGATGCCATAAGTAAAAGCAAGTTAATCCTACAACTCCACCTATCGTATTATTAGTAATATCAGCAGGAGTAGGCGATCTAGAAGGTAGAAAAATTTGCAGAACTTCAACGGTAAGGGATAAGCCAGCACTGATAATTATTATTGTCAGCAACTTGTTTATTGTTCTTATTTTTATCTTCTGCAAGAAAGCAGTGGCGCTAAAGCCTAAAGGTATAAATAGTAAAATATTATTTACTATATCTTTGAAAGAACTAGAGTTGTTGAAACTAGAAAATATTTTTCTTAAAGAAAGATTATCTATAAGAAAAAAATCAAAGGGATAAAGTGTCGCTATGATAATTACTACGGTGCTAGTTATTACCAAAAACCAGCTTTTTTTGAGGATTAATTTACTTAAAAAACTAGATATTTGTGTAAAATTTTTGTGTAACGCCATAAATATTTGTATTATTTAGCTTATAGATAATAAATTGAGCAAGCGATTAATTACGGACTTACAGTTAACTGCGGGTAATTAATAAAAGGTAAAGCTTTATTTATACTATTTACTAATCCAGAAAAATGGAGAAATAATTTTAAAGATTTCATAAAGATGGTATGAAAATAAGCTCATATTTTACATTAAACATCTGGCGAGGGTGTGAGCGTCACCTTTAAAACATATTTCCACCTCGAAAGGGACACTAAATACAAGAGTAAAAAGGGTGAGAATATGAATATTTTAATACATGAAAAATAACTGGAGTAACTTTCTATTATTGCTACGGGGCAACCAAAATGATGCTTAATAGTAGAAAATTTATTTTTTACGGTCAACAAAAGTGTCTACTGGGCAGCCCACTTGTGACCATCGAGCGGTAGTCGACGACATTTCATAGATTTTGCACGGATGCGCCATAGGTTGCGGGGTTTTGATGCGTCAGTCGATGTTACTTGACTTGTCAAAATTAATGAAAGATTTATTCCCTGTAAAGGAGCTTGAAATCAATTCTAGTAATGGATCGATATTAATGCTAGTAGACAAAAAAACACTGTGGCGATCGCTCAATAGACTTGCGCCAATTATTCGAGCCGATCGAGCGGTACTAAAACAAAGATGTATTGTATAACAGGGAAAGTATCAAAGCCGACTACAAGAGCATAGCAACCTGTGGAAATATCATTCAACTAGCGAGATAAATTAAGTCAAGTAAGTTATTAGCTCCGTGAAAATTAAAGCTGGAATCCCTGAAAGCTAAGGATGGTGGAATATTTAAAGCATTTAATAACTGAACGGTTAGATATTTTTAGTAAGAGAGTTGAGACTTAGGGTTATGCAAAAATCAATTGTTAAAGAGCAGATATTATCTTCATTACTAGATACTTACGCTAGGGTGTTAAGAGTTATCAAGCGAACTCCAGCCCGCCGCCAGTCTCTATCAGCCTTGTTTTTACCACCGGACGATCCTGGCAGTTTGGGAGATGAAGCTATGCTTGCAGCAAGCATGAAACGCCTCGCCCAGCAAGGTATTAAGCACATAGGTATAGTTAATTTAAAGTCTAGCGTTTCCTGGGAAAACCTAGATTCGATCGCAGAAACGATTAATCTACGGAGTTATTTCGTACATAACTCCTGGAAAGCTCGCTTCCGCTTTGTCCAGATGATTAGTCGCTACGATCGCTTTTATTGTATTGGGGCTGATGTCATGGATGGTTTTTACTCAGACAATAGAACGCTGCGTTTCATCGAACTTGTGGCGATGGCAGCTAAAACTGGTGCTAATGTAACCGTTCTTGGCTTCAGTTTTAACAAACAGCCAACACCAAATGCTGTTCGAGCGCTTGCCAATTTACCAGCTTGCGTAAGACTATGCAGCCGCGATCCAGTTTCTTACCAGCGACTAAGTCAACATTTGCAACGTCCGGTTGACTTAGTCGCTGATGTCGCATTTCTATTAAAGCCTGCTCAAAACTCCGACTTAGCAATCGGTGTCTCTACATGGGTTCGTCAACAGCAAAGCTCGAAGCGAATAGTTATCGGAGTCAACGCTAACTCATTACATTTAAAAAGCTTGCCCCAACTTGAATTTGATGACTTAGTTCGACTTTACGCAGATGCCTTAATTGAGCTTTTCTCTAGCCAGCCATCAATTAGTTTTCTGATGATTCCTCATGATTTTCGGGGAAAAGAAAGTGATGTCTCCCTGGCGCAAGCAATCTTAGCAAGATTACCAACAGAAATGAAACCCTACTGTATGCAAGTGCCAACCCCTTGTAGCGCCGCAGAAATTAAGTATATATGTGCCGGGCTAGATTTAGTTTTTACGGGTAGGATGCATTTAGCGATCGCTTGTCTAGGTCAAGGAGTCCCTGTAGTGGGACTTACTTATCAAGGTAAGTTCGAGGGACTGTTCGATCATTTCAGTTTGGAAGGCATGACTATTGCGCCAGAAAAAGCTTTTCAACCTGGTACTTTAGCTAATTTTTTGACCGGTGCGATCGCCAAGCGCGAGAATATACATCAAAGCATCCAAGCAAAGTTACAAAGTGTACATGAACTAGCAGCCTTGAACTTGAAGCACGATTAAATTTTTGCTATGCACCGAAGGCGAACCCACAAGCGCCCTTCAATCGGCATTAGCTATTAATTGCTTGGTTATTCTCTATTCTCACATAGGCGGACAAATACATCAGACACACCATTTGTATCTCCTTCAACCAAATTAGTAGCAATTGAAGTAAAGGCAACAGCACGACTGCTAACGGCAACAGTGGGTTGGGAACTTCCATCATTCGCCTGTCGATCTGTAGAACTAATACTGACTCGTTCTGTGCTGTTCTGATTGAGATTACGCACAAATATATCTTCAACCTTGTTCGTGTCATCTTCGACAAGGTTAGTAGCCTCAGACGTGAAGGCGACAGAATAACCTCCAGGGCTTATAGCAGGTTTCATACTAAAGCCGTTTGCTTGCTGTCCTGTAGAACTAATGCTGACTCGTTCGGTAGACTTCTCTACTCGGTCGCGGACGAATATATCATCTAGATCGTTTGTATCTCCTTCAACAAGATTGCTGGCACTAGAAGCAAAAGCAATATAGCGTCCATCAGCAGAAATAGTAGGTGTAGACCCTTCTGCTGGCTGCCCATCTAACCCAACACTGACTATCTCTGTACTTCCAGTCACGCGATCGCGAACGTATACACTATTAGAGGCTTTTCCGTACAAACCGGAAGTAAAGGCAACATAGCGCCCGTCCGCAGAAATAGTTGGCTGAAAACTGTATCGGCTAACATTTTCTGGCTCTAAACTAATTAGTTCTGTCTGTTTAAGCTCGCGATCGTAAACATACACTTTCGCCAGGTCAAGGTTACCGAAGGCAACGTATCGACCGTCGATTGAGAGCGAGACATTGGGGTCAACTAACAATCCCAAACGCAAATTTTCTGCAAGCGGCACTAATTCGGTAATACGATTAAGGCGATCGCGAATAAATAGGTTTCCTTGAGGTGTGCCATCTACTAAATTAGTTGCATAGGATGCAAACGCCACATAGCGCCCGTTTAGTGACATTGCCGCAAGCTGGCTAATATTATTTGCTGGCTGTCCTTGGTTATTTACATCTATCTGCTCAACGGTTTCCGTTGGTAGCTCTGTAACAAATACCATAGAACTAAACCAAGGATTGTCTTCCGATTCTATCGCCGCCGAAGACTCATAAGCGATCGAGTGACCTTTAAGCGAAATTATGGGATTGCTGCTGGCACGAAATACATTTGCGCCAGAGGGAGCAACGGCAACAGTTTGTGGGCTAACTCGCTTTGTCGTGCATATTTTCTCTTGATTCAATGCCAGGTTAACGGGAAGCGTAAGCTGTGTAATAACTTGTTCGCTTGCCCTTGTTGCCTGAGTTGTTTGTCCGCACAAGAAGCAACTTAATACACTTAGTAATAGAAACCTTTTCGATGCGTATTTATTCATTGCGTAGTAATCCTAAACTAAAAGCTTTTTGTGACCAGTAATAATGTAATCAAGTACAGGTAAGTTACAAGATGACAAATAAAAATTCTTGATTTTTTAAGATGAACTACCTACTCGGTGACTTGTACTGGAGTAGTACACAACTAAATAGCAATACAAAAAAGCTAACTTACCTCTTACCTATGTCCAAGCGTAATTTCACTAATAAATTGATACATCTTTATACTTTAAAGTTGTATAGTCAAGTAAATATACTTAGGTAAAAATACGTAATCCAAGGTAAGTTCTCTTTCCTTATCAAAATCCAGATAATGTGCAAGCCCATAGCTCAACAAAATTTGACCATTTATATGGCAAACTTCTTTTGTGTTACTTAATGTAAAGGTTATATTAAACTTTTTTAAATTTTTCTAGCTAAAGCTTTATATATTCTTTGACTGTTGCGCTTGAAGCTATTTATTTAAACTTCAAATTATAAAATTTATTTACTACTAATTGCTTGCTCCACAAGTCTAAGTTAGTTTTTATTGATTAGTTGTCCAATTGCATTTAACGTTTGTTGAAAATTTTGCTGCTCGTACTGCTCAACGTCAATAATAATTGGAGGAGTATCTAATTTTTTAAAAAACTTATGTATTACTGATGCAAACCCTCCTGAGGATTTGATTACAATGTCTGCGGAAGCGATCGCGTGTATGCTTTGAAAAAAGTTATTTTTTGATTCGCCTATAATAGGATATATATTTTGATTATTAGAGAAAGTCAAAAATTCTTTATGGCAATCGCGCTCAACACTAGGTAATTGATTTAATTCAGATTTACTAAGATTTAACTGACCTTTATTGATATTAGACTTTATTACTTTAAATGCTCTGTCATATCCATCTGAAAGCATAATAACAGAAAAGTAATTTTTTCCATATATGTCAAAAATTTTTTGGAGAATAAGCATGATTTCTGAAACTGTGCTTGGTCTGCTAAAATTCTCTGTTTCTAACAAATCTCTGGCTTGCTCAACCATATTACTACTATTAGTTACAATAGCAGTTTTATGACCGTGCAAGCAAATTACTCTTTCGCCTAAATTAATACAAGCACGATCTCCTCGTCGGATATGTACTACGATTTTAGCCTTTGTTTCATCAAAAGGAAGATATACTGACCATTTCTGTCTAGCTTTCCAGTAATTTTTAGTAACTAAATCTCTAAAGTCTTTTATGCTAACTATGTCCTGCAATAAATTATCAATCTTTGATTGAGTATCAAACTTATAAAACTTTCCAGTTGTTGAAAATGAATAAATAACGGGTTCTTTTAGAGAATTATTAGTTTCAATTATACTTTTTAAATTTGAAAGGTTAGAAATGCTTGGATCGTTTAATATATCTTCTATATTCGTTTCAATTATATTGAAATAAGAAAACCTGCGCTCGAATATGTTCATTTCACATTTATCAAGCCCAATAAATTTATTGAGATTGCAATAAATTCTATCTCCAACTATCTTTTTTAAGATCCGCTCTAGATAATTTAAAGGATAACTCCTCTTACAAATAAAGGGTGTATGAATATAGGTATATGATAAAGCTTTACCAAGTTTATACATTGAATATAAACGGACTAGCATATCAGACAAGCCAGAATTAACCCCAACAAATTTAATAGTAAACATTTTTCTCCCTGTTATTATATAATCATTGGCGATATTCTAATGTCTTTATTGTTGATTTGTATTGATATAATAAAACAAACCTTATATTTATCATTTGCCTTAAGCCAACAAAGAACTGAGTTTAGTACCAAATCATTCCAGTTCTTCTGATAATAGGTTTAAGAATAAATTTATGTTCGATCGATATATTTTTGAAATTTTATTTGCAATCGTAGCAATTTAGTAT
>JAPJOW010000229.1 GCA_030826005.1 Aliterella sp. RAGGC_92
ATATCGTAGCATTTTTAGAACACAATAATTTAGCAGATATTTTTTATTATATTTATTCTGGCTCGACTATTTTTGGCAAAGATAAAGTAATTAATAAGTTTATTAGGCAAGAGAATATTGATATTAACGATGTTATTTATGTAGGCGATGAAACCAGAGATATAGAGTCTGCTAAAAAAAGTAAAGTAATTGCGATCGCCGTTAGTTGGGGTTTTAATACTAAAGAAGTATTAATGAAGCAAAATCCAGATTATTTAATCGAGCAACCAAGCGAACTAATAGATATTCTCAAAAAACCAGAAACTACCCATTAAGTAATAATTGCGCTTAATTTTTACGCTTTCAAGCGCAATTATTAATTCAAAGCTTACTTACCAGGCTGACCTTTTTCTAAAGCTTTCTGCATGAGGTCGTCATCCACATTACCCGCCGCACCTGTAGGAGCGCCAACATCTTTTGCCATAGCCATGTAGTCGTTAGGATCGCCAGTGGACATAGTTTCTGTTTTGGTATCTGACTGCGTTGCAGTCGCAAAATCATTAGCAGTTGCTTTCTCTGCGGCTTCCGCACCTTCGGAAGTGCGATCGATGTCGCTGACGCTAAATTGTTGAGCGGCGGCATAGTCAGCATCAACATCAACGGCGGGCATTTTTTCTTTCCCTTCGGTCATACTTTCGGCGGCGAGTTGAGCATCTTGAGTTGTAGCGCGATCGGGGTTGGGTCTAATTGAGTCTGTCATAATATCAAATCCTAGATAGATTTTTGATTAGTGAAGTCATCGTATCAAAGCGATCCCCTACCTCTATAACCCCATTAAGATAGATTTTTTAATTAGGGAATTGGCGATCGCCTAAATAGTAAAAATCTCTCTATTGGAGGGCGAACTAAAACATAATTCTCTGCTAATCCTAAGTTTAAAGTAGTTGAATTGAAAGTAGAGATAAATTATGGCTTCAACTCATCCAGCAAATCAGCCTCAAGCACTTACGGGTGAAACCCAAGATGCGGTTAAAGCTTTTGAAAGCTTGGATACCGATGCAAAATTAGCTGTGTTTTATTTCATTTATGAAAAAATGGGAGATTCAATTACTCCAGCAGCCCCCGCAGCAACTGAACCAGAATTAGCACCTAGATTATTGGGTGACTATTACAATTTATCCAAAGACGAGCAGTTAGCAATAATGCGGCAAATTGTGAACTGCGAAGACACAGATTATTCTCGTGCCTACGGTGCTTTAAAAGAAAACAATCAATTAATGGTTTGGTATGCTTGGGCGCAAGCTATGGGGGATACAGTAGTAGGGATGCCGTCAAATTATGAAAGAACTCAAGCGATTAATGGTGTAATGTCGCAAATAGAAGGTCTGACTTTTGACGACCAAATTTCTATATTGCGAACGATCGCGGGAGATATGGGTTGTAGCGATGTTAAGCCGATTGAAACTCAAGCGCAGACTGGGAAAACTTCAAGTCTTTAGTTAAGATTTCGTGCTATATTTTGCCCCCGCGCTCTGAGATTTATGCAATAAATAGATTCTTATAGCTAGATGCAGACATTTTAAGAGGCAGCGACTTGTCCAATCTCTGCGGGGGTAAGATGAGAGTGAACTACTTGCCCGTCACGAAACCAAACTATACGCCTTGTTTGACGCGCTACCTCAGATTCGTGAGTCACCATAACAATAGTAATTCCTGTAGCATTAAGCTCGGTGAAAATATCCATAACTTCAGTAGTAGTGCGAGAATCGAGAGCGCCTGTAGGTTCATCTGCAAGCAGTAACACCGGACGATTGACGATCGCACGAGCAATGGCAACTCGTTGTTGTTGTCCGCCAGACAATTGATTGGGGCGATTATTGAGGCGATTTTCTAAGCCCACGCGTTGGAGGGCAATTGTTGCGCGATCGCGTCTTTCTTTGGCACTAACTCCGGCGTAAACCATTGGTAGCATGACATTTTCTAGAGCGCTAAGTTGCGACAATAGGTGAAATTGCTGGAAAACGAAACCAATTTTTAGATTGCGAATACTTGCTAAATCGTTATCATCTAAAGCTGCAACATCAACTGTATCGAGGTAGTAGTGTCCGCTTGTCGGGCGATCGAGACAGCCAATTACATTCATCGCGGTAGACTTCCCCGAACCCGAAGCGCCCATAATCGCGCAATATTCACCAGATTCAATCACTAAATTTACATCAGCTAAAGCTCGTACTTCCGTTTCCCCAGCACCATAAATTTTATAAATATTTTCCAAGCGAATAATTGCCGAAGTAGACGTAATAGGTGTTGTTTGCGATCTAAGTTTGTTATCTAACATTTCACAGGATTTATTAAATTAATCTCTTTTAGCTATTAACGCAAGTGCGATCGCGCTACTACATACCTGTAGGATTGTGAATCGATTGGCAACTATCCGCGCACGGGGTATGGTAAGGGAGAAGTTATGTGCGATCTGCGCTTCGCTATCGCCTTTACCTTAACCAAGATTCCAAATCTGCAACGCTAGTAAAATCTAATAAAGCCTCACCCAAAGCTTCTAATTGCTCAAGATTTAAAGCGCTCACTTTTGCAGTCACATCTATTGATAAAGTACCCAATTTCCGGGTAAGCAACTTGAGAACTAATGCCCTACCTTCAACGGTGCGACCTTGGATTAAACCCTGTTCCAGTCCTCGTTCCAGTCCTTGTTCCAGTCCTCGTTCCAGTCCTTCCGCTTGACCTTCGCGGAAAATAGATTGATACATCGTCGATTCGCGCATCACCGGACTCCTGATTAATTGTCGGATTGTCTGCTCATCTAATTCTAACCCCGCTAAGATACTTGTCGCGGCGACTAAATTACTCTGTTCTCTGGGGTCTACGATTTGTTCTAACTCTCTAAATACTTGCGCTAACACCCTTTGCTTGTTTGATGCGCTACTTAATACAGCGTAGGGTAATAGTCCCGGTGTACTCAAAAATACTTCTAATGGTTCTTCCCATAAGCGAATGACGCGAAATTGGTGATTCATTACGGGCGTTTGATATTGTGTTTGTCGCACTAAGTTGGAATTTGTCTTTTTTAGGTAAATTACTACTTGTTGAATATCTTGGGCTGGAAACTTGCGTTTTAAGCGCAGATAATAATCTGCCATCCGAAAGGGCATTGTTTCATCTTTAACGGTTTGAAACTCTGTGTGGAGAATCACATCGGTTGATTGCAGTAGCATTACGCTATCTGCTCTAATTGGTTCTACGTTCAGTTCCGTAGGATTGATGGTGGTGAAAGCAAGCGGTTGACCTAGTAACCAGGCGGCAAAATCTGTAGAATACTGTTCGATGAGATACTTTGAGATGTTATGCGATCGCAGATAGAGCATTATTGAGAAGACAAGCATTACTACTCTATTACAGCTAGAGGCATTGCTAGGCTGCGATCAAACAAAATAATTAAGGGATTAACCCTTAATTTTAAGCACTCCGCAAAGCCACAATTGGGTCAAGCTGTGCCGCGCGGCGGGCTGGAATAACGCCAAAAAATAAGCCAATCGCGCCAGAAACACCTACAGCCATAGAAATCGCTACGATAGAAATGCCCGCTTCTAAGGGAGATAACGCCCCAACTAATAATATGCCGCCTACACCTAAACCTGTACCCAGTAAACCCCCGGCGGCGGAAAGAATTACAGCTTCAATCATAAACTGCACTAAAATATCTTGTTGAGTAGCGCCAATCGCCTTACGCAGTCCAATTTCTTGCGTGCGCTCGGTGACAGAAACTAGCATAATATTCATAATGCCAATCCCGCCGACAAATAGCGAAATAGATGCGATCGCACCGAGCATAATTGTTAAAGCGCCCGTAACTTTACCAACGGTTTCTAGAGCATCTTTTTGAGAACGAATAGTAAAATCATCTTCGCCATTGAGCTTATGGCGCAGCCTTAGTAAATTACGCAATTGAAACTCCGCCGCTTCCACGCTTTCGGTATTTTTGGCAGAAGCAACTAAATAAGTTAAGGGAATGCCGTAGGGAGACGTGCGCCCAACAATGCGATTTGCCATTGTTGTAATCGGGACAAAAGCCGCATCATCATAATCTGTACCAAAGCCAGAGCCTTTAGATTCAAGTACGCCGACTATTTGATAAGTAGCATTTTTGAGCCTTATTTGCTGACCGATGGGCGACGTATTCGTAAATAATCTCGCTGCTAGATCCGAACCTAGAACAGCAACTTGATTGCTCCGCTTAGTGTCTATTGGGGTAAGAAATCGCCCTAACTTGGTGTCAAAGTCGCGTACCGTCAGAAAACTTGGAGTAGTGCCAATTACATTAATATCAGTGTTTTTGTTGCGATAAGTGACTACCGCTCTACTATTAACTTCTGGGGCGACTCCTACAATAGTAGGAACTTGAGTTGCGATCGCTTCTGCGTCGGCTAGTACCAAAGTTTTTGGCAAATCGAAGGTAATGCGTTGAGTTTCGCGATTTCCGGGAATGACAAATAATACATTAGGCCCCAATGATTCTAATTCCCCAGCAATGTACTTTTGCGCTCCTTCGCCAATGCCAATCATGGCAATTACCGAAGCATTACCAATAATGATACCTAACATGGTTAGACTACTACGCAATTTGTTGGCAAGGAGCGTAGTCACCGCCATTTTGACGCTTTCTACAGGATTCATTTATTCGTTGCTCTCTAGTTTGTAATTAGGGGGAGGAGAAAGAAAAATGCGATCGCCATTATTAACTCCCGATACAATTTGCGTTTTGTCTTTAATCGCCGAACCAATTTCTACCGGGCGAAACTGAGCTTGGTTTTTCGCATCGGGAATTAGTACCCCAGTTTGCCCTTTTTTATCAGTAACAATAGCGGCGGTGGGTACAACTAAAGCATCTTCTACGGCTGCGCCTACAATAGTTAAATCGACATTCATACCCGATTTTAGTTGTTCTTGCCCTGTAGTTAAAGCAATTCGCACTTGAAAGGAAGTTACATTTTGCTCTACTACCGCCTCTGGGGAAATTAAGCGTACTTTTCCTTTAAATACTTGATTTGGGTAAGCATCTGCCACAATTTCTACTAATCTTCCTTGCTTTACTTGTCCGATATCGACTTCGGGGACTTGGGCGAGGACTTCCAAACCGCGAGATACTGCCACGATAGAGGTAGAAGTTGCCGATGCGGTGCTAGAAGCGGAAGTTGTAGGAGTTACAAACGCGCCAACCGTTGCGTATTTTTGAGTAATTATGCCGGAAAAAGGAGCGCGAATAATTGTGTCATCTAGCTGTACTTGTACGGCTTTAAGTTCGCTCCTAGCGGCGGCGACGGACGCAGCTAGTTGGTCGATTTGTTCGGGACGCGAACCATTTTGAAGCTGCTGTAAAGCTTGTTGTGCCTCTGTTACGGCCGCTTGTCTTTGTTCAATTTCTTCGCTGCGGCTGCCGCTTTTGAGATCGGCAAGTCGTCTTTGGGCTTCCAACAAATTGGCTTTGGCACTTCTGTCATCGGCAATTACTTCGTCTAGAGCGTCTTGAGAAATCGCCCCAGAAGACGCTAAGTTGCGGTTGCGCTGTACTCGGCTAGAAGTTAGGTTTACTCGCGCTCTAGCAGCTTCTACTTGAGCTTGCGCTTGAGCAATTTCTTCGGGACGATTCCCGGTACGTGCTTGATTTAATTGCGCCCGCGCCCCGTTTAGACGCGCTTGAGCCTGGGCAATTTCTTCGGGGCGAGTTCCGGCGCGGGCTTCGGCTAGTTGGGCTTGAGCTTGGGCGAGATTGGCGCGGGCTTTACTTAGTTGCGCTTGCAAGTTTGAGTCGTCCATCCGGGCGATAATTTGCCCTTGTTCTACGGTGTCTCCTTGCTCTACAAGCAGTTGGGCTAAAATACCGGAGTTTTTGGGGCTGAGGTTAACGGTTTGGACAGGTACAACTTTGCCACTAGCGCTAATGCGGAGGGTGACATCGGCGGAGGCTACAGGGACGGTTAAGGATGCAATATCTAGTTTGGGCGAGGCTTGCCTATTTATTGCCCAGTAGGTTGTCCCGCTTGCTACTATACCCGCGCTTAATAGTCCAATGAACCACCGGGAAGGATGTTTGACTTTGCCAATTAAGGGAATTTGGATCGGGGTAGTCATGCGGTAACTCACTGAAAAATGAGCAAACTTTAATCGTGGGTTCACTCGCTAAATCTCTAAGAAAAACCAAGACTTGGGAGGTCTATCTCTCAACCCCTGTAAAAGGATCTTATCTATGGAGAGTTGAGGAGTGTTTTGTATCCTAATTTTAACAACTTAAGATCGCAGCTTGTGGGTGATAATTACCGTCTACTTAAATTGCGGTAGTTACAATAAAAATAAATGTGGTGCAAATAAAAAGTGACTATTTCCGAGCATTGGCAACAAAGAGTTGGTTCGCAAAGAGATTGGGTTTGGCGCGGCTGGCAAACTCGTTATACTTATGTGCGATCGCCCCAAAAAACAAACACGCCGCTAATTTTGTTGCACGGGTTTGGTACTTCCATCGGACACTGGCGCAATAATTTAACTGTTTTGGGCGCGTCTCATACAGTTTATGCTTTAGATATGCTGGGTTTTGGCGCTTCGGAGAAACCCTCTATTAATTACAATGTCGAGCTTTGGGTAGAGCAAGTTTACGATTTTTGGCGGACTTTTATTAATACGCCAGTTGTATTAGTAGGAAATTCTACGGGTTCTCTGGTAACTTTAACTATTGCTGCAACTTACCCGGAAATGGTTGCAGGTATCGCTATGTTGAGTTTGCCGGATTTGTCTATCCGTGAAGAAGCTGTACCCCAATTTCTCCGCCCCGTTGTTTCTACTCTTGAAAGTTTGGTGGCTTCAAAGCTCTTATTTAAAACTGTTTTTCGCGTTGTCAATCGACCGGGAATTGTTAAAAAATGGGCAGCTATGGCTTATTC
>JAPJOW010000005.1 GCA_030826005.1 Aliterella sp. RAGGC_92
CCCCATCTCCCCATCTCCCATCATGGACACCCTACTCTTAATCCCCTCATCTATCATCGTCTTTGTCTTAGGCGCATCTATAGGCAGCTTTTTAAACGTGGTCGTTTATCGCCTCCCTGCCGGATTATCGGTACTCTATCCGCCGTCTCGTTGCCCCCAATGCTTGCATCAATTAGGAGTAAGAGAGAATGTCCCGGTTTTTGGCTGGTTGGCGCTAGGCGGGCGCTGTCGTCATTGCCGCACTAAAATTTCTGCTCGTTACCCAATTGTTGAAGCCGTTACGGGAATAATATTTTTGGGGGTATTTTGGCAGTTTGATGTCTCAATTCAAACTCTTGGTTATTGGACGTTTTGCAGTTGGTTACTAGCCCTTGCGCTCATCGATCTCGATACTATGACCTTACCTGACTCCTTAACTCAATCGGGAGTAGTATTAGGGCTAATATTTCAGTTTGCTCTTGGTTACGCCGGACAAAATAACTTTACAGGCGCAGTTAACCAGCTAATGGCTGGAATTGTTGGTGCGGTAGTAGGAATTTGGTTACTAAACTTAATTACTATTATTGGTTTTTTAATTCTCGGCAAAGACGCAATGGGATGGGGAGATGGGAAGTTAGCGGCAATGATGGGTGCTTGGCTGGGATGGAAGTATTTGCTGTTAGCAGGTTTTATCGCTTGCGCTTTAGGCTCTTTTATTGGGGGCGGTGCGATCGCGCTTAAACTGCGCTCTCGGCAGCAATTAATGCCTTTTGGGCCTTTTTTGGCAATGGGAGCAGCGCTCGTTGTCTTTTGGGGAGAATTGCTATTAAACGCCTACTTGCGATGGTTTTTTCCAATTAGCTAAACACCTACTCCCTTTCGAGTAAGATCGTAATGCTTAATTTAACTTGAGTTCTCTAATCCCATGTCCCTGTTTGATTGGTTTGCAAATCGCCGCAAAACGGAATCTACCAATAAAGAACCCCAACGTGATATTGCCGATGGACTCTGGAATAAGTGCGTAGCTTGCTCTGTACTTGCTTATACCAAAGACTTGCGGGCAAATCAAATGGTTTGTCTAGAATGCGGGCATCACGTCCGCGTAGATAGCGAGGAGCGCATTCGCCAGCTAATTGACCCTCATAGTTGGAATCCCATCGACCAAAACTTGCAGCCTCTAGACCCGTTGCAATTTCGCGATCGCAAACCCTATAGCGATAGATTAAAAGAAACTCAAGAAAAAACTGGCTTAGTAGATGCGGTACAAACTGGTATCGGCAAACTAGACGGCTTACCCGTTGCCTTGGGCGTAATGGATTTTCGGTTTATGGGCGGTAGTATGGGATCGGTTGTAGGCGAAAAACTTACCCGCCTCGTCGAACAAGCTACCCTCAATCGCTATCCTGCTATCATTGTTTGCGCCTCTGGGGGGGCGAGAATGCAAGAAGGAATGCTCAGTCTGATGCAGATGGCAAAAATATCCGCCGCCTTGCATCGCCATCGCGAAGCTCAATTGCTGTACGTTCCTATCTTGACAAACCCGACTACTGGAGGCGTGACGGCAAGTTTTGCTATGCTTGGCGATCTAATTATTGCCGAACCGAAAGCTACCATCGGGTTTGCCGGTCGCCGGGTAATCGAACAAACTATCCGCGAAAAGCTGCCAGAGGAGTTTCAAACTGCCGAAGACTTGTTGCGACATGGCTTTGTCGATGCGATCGTCCCGCGCCCTCAATTGAAAAAGACTTTAGCGCAATTAATTTGCCTGCATCAGCCAATTACAACTACGCCCCCGGTAGCTGCTTGGCACACGGGGATTGCGCCGCAACCAATTTAGAATAACAAATTGCGCTCGCGACATGATATTGATATTAGAGCGGCTTAATCTCAATCTATTACTGAATTATTCATTATGGGTTTTGCAGACTTGTCCATTGCTGAAATAGCGGAGGATTACAACCTCTCCGAACAGGATGTATTGGCTCTGTGCGACCAATTGGGAATAGCTTATAAATCTTCTAAAACTCGTTTAGCTTTAGAAGATGCCAAAATAATCATTTCCCACGTCTTGACGCAAATCCAATCTTCAAGCGATGGGCAAGATTAAAATGCAGTCAACTTTACATAAATACTAAAAGTTATTAAGATACATGGCATTTTGCTTTGTTGGTAATGACTTTGCCGAAAAATAAGAACCGCAGCCGAATTTATTACCTGTGGTTTTTGCTCAAACAACAGTGATCGAGAGAATTAAGCCCATGATAAATAGCTGTATTCGGAGTCGAAACTTTTGAAGGGGAACTATGTTTAAAAAAACAATCGCTCTTGCGATGGCAACTTTACTACTGGCGTTTGGGCTAGTTGTCGGTCGTGCGGCCGCCGTCGAACTTAGCGAAGCTGTACGGACAGTGCCATTAAATGGTCAAGGAGATACAACGGTACTCAGCCTTAAGCAAGTTCAAGAAGGTAAACGCTTGTTTAACTATGCTTGCGCTCAGTGTCATGCTGGGGGCGTAACCAAAACAAATCAAAACGTAGGACTCGATCCCGAAGCCCTAGCTCTAGCAACGCCACCCCGAAATAATATTGAAGGATTAGTCGATTACTTGCATAATCCAACAACTTATGACGGCGAGGAAGAAATTGCCGAATTGCACCCCAGTACTAAGAGTGCAGATATCTACGCGGCAATGAGAAATCTATCAGAAGATGACCTAGTAGCTATTTCCGGTCACGTCTTACTTCAACCAAAAATTGTTGGTGATAAGTGGGGCGGCGGCAAAATTTACTACTAAAGCCTGTTAGAAGTTGTTAATTGCAAGCCTTCAGCCATCTTCGGACTGCTGGAGGCTTTGGTCAAATCGCTACTATTAAAAAGAACTAATTTAAGGTTGAACTATATAAATGCTGCGTCGATTGTGTTGTGTTATTGCTGTAGTTTTAATTTTAATTGTCCAAACCTATCCTGCTCAAGCGGCAAATATCGATCGCTATTTGGTAAGATTTTTGCACGTTACAGCGCCTATAGATTTAGTCTTAGATGAGTCTGGCGAAACGCGATCGTATTCCCCAGAGGCATTAACTCGCGGTAAAGAACTATTTGAAAACAGTTGTTTAAATTGTCATGTCGGCGGCGCTACTTTACCCGACCCCCAAGTGTCATTATCATTGGAGAAATTAAAAGGCGCAACTCCAGCCCGCGATAACATTAATAGTCTTGTGGCTTATTTAAGACGACCAATGGTTTATGACGGCAGCAGCGAAACTTATTGGTGTCGCCAAGTACCGGAAAGCTGGATGAATCAAGACCAAATAGAGAGTTTAGCGGCTTTTGTACTTACGGCAGCACAAAAAGCCCCCGGTTGGGGTACGGATAATTTTTAAATCAATGAATCTACTAAGGTGCGATCGCGCTGCATAGTGCCTAGAACCTGTATTATTGAATAATAAAGTTCGACCTTTTTGGAGAAAATTATGAAATTGATTGCTGCAACTTTACGGCGCTGCGGTTTGGTATTATTGGCAATGGTGGCGCTAGTGAGCAGCTTTGCTTTATTTACCCCTACGGCGGCGGCAGAAACCTACCAAGTTAAACTAGGTTCTGATAAAGGAATGCTAGTTTTCGATCCTGCTAAACTCACTATCAAACCAGGCGATACTGTTGAGTGGGTAAACAACAAAGTACCTCCCCATAACGTTGTTTTTGATGCAGCTAATAACCCTACCAAAAGCGCAGATGTTGCTAAAGGTTTGTCTCACAAGCAATTACTCATGACTCCCGGACAAACTGTAAAATCAACCTTTGCTGAAACCGCTCCTGGAGAATACACCTACTACTGCGAACCCCATCGTGGCGCAGGCATGATTGGTAAAATCACCGTAGCAGAATAAAGTTTTAGTTTCTTTGATTTTTTGAAACTTAGCTCATAATTTTATCAAAGGGAAATGGTCGAAAGTAAAACCATTTCCCTTTTGCAATTTCTATCAATGCAGCGCGATGAGAAAAACTTTATCCTTCTTGCTGTTAGCGTTAGCGCAAATAGCTCTAAGCACTTTTACCGCCTTAATTCTAGGGGACTTTCCCGCCCTCGCCGCACAATCTAATCGCGGCGCAGAAATTTTTAGCCACAACTGCGCCGCTTGTCATCTAGGGGGCGGCAACATTATTATTGGTGACAAAAACTTACATAAGTCAGCGCTTTTAAAGCACCACATTCATTCTATTGAAGCGATCGCAAGTCAAGTAAAGTACGGTAAAAAAGCCATGCCAGCGTTTAAAGGGAGATTGAGCGAGTTTCAAATTGAAGAAGTCGCGTCTTACGTACTAAAACAAGCTGAAAAAGGCTGGTAGATTTTTAAGTTAGCTAATAAATCCATCCGCAGGCTAGAAGCTAGGGACTTAAAAATTGGTTATCGTGTTGCCAGTTTCAAAAAACCGGAAATAAGTCAGATGGTGCCAATTAGAGACAATAACCCTACAACAATTACTCCTTACGTGACTTTTGGACTAATTGCAGCAAATATTCTTGCTTTTCTATTTGAGGCAACTTTACCTCCTCAAGAATTAGATGGATTTTTTCATTTAGCGGCGGTAGTACCAAGAGAATTAACAGCGAGTTTTGGCGGTATATCTGTAAATCAACCCGTACCAGAATGGATAACCCTAATTACTTCGCAATTTTTACACGGCGGGTTATTACATTTGGGCGGTAATATGCTGTTTTTATGGATTTTTGGCAATAATGTCGAAGATCGTTTAGGTCACGTTAAGTATTTAATTTTTTATATTACTTGTGGCGTACTAGCTGGTTTGACGCAGTGGTTTTTCTCGCAAAACTCCGCGATTCCATCGTTGGGGGCGAGTGGCGCGATCGCTGGAGTTATGGGAGCGTATATTCTCCGCTTTCCTCGCGCCGAAGTTTTAACTTTAATTCCCTTGGGTTTATTTTTCCCGGCGGTACGCGTCCCGGCGTTTTACTTTTTGGGATTTTGGTTTTTACAACAAGCTTTTTACGGATTTGCCAGTTTTGAAGCGCCAACCAATATTGGGATGGAAAGTGGTGGAATTGCTTACTGGGCGCACGCTGGGGGATTTGTGTTTGGGGCGATTTTAGGCCCGTTACTCGGATTACTAGAACCGACACCAGAGGAAAAAGCTTATTTGTAGTAGAACTATTTATAAAATTGCTAAATCTTAACATCAATGCTGGAGGCGAGACGTTCCACTGGAACGTCTCTACAATTATCTAAAACGCTAGATTTATTTAGGAAAACTACCTGTGGTTCCATTACGAGATAATAATCCGATCTCCATTACCCCCTATGTTACCTACGGGTTATTTATTGCCAACATTGCTGTTTTTGTTTATCAAATAAGTTTGTCAGAATCGCAATTAGAAAGCTTTTTTCACGTTGCGGCGATGGTTCCCTGCGAATTATCGGGTAGTTGTCCAACAGTAGGACAATTCCCCGAATGGATGACGCTATTTACATCACAATTTCTGCACGGCGGTTTTTTCCATATTGCGGGTAATATGTTGTTTTTATGGATCTTTGGTAACAATATTGAAGATCGTTTAGGACACTTTAAGTATTTAATTTTTTACTTAACTTGCGGCGCATTAGCAGCTTTGGCGCAGTGGTTTTTCTCGCAAAACTCTGGGATTCCATCGTTGGGGGCGAGTGGTGCGATCGCCGGAATTATGGGCGCGTATATTCTTCGCTTTCCCCACGCTAAGGTTTTAACTTTAGTTCCTTTAGGATTTTTTCTGACAACCTTTGACCTTCCTGCTTACTTATATTTGGGGTTTTGGTTTCTTCAGCAAGCCTTTTTTAGCTTTGCAAGTTTAGGCGTGCGGACAAATGTAGGTATGGAAAGCGGCGGAATTGCTTATTGGGCGCACGCTGGTGGGTTTGTAGTGGGGGCGGTACTGGGCCCCATGTTAGGGTTAATGCGGCGCGATTATTAGGGAAGTTGGGCTTTTGGTGGTGCAAATAAACCAATGGAGTTAGAAGCACCCGCTTTTTTTAACTGACGCTTTATTTGCACTGAACATAAGGTAATTATGCTCAACTGTCCTAGCAGTGCTAATAAGATGCTAAATACTCCAGCATCTTTAATTGCCGCAAATGCAAAAATAGTAAATAGTAATGAAGTCGGCACTTGTACAGAACCTAGAGAAAATAAAAGAATAATCAAGGGAGGTAAAATAACTACAGCCCCTAGAGTGCCAACTATCCAAAGTTTCTGTTGTTTTGTCCGCATAAGGGCAACTAATTGAGAAATCGCCGCACACACTACCATTAAGCATAAATTGAAAATTAAAGCCATCGAAGTTGAAAAGCGATCGCTTTTATCCATTTCGAGCATAATCCAGGGGATTAAAACAATAGCTGCAATTACAGCATTAAGCGCGATCGCAACTATAGCTGGACTATTTTCACCCCATACCAAATCTTTAAGTAAAGGTATTAGTGAATTCCAACTATAGGGTTTTTGATTTCGATATCGCGCCCAATCGATTAAAGTTTGCCTTTGCGGTGTCAAAATAACAATTAAGCTACAAAACAGGACAAAGTTATAAACAAGTAAGACGATAAAATTATCTCCTGGTCTATAGTGATGACTATCGCCATCGCCTGTGTAATAACGAATACTATTGATAGCAAAGCCTAAAGCAACTACTTCAAAGCAAGCAACAAACCAGTAACTTTGAAGTTTGCTCAATATAGTTTTACTAAAATTGGCAAAGCAGCGCTCTATTGCTTGCCAAATCCAGTATGTCCATAAACTGTAATTTAATATTGCAATGCTGGTAATACCTACTAAACTCATGCCTACAGGTAAGTTGAACCAGTGTAATCTCGATTCTATAGCAGTAGCCGAAATTAAATATAAGTAAATTTTTGCAAAGGAAAAAACACTGATTCCATCTAGAACATCGCCGGAAAACCCTTTAGATAATAAGCCAATTAACAAGATAAATAACAAAATCGCACCGTTTCCTAGCAAGGCTTGAAAACCGTTCAAGCCTCTAGAACTTATTAAGCTAAATAGCAAGGATAGGCTATAGAAAAACACGCAACTTGTGACTACTACGCTGTAAAAGCTCAAAATCCGAATTAGCGAAATATTAGCAGATAGCCCAGCCCATAGTTGCAAGGGTACAGCCGAAAGTACGGTTATATAAAGTAAGATTGGGACTCCTAAAATTTTGCCCAATAAAATATTTTGAGGCGATCGCGGACTTAAACGGATAAAATTTAGCGTCCCTTGGCGTTCTTCTTGAGCTAAATTATCAATCAATAAGTAAGTCCCGACTACTAATAAACTAAGTATGCCGATGATACTTAATGCTAAAAATAAGTCTAGCGACCATCTTTGCCAATCTACAAGCAAGTTACCCAACCCATCTACAAGACAGGTGCGATCGCGCTCATAAGCAATAGCACCTGTACAGTAAAAACTACTACTAGGAAAATCCCCCTTATAAACGGTGAGTTCTGTAGTCGGGTGTGGCATCCGCATGAGAAAATACACCCATAGCAAAAACTGCCCTAAGAGCGATATAGTTACGGCTAAAGTTAAATTACGCAGTTTGAGTCGTCCTTTGAGTTCCCTGAATAGCTGGGGATTCCAATCGCCTATGGAGTCGAACCAATCTAATTTCTGCATAAAAGTTCTTTTGTCTAGTTTATTATTCGTACTGAGATCGGCACTTTGTCAGGATGCTTGTTTGTGACCGAGTTTAAGAAAAATAGTTTCTAAGTCTTCTTGAGTGCAATGAAACTCTGTAATTGGAATGCCAGTATTGATTAGAGATTGTAATAAGTTTGCACCTTGAGCGCGATCGCCTGTAAAGTAAATTTGCATACTATTGGTTTGCGGTATAACTTCCCATTCCTCAATTAGGGGATGTTTGATTAATTGCGCTTTAAGGGCTTCTAAGTCTCCTAAAGTCGAGATAAAAATTTGTTGGCGGTTTTGACGTTGGTAAAGGTCAGTTAAATTGCAACTTTCGACTAAATAACCCAACTCCATAATCCCCACTGACGTACAAAGTTCTGCTAAGTCGCTGAGGACATGAGATGAAATTAGAATAGTCATCCCAGCTTCTTGCAATACTTTGATAATCTCCCGAAACTGCTGCCGGGCGATCGGATCTAGTCCTGAAACTGGCTCATCAAGTAATAGTAAAATCGGTTCGTGAATAATCGTTCGTGCCAAACTGAGGCGCTGTTTCATTCCCCGCGACAGCGTTTTTATTTGACTATTGCGTTTGTAAGTTAGTTGGACAAGTTCTAATACTTCGTTTAGACGTTGACGGCGACGGGGATTTTTTAATAAGTACAACCGGGCAAAATAATCTAAATAATCCCAAACCGTCAAATCGTTGTACAAAGGGAAATCATCGGGTAAGTAGCCAAGATGACGTTTAAGTAAAGGGTTGCTTTGGTCTAATGATAAGACTTCGCCATGAATATAAATTTCCCCCTTTGTCGGCGCTTCCGCCGCCGCCAACATCCGAATTAAGGTAGTTTTTCCCGCGCCATTTGGCCCAATAAGTCCGTAAACTTCACCTACAGCTATTTCCAAATCCACATCATTAACGGCAATAGAGCGATCGAAGCGTTTAGTTAATCCGCAAGTTTTAATTGCTAATTCTTTGCTCATAGGTGCGGACACTGGTAGCCATTTTTTGGTCTAGCCTAACCTGCACTCATAAGTTTTAGTTAAACAGTTGCAAAAATGGAAACAATAGATTACGCTTTTACACCGTTAGACGAGAGAAATAGTCTAAGTATTTTGTCACAATGAAAAGGGCGATCGCACTTAAACTTACTTCATAAATGACAACTGCTATTCTTTCAAATACCACAACTAAAACTTGGATTTGGCAAGGCTTCCCAATTTGTTATCAAGCCCAAGGCGACAAAGGCCCGGCGGTAGTTTTAATTCATGGCTTTGGCGCTTCGTGGTGGCACTGGCGGCATAATATACCTGTATTAGCGCAATTTGCCCGCGTGTATGCGATCGATTTAATCGGTTTTGGCGCTTCGGCTAAACCGATTCCTGGCGAACTTAAACCGGGCGAACAAGTAACCTACTCTTTTGAAACTTGGGGAAGGCAAATTGCTGACTTTTGCCGTGAAGTTGTCGGCGAACCAGTTTTATTAGTTGGTAATTCTATTGGTTGCATAGCAGCGATGCAGGCGGCGGTATACGCGCCAGAAACCACTTTAGGAGTTGCTTTAATCAATTGTTCGCTAAGACTACTGCACGATCGCAAACGTCAAGCTTTGCCTTGGTATCGCCGTTTTGGAGCGCCTCTAGTCCAAAAACTTTTAGCAATTAAACCTATTAGTCAGTTTTTCTTTAATCAAATCGCCAAGCCGCAAACTGTCCGCAAAATTTTATTACAAGCTTACGCCCACCCCGAAGCTGTCACTGATGAATTGATAGATATTTTAATGTCGCCAGCCCGCGATCCGGGGGCATTAGCCGTATTTGTGGCTTTTACTGCCTACGGACAAGGGCCGTTACCTGAAGACCTATTAGCGGTGCTGCCATGCCCGGCTATTATGTTATGGGGAACTGCCGATCCTTGGGAGCCCATAGCATTGGGACGAGAATTAGCTAAGTTTCCCCAAGTGCAAAAGTTTATTCCCCTTGAAGGTGTAGGGCATTGTCCTCAAGATGAAGCGCCGGAATTAGTCAATCCGATTTTGCAAAAGTGGATTGCAGAAAATTCCGGCAACGCTACATAATTTATTGCTGAAGGATTTGGTCTTGTTTTTTCAGCCAATCTTGTCCTAATTGAATTGTGATGTCAGATTGAAGATTGCCTGTACTTTCTACGCGCACTTCGCCAACGTTTAGAGTTTGACGAATAGTTTGAGCGCTATTGCGATCGCCTTGCTGGGCGACAATATGAGTTATATCTAATGGTTCGCTCCAGCGTCTTGCTACATACACATTACGGTAGCCAGCTTCTGCTAGAGAGTTTACTAGCGATTGTACGGCAGTATCGCTCCCTGTACTATCTTGAATTGCAACTCTCAACCTGGCAGGATCAACTTCTGCTTGCATTCCCTCGGCTGGCACGTTGAAGTACTGAGTCATCATCGTGGCAATGCGATCGCTATCTGGCAGCCAATAACTTGCGTTATATTCGCCTTGGGCGCTAAAACGTCCCGGTACTAGCAACATCTGCACGTCGGAGCGTTTTGTCTGTACGCCAAAACCTACTAATGCCATTAATTCTTGGATGGTCAAATTAGTATCGATGTGCGATTTAATTACTTCTAGCATCTTGGGAACGCGCGTTACGGTAGTAGGATTTAATGCTTGTTCCATTAAAGACCGCATCAATATTTGCTGGCGTTGAATGCGCCCGATATCGCCATTTTCGTCGTAACGAAAACGGAGAAATTGCAGTGCTTGGTTGCCGTTGAGATGCTGTTTTCCAGCTTTGAGGTTGATGTACAAATGCTGGCTATCGTCTTGATATTTCATGTCTTTGGGAACGAAAACTGTTACTCCCCCTAAAGCATCAATAAGTTTTTCTATCCCTTGGACGTTGATTCTTATATAGCGATCGATCGGTGCGCCGTTTAATAGTTCGCTAGTTGCTTGAGCGCTAAGAGCAGGACCGCCGCGATAGTTAGCAGAATTTATTTTATTAAAATTGTGTCCTTCCACCGCCACGCGCGTATCTCTAGGAATTGAAAGCACGGCTAACTTTTTGTTAATAGGATCGAAGCGCAGCAACAACATCGTGTCGGAAAGCCCTTCAAAAGAGTTGAGCGTGGCATGGTAGCCTAATTTATCACTCCCGGCGGGCGGATTGCTGACATCTGACGTTAAAACTTTTACACCCAATACTAAAATATTTACCGGACGAGTTAGTTCTGAAAGCTTTAAACTACCGCGAGAAATGCGATCGCCTTTACCAAAAATCGCTTCTTGTTCTGGGCTGAGTTCTGCTTGCATCAAGGGCGTACTTGACAAAGAAACTGCAAGCATCGCTCCGGCGGTAGCAGAGAGCGTGGCTACACCTGTTAAGCCTGTCCAAAACCACAACCAACGCCCAGTCTTAGAACGGGAGGATTTTTTAATAATCTTTGCGGAATTGAGCGAAGGAGACTTTCGCGCCGAATGTTTTTGACCTGCCACAGACTTCCTCACACTTAGTTAACACCAAAAAATAATTGCACTCAATTGAATTGAAAATATAGCATCTAGCAAATAATTATTGGCTAAACTTACTAAATACACAATTATTCGCAGTTACCGCCTGACTATACGTTCAAGGAAAAGTTTACTCGGATTATATTTGACTGGCAAACGGCATTTTTACGTAAACTCCAAGGGGTAAAGCAAAAAAGCAAAATTTGTGATTTGCTTCTATTTAAGATAAATATTTGTCTACTTGCTTTGCCAAACTGCTAAACCCTGGTACTTGTAAGGATTTGCGTTTATAGAGGCGAACCATTAATATCACGCTGACTAAAAAATAACCAGAAGTTAAAAAAGTATTTAATATTAAAAGCCGTAAAGCTAAAAATTCAGAAGTTTCTGCGCCCATTCCCAAGAGCAAATATCCAACTAGCCAGCTACCTGCAAGGGTTACAGACAATCGGCTGACTTTGAGTTGTTCGCTCTGGCTCTGTTTATCGTTGCGATAGAGCGTCCACAAAGACGGAAAAAAGCCGAGTATTGGGATTAAATAGAAAAATAGCTGTAAATGCTTAAGGTCTAAATTATCTGTTGGTTCAACATTTTTCATATTGGCTGTAAAAATCCTGAAGTAGAGGGATGAGTTAAAAAGGTGAATTTAGAGATAATAAGACCGCTTGAGCAAATTCAATCGTGTTTTATCCGGCAGTAGGCAAATGCAGAAACGCTTAATACTTGGATGGTGGCAGGCAATGACGCTAGGCGGGCGATTGACGGCGATCGCTCTTGTAGCTCCTCTAATCGTACTCAATGCTTGGGCAGTTTCTTCTATTTTCAACTATTTCAACTCGCTAATTGTAATTTTAGTCGGCGCTTCGCTGCTGGCATTTTTGCTCAACTATCCGGTTAGCTGGATGGAAAGCAAAGGAGCTAAACGAGAACAAGTTGCGATATTGGTGTTCTTGGTCGCTTTATCGGTTTTGCTGGCTTTGGGAGTGACTTTAGTGCCTCTGGTACTTACCCAAGCGCAACAATTGGTTGTGCGTTTGCCAGAATGGATTGATTCAGGGCGCTATCAGCTATTACTACTAAATCAATGGGCGGATAATCAAGGTTTTCCGCTTAATCTCGATGCGTTACTGGTACAAATTAACGATCGCCTCAAAGGGCAGTTGCAAGCGATCGCCTCTCAGGTATTGAATCTAGCAGTCCTGACCGTTACTAGCTTGCTAGATTTTGTCTTAACAATGGTTCTAGCTTTTTATCTGTTACAGCATGGCGATAGCTTGTGGCAAAGTTTAATTGAATGGTTGCCAGCTAAAATTCGCCAGCCGTTTTCGCAAACTTTACGACTGAGTTTTCAAAACTTCTTCATCGGACAGCTTATTTTTGGCACTTGCATGGCATTTGCTTTAATTCCTACCTTTCTATGGCTCAAAGTTCCGTTTGGTTTGCTATTTGGCTTAACTATCGGGATTATGGCGCTCATTCCTTTTGGCGGCACGGTAGGAATTATTGCTACGACTTTACTTGTTGCTTTACAAGACTTTTGGTTGGGTTCGCGGGTATTAATTGCGGCGGTAATCGTCCAACAAATTCTCGAAAACTTAGTTGCTCCCCGGATTTTAGGTAGCGTTACAGGTTTAAATCCCGTGTGGATATTAATATCTGTTTTGACGGGAGCGCGAGTTGGGGGATTATTAGGGGTAATTGTCGCTGTCCCTTCGGCGGTTGTGATTAAAACTGCTTTAAGTGCGGTGCGCGGGCGCAGTCAGGGGGGGGAAGCATTGAGTGCAAGTCAACTAGAACTAGAAATTAACGATGCAAATCAAACGACCGTTGAAGTCGTGCCACCCCAACTCAAAAAACTAGCAACCGATTGACGATTACAGGCGATCGCGCGATTGCTGAGTAATATTAGATGGCGAAGCAGGAAATAAGGAACTTGTTGAAGCATCGAGCTTTGAATATCCAGCCACAGAAAAACCTAGCATTACTACACTGGCGGCGGATAGGGCGTACCGTCTACCCAAACGAATCGCATAGCGTCGAAGCTGAAAACCTGTCTTTTGACTAGAAGATGGCTGATTCATAAGTACCTTAGTGGCTAGACAAATGTAATGCACCATAAAGCTAACCTTATGGGCATTAACATTTGTTAATATGACATTTTTAGTTAGGCATTTTGGCTTAGTTACTATTTTGGTAACGACAATTTGCTAGTTCGTCCACCAAGCCAGCGCGTAAGGTTGAGTAGGGTTGTGGACTTGTTGAGAAAATTGCACGCGGATTTTGTATTTACCTGTACTAGGCACGGGGCAAAAAATATGTTCTACACTATCAACTTCGCTAATAGATGTACAAATGCTACTAGGAGCGTTATTAGATTCGCTGCTAACTAAATACAGGTCTAAATTATTTAAACCGCGATCGCGAAAATTCTCTTTAAGATCGTACTGCGCGTTTTTATTCGTGTCGTTAAGCTCGACTAAGCGATTCCAAACAAGAGTTATAGACACAAAACCACCTTGCGTCAAAGGTTTAGCTAATACATATTCTTGAGTGGAATTAGCATTAACTGAGCCGTAATCCCAACCAATCGCTGGCATTATCCCCTGGGGTTTCCATTCTCCCGCACTAAATTGTTGATAAGCACGAAAAGCATTGAGTTGTCCCGTCCCCATTTGGGCGTGGAGGGGAATTTTGGGATCGCTATAAGCATCGGATTGCGTCCAATCTAAATTTTGCTTGTCAATAATTGTTTTAGTCATGCCCAAACGCAAGTTGTTGGCGTATTCTTGCACTTTATCGGCAGAATTGAGCATCACAGCTTTCATTACTTCTTGGCGACGAGCATTCAAACTCCAATGGCGCTTTTTAACTCGCAATTGCTTGTCGCCGTATTCTTGCAATAAAGCCACTGTTGCGGTGACGTGAGGCGCGGCAAAACTCGTTCCCGTTACTTTTGTTACTTTACCATTGGGATTGAGTAAGGAGATATTACTTCCCGGTGCGACTAAACCAATCGCGCGACGAATCCCCAAATTTACCTCTTTGCCATTTAACCGCCCTTCTACCCCGACTTTGGTATCGCTTAAATTTGACACATCTACTTTATTAAAAATTCCCTCTCTGCGGCTGCTAAAAGCGACGTTAATACCGTTGTAGTTATCGGTCGGGATGGGAATACCACCTTTACCCTGATTGCCAGCGATCGCGTACAAAACGTTGTGAAAGCGACTAGACCAGTCAATACATTGAGTTAATAGCGCATTGCCATCTAAACGAGCATTTACTCTAGGATCGCGCTCTAAAGTTTCCCCAAAGCTAAAATTTATCGCTCGGACATCGCCGCTATTTTGCATGGCTACGTGCTGCGCGGACAAGCATTCTTCGGGTTGACCTCCGGTTTTAAGCGAACCAACGGCGGTAGAATAAAGCCTAGCTCCTGGGGCTACGCCGCGAATTGCTTTATCGGCGCTAATCATGACGCTGGCAACGTTTTCGGCATGGGGATCTAAGTTTGTATTTGCTTTGGCTGGGCGATCGCGTAAAAATACTCCTGCTAAAGCGATCGCGCGATTTCCCGATACTGCTTTATCTAAACCGTACTGTCCGGGACGACCGATTTCTACTTGTCCGATACTAATTTTGCGCCCAATTAGATTGTAAGGAAACCCATGCAGGCGTAAAGCATCAATTCCTGTTTCGGCAATCGATGTAGGTTGTTGCGCCCAAACTGGATGATTAAGCGCGATCGCGCTTAATCCCCCAATAGTCCCCATTAGTTGTTTAATCATTTGCTGCCAACACGAGCCTTTGCACCCAAGTAATTAATTTTATTGCTTTTTGAGGATGGACAGCAATTTCAACTATTTAGTCCAAGCCGTCCCCCAATGTTAAAATGTTTTACATCTGAGGACTTAGGAGAACTAATCTATGACTAACACGCCATCGCCCAAGCCAATTGTAATTGCTCCATCTATTCTATCTGCCGATTTTAGCCGTTTGGGAGATGAAATTAGAGCGGTTGATGCCGCCGGGGCTGATTGGATTCACGTTGATGTCATGGACGGTCGGTTTGTTCCAAATATCACCATCGGCCCGTTAATTGTTGAAGCTATTCGCCCGGTTACGCAAAAGCCTTTGGATGTCCACTTGATGATTGTAGAACCAGAAAAGTATGTAGAAGATTTTGCTAAAGCTGGCGCAGATCATATTTACGTCCACGCCGAACACAATGCTTCTCCGCACTTGCACCGCACTTTGGGACAAATCAAAGAACTCGGCAAAAAAGCTGGAGTAGTCCTCAATCCGGGTTCGCCTCTAGAACTAATTGATTACGTGCTTGAATTATGCGATTTGGTTTTGATCATGAGTGTCAACCCTGGTTTTGGCGGTCAAAGCTTTATTCCTGGCGTACTACCTAAAATTCGCAAGCTCCGCGCTATGTGTGACGAGCGTGGTTTAGATCCTTGGATTGAAGTTGATGGTGGCTTAAAAGCTAATAATACTTGGCAGGTAATTGAAGCCGGGGCAAATGCGATCGTTGCTGGTTCGGCGGTATTTAACGCGCCAGACTATGCAGAAGCGATTAAGGGTATTCGCAATAGCAAACGTCCTTCTCCTGAACTTGCCGCCGTTTAAAAAATTTCTAGTTTATATAGCAATCCTGAGTCATTTATAAAATCCAGATGGTTTCGCCCCCTAGCCCCCAACCTTGGGGGAACAAGACTCTTAGCCACCTCCAATTGGGGGTTTAGGGCTATCTAATATTTCATAATTTAATATAGGACTGCTATAGCTAAAATAAGTCCGCTAAGAGTTCTACTCTTAGCGGACTTATCTATATTATTAGGGCGTAAATTACTGATGGCGGCGATCGCCTAACCATTTTGCGGCGGCAATTCCAACTACTGCGGCTACTAAAGGATTGCTCAAAAACTTAATTATCCCAGGCTTTTCGGCTAGTACTTCTTGGAAAATATCGGGGTGACTGTGGTAGGCAAAAGATGCCAACTTAGTTACGTCATCTACATTCATTTTACTAGCGTGATGAGTAGAAAGACCCAACTGCTGCTCTAAGTCGCGCTCTTTAAGTCCTCTTTTTTCCAAATGCTTGAAAAATGCTCTCGCTACGTCGTCTCGTTCGTTTGGCTTGATTTGGGCGATCGCTTTTTGCAATTCTGGCTCTAATTGTCCGGGAGGAATGCGATCGTGGTGCAAAGATTGTCCAAATAATTGACGGCGTTCTTCATGAGAGGAACGGTTGGCAAAATCGTCAAAGTTTTCGTATTGCAACTCCGAACCCATGTCCGCATCGCCTAAACTTTCCGTATTTCCTTGGGACAAATCATTCATGATTTGACGCTTATACTGATCGCTACTACTCATTTAATTTATTCTCCTCATGCAAAACTATTTTATATTTTTAACTGCGGTTATTTGCCGTCAATCTCAATTTCTACTTATATTCAATTTGATTAGATTGAACGTCATACTTTGCAGTTAAAACTAACTTTTTGTCTGGCGCGTACATCAAAACAGTTAAGTCTTGATTTGGGAAATTTTTGTGAAATCCTTGAGCTAAAGATTTTGCTAAAGGCTTAACTTCTGTTGGTTTAACTTGGGGTGTAATAACTACACCTAGCTTGTTGTTGTCGCGCACATAAGCGTCTTTAACTAAACCTTTACTTTTGCTAACAACCCAATTACCAAAGTCTTGTCCGCTTGCACTATTTCCTCTTTCTAATTGACTGTAACTATTAGTGCTATTAGCAGGTGGTAGAGTTGGTTGCTTGGCTTGCACCGCTCCGTTACAAGCTACAGTTGTTGTTAGCACCAGTGTTAAGATTAACGCTGTCAAAATTCGGCGTAGTTGCTGAATCATACTGAGTTTAATTTTTTCAAGTTTTGCTATGTATGAGCAGTATTTTGTGGTGAGATACTGCTCTTTTTTGGACTCTAACCTTAGATTTATGCTAAAATATATCTAAGGTTAAAAGATAATTAATCGAGCTTCTCTTTAACTTTGTCTTTTACGTCTTCTACACCATGACGTACTTCGCTTTCAGCTTGTTTTGCTTGACCTTCTGCTTTATCTTCAGGGTCGCCTGTAACATTACCCAAAGCTTCTTGAGCTTTACCTTCAATGTTTTTAGCAGCAGCTTTAGCTCTATCATCTAAACCCATAATACTCTCCTTGCTTATCTAATAAATAGCTTCAAAATCAAAATCAACTTTGAAGTTAGTTTGTTATTCTGTTGACAATCTAACTATTTATTGAAGTAATAAACTTCTGCCAGAAGACATATTAATTCTCTATGCTGAAAGATGTAAAAGAGCGAGGAGAGTTTAAGTTGTTTAGGCAAAAGTAATATTAACAAAAGTAAATAAAAACATCAAAAACAATTATGGCAACTAATAGCGCGTTTCAACTCCAAGCACCTTTTCAGCCAACGGGAGATCAACCGAAAGCGATCGCCCAACTAACAGCAAATATTCAAGCAGGAAAACGCTATCAAACCTTATTAGGCGCAACAGGTACGGGAAAAACATTTTCTATAGCTTCGGTAATTGAAAAAGTCGGCAAACCTACCTTAGTTTTGGCTCACAACAAAACTTTAGCGGCACAATTGTGCAATGAATTGCGCGAGTTTTTTCCCGACAACGCCGTAGAGTATTTTGTCAGTTATTACGATTATTACCAGCCAGAAGCTTATATTCCCGTTACCGATACCTACATAGAAAAAACGGCTTCAATCAATGACGAAATAGATATGCTGCGTCACTCCGCCACGCGCAGTCTTTTTGAACGTCCTGATGCGATCGTTGTGGCTTCTATTAGCTGCATTTATGGATTAGGTACGCCAAGAGAATATCTCAAAGCCGCTATTCCTTTACAGATTGGTAAAGAAGTCGATCTTAGAGAACTTTTGCGCGAGTTAGTAACCGTCCAGTATCGTCGCAACGACTTAGAAATGAGTCGCGGGCGTTTTAGATTAAGAGGTGACGTACTAGAAATTGTTCCCGCCTATGACGATCGCATTGTGAGAGTAGAATTTTTTGGCGATGTAGTAGAGGCGATTCGTTACGTCGATCCGGTAACGGGAGAAATTCTTAAAAGTATTGAAGCAATTAATATCTATCCCGCCCGACACTTTGTTACTCCAGAAGATCGACTAGAAAGCGCTTGCGAAGCTATAGAACAAGAATTGAGACAAAGGCGATTGCAATTAGAAAGCGAAGGCAAATTACTAGAAGCGCAACGCATCGATCAGCGCACTCGCTACGACTTAGAAATGTTGCGGGAAGTTGGCTATTGTAACGGAGTCGAGAACTACTCCAGACATTTAGCTGGGCGCAACCCCGGAGAACCGCCAGAGTGCTTAGTTGACTACTTTCCAGATGATTGGCTATTGGTAGTAGATGAGTCCCACGTGACTATTCCGCAAACGCGCGCTATGTACAATGGCGATCGCGCCCGTAAGAATGTATTAATCGAACATGGTTTTCGATTACCTAGCGCCGCCGACAATCGCCCCCTCAAAGCCGATGAATTTTGGCAAAAAGTCAATCAATGTATATTTGTCTCGGCAACTCCTGGAGAATGGGAATTAGAATTATCGGAAGATCGAGTAGTGCAACAAATAATTCGTCCTACCGGCGTAATCGATCCAGAGATATTCGTGCGTCCCACTGAAGGACAAGTAGACGATTTACTTGGAGAAATTAAAGATCGCATTGATAAGCGCGAACGAGTGCTAGTAACGACTTTAACTAAGCGCATGGCAGAAGATTTGACCGAATACCTACAAGATCGGGGTGTAAGAGTGCGCTATCTGCACTCAGAAATCAATTCCATTCAAAGAATTGAGATATTGCAAGAATTACGCGAAGCAGTGTTTGATGTCCTGGTAGGCGTGAACTTGTTGCGCGAAGGTTTGGACTTGCCAGAAGTATCGTTAGTAGCGATTTTAGACGCAGATAAAGAAGGCTTTTTAAGGGCGACGCGATCGCTAATTCAAACAATTGGTAGAGCGGCGCGTCACGTGAGCGGACAAGCGATTATGTACGCTGACAACCTCACCGATAGCATGGCAAAAGCGATTGAGGAAACCGAACGGCGTAGAGAAATCCAAATTGCCTATAACGAACAGCATCATATTACACCTAAATCGATTATCAAAAAATCTGCTAACTCAATACTGTCCTTTTTAGAAGTATCGCGACGATTGAATGCTCAAGAATTAGCAATAGTTGACGAGCAAGCGGACGATTTACCTTTAGATGCTTTACCCGATCTAATCGTGCAATTAGAAGCACAAATGAAAGAAGCGGCAAAAAACCTAGAATTTGAAGAAGCCGCCAAATCGCGCGATCGCATTAAACGTTTGCGCGACAGGTTATTAGGGCATTAAATATATGTAGAGACGTTGCACTGCAACGTCTCTACGATACGGACATCAACCTGTATTTCGCATTCCCGCCGCAATGCCATTAATCGTCAATAAAGCCCCTCTTAGCAATTCTCCTTTACTGTACCGAGAATGAATTACCCCAGAAGTTGTACTGCCCGATTGACGCAACCGCTTCAACAAAGATACTTGCAAAAAGCCCAAGGGAACAATAGTTCCATTTCGCAATTGTACGGATCTTTGCAACACCGGATCGCCATCTAAAAGCCGCTTATGCGCCGTAATCGTTAAAATCATGTCGCGAGTTAGGTAGTATTCATTAGCAATTTGCTCGAATACTCTTTCCAAACGCGCCTTATCTTCCGGGTGTGATAACTCCTCTACATAATGCTGCGCCATTTGGATATCTACTTTAGCTAACGTCATTTCTACTTTAGAAATCACCATTTTAAAAAATGGCCATTTCATATAAAAACAGCGCAGTAACTTGATGTGATCTTCTGGCTTTTCCGCAACAAACTCTTGCAAAGCCGTACCTACCCCGTACCAAGAAGGTAATAAAAAGCGCGTTTGCGTCCAGCTAAAGACCCAAGGAATCGCTCTTAAACCACTTATATCCTTGTTTCCTGACTGACGACGAGCGGGGCGAGAACTAATTTGTAGTTGGCTAATTTCGCCAATTGGGGTTACTTGATGAAAAAAGTCAATAAAATCTGGTTGCTCGTAAATTAAATTACGATAGTGAGAACGCGATCGCGCTGATAGTTCCTCTAATATCTCATTCCAAGGTTGAATGTTATCAAACCCAGTTTGCAACAAACTTGCTTGAATGACGGCGGTAGCGATCGTTTCCAAATTATAAAGTGCTAACTGTGGCAAAGAGTATTTAGACGCTAATACTTCTCCTTGTTCGGTAATTTTTATCCGCCCGTTGATACTGTGACCTGGCTGCGCCAAAATCGCTTCATAAGCAGGCCCTCCACCGCGACCTACCGATCCACCGCGCCCGTGAAAAATCCGCAAGTGTACGCCGTATTCTTCGGCAATTTTTTGCAGTGCTTTTTGAGCTTTATGAATTTCCCAGTTACTACTCAAAAACCCTGAATCTTTGTTGCTGTCGGAGTAGCCGAGCATAACTTCTTGTAAATCAAAACTCTCTTTCTCCTTAGCAGCGTACCCACCAGCTAGTAAAGCCCGGTACGATGGCATTTCAAATAGTTTTCGCATCACCGTCGGAGCGCGTTGTAAGTCTTCTACCGTTTCAAATAATGGCACGACTTGCAGCGTTCCGGTTGCCGTACCGGGATCGAATAGTCCGGCTTCTTTGGCTAGTAATAAAACTTCTAGTAAGTCGCTTAGTTCCCGACTCATGCTGATGATGTAAGTTTGACAAATATTGATGCCAAACTCTTGTTGCAAACTCCGCACTACGCGAAATGTTTGAATCAATTCGTTGGTTGCAGGCGAAAAGGGCAACTCCGAGGGTATTAAGGGGCGGCGAGTTTGCAGTTCGCTCGATAGCCAAATCACGCGCTCGGCTTCGGATAACTCGTTGTAGGGACGAGGTAAGATTTGCAGGTAGTCTAAAATTTCATTGAGCGCCTCCGCATGACGAGACGATTCTTGACGAATATCTAAGTGTGCCAAGTTAAAGTCGTAAATTTCAACTTGACTAATCAAGTTTTCTAATTCTCGGCAAGTAATGCCTGTCTCTTTAAGGTTGCTTTGAATTAACCGCAAATCTGCTAAAAAGTCGGCGGCGCAATGATAAATTCCTTTAACATCAAGGGCGATTATTTTTTGACTTAAATCGGTACTATACAAACTAGCATTGCGATCGCGCGTATTTTCTAATCTTTTCAAGATGTAGCACAACTTCAATCGATAAGGTTCTTGGCGATAGCGCAAGGCTTGGGCTTCGTACACTTCGCTCATCTGCGATTGTTCTTGCTCTAGCGATTCTAATAAATCGGGCAAAACATCGCTCAAGTGCAGCGACAAGCTTAACAAGTCTATTAGCCGTTTAACGGACTTGATATACTTCTCTAGTACCATTTGCCTTTGATAGCAAGCAGTTTGCCAGGTTACTTCTGGCGTTACCGAGGGGTTGCCATCGCGGTCAGAACCTACCCACGAACCAAATTTACAAAAATTCTTGCTGGGTGGATTTAAGCGGGGAAAGCTTTGATTAATTGAGTGTTTCAGGCTTTGATACAGTTTGGGAATTTCATCAAACAATACTTCTTGGAAGTAATGCAAAGCATACTCAACTTCATCTAAAACTGCTGGCTTAAACTGATGCAACTCATCAGTACGCCACCACAAACGGATTTCTTCGGTTAACTGTTCTTTTAATTCTGCTGCTTCCCAGGAACTTGCTTCGCTGACAATTGCTTTACCTTCTTCTAGTTGGTCGAGTTGTTGGAGCAATTTAGCCATCCGACGCTGCTTGTCGCGAATTGTATGGCGGACAATTTCAGTCGGGTGCGCTGTAAATACAAGTTGAATATCCAGTTGGTTAATTAATTGCTGAATGTGCTGGGGTGGCACGTTCATCGCTCGCAAATAAGGAAACAATGTTTGAAATGTACGCTGGTCTTGGGGTTCGTTATGAATTGCTTGCCAATTTTTTTCTAATAAATCTGCTCCTACTCCCCCATTGACAAATTGTGCTTCTTCTGATATGGAATCTATTAAAATCTGTTGAGATTTTTGCGGAGTGCGGCTGAGGAGTTGTTGACGCTGTTCGTAATGTTGCTCGACAATATTAATTAGCTGAAAGTACAAAGCAAAAGCACGAGCGGCGCGGATAGCTTCGTTAAAATCTAATTGAGCAATTAACTTAGTTACCGAAGACGCTTCATCGCTGTTTGCTTGTCCTTCCGGGGAACACAAGTCGCGCAGTTGTCCCAAAAGATTGACTAATTCTTGACCGCATTCTTGCCGGATTACCGACTCCCACAAGTCTTCGACTATTTGGAGGCGATCGCGCAAAAATAAATCGATCGGAGAAATAGTAATGCCTAATACTTCATCAGAAGGGTGGAGGAGCGAACTCATAAGTATTTGTTCGGGTAAAACCGGGAATAATCAATAATTTTAGGGTTTAATTCCAATTAAAGTCGTTTCACAAACAACAAAACTTTGTTTGCATTTGTGAAATCAAGCTATTTTTAGGTATTATTTTCCGGGAAAGGCAGAATTGGCAAGCGATCGCCTCTAAATACTTCTTCACTAGCATCGGCGATCGCGTTGATAGTGGGTGCTAAAACCTTTCCTGCTACCAAAACGAATAATACAGGCACGGTGCTTAATTGCAGCAGGGTACTACTTGTAATAGTAAATAAACCCAAGTCTAAGCCATCCTTGGATGATGGTTGATAATGAGAATTAGACATATTTGATTTGAGTTAATAATTTGATATGTAAAAGCAGCCACAACTTTGCTCTACTCTTAAAGTTAGTTTAGCCTTTCCTATCCCTAGTCAAACAGCAATCTTTGCATTTAGTTGCTCTTTTAGTTGACGTTAAGTATAAAACTTCAGGTAAAATTTGTCTCTCCTTTAGCTGTAGACAATATCTCAAAAAAAAACTTATACTTGATCCTCAACTTTATTAATGACATTGCGAGGAGAGTATTATCGCTGAACCACTAAACCTAACTGTTAGCCTAAGAGGTACTCGTGAAGTCCAGGATAACTACCAGCTATTCCGCCTCACAGGTTTATTAGATGCTTTTTCCGAACCAACATTTCGCAAGGTTATCGGCAAATATATCGAAGAAGGGCCTATACACATTATTTTGGATCTTTCTCAAATAGATTTTGTTGATAGTTCTGGTTTAGGCGCTTTGGTGCAACTTGCCAAACTTGCTCAAAGCTCTGGAGGGACATCGCAAATTGTCACTAATGCCCGTGTCACGCAAACAGTTAAGCTGGTACGCTTAGAACAATTTTTATCTCTACGCCCAAGCGTAGAGATAGCTTTAGAAAATACTAAGCAGTCTTAAAACTTCTCAATTAGCTCGATTACCTGCTATCCGATTGCCTAATCTGGATAGCTTAGTTTTTATGTTTTTATTGTAAAGTTAATCGCTGCTACCTACCAAAATCGGCGGATCGAGCATAATAGTCAAGTGAAGCTATAAGTATTTCATCGCTTGAGCCGAGTTACCGCTAACCTAAAAGTTAACAAGAGGGATACATAATTTGCGATCGCGGAGGATAGTTGCTTGATTCAAGAGCCAACAGAATTGGCAGCCCAGCCTTTACAAAGGCTAGTAAACTCGATTCCTATAAACCTTGCCCAAATACAACAAGTTTCTCCCGCAGCTTTGGCTTATATAGGTGACGCGGTATACGAACTTTATATAAGAACAAATTACTTGTTACCTCCTAAGTCGGCTTACGCCTATCATCAATTGGTAGTCGCTCAAGTACGCGCTGAAACTCAAGCATTACAACTAACCTCTCTTACGGCTTATTTAACCCCTACAGAGCTAGAAATTGTCCGTCGGGGACGCAATGCCGCTAATCGCCCCCCAAAACGAGTAGATGCGGAAGTTTACGGGCGGGCTACGAGCCTAGAAACCTTGATTGGCTATCTTTATTTAACCAATTTTCCCCGTTTGAGTCAGTTGCTGGAAAAACTCAGCTTGCTGGAAACTGAAGTAGATAAATGAACTTTAAAGCTTTTCATACCAGCGTTTTTCAATTGGCGAGCCGCAATCCAAGCTTTAATTAAGTAAATATTAAAAGTTTACTAATATACATCGAAAGATTCCATAAATCAATCTTTCGATACTAAAATAACTTTTCAAGTTCTATAAAATATTATTGATTCGGCTTGCCGGAATCTAAGTTAATACAAGCAAATGGCTGACAAACCTCATAAAAAGATAGTTTCTGGTAAACCAAAAATTGCTAGTAACAATGGGTCTAAACCTGTTTTAAAAAATAAAACAGATCGTGGCTATGCTCCAGAGCAACCGAAAAAAACTTTGAAAACCTTGAAAGTCAGTTTGCCCAAAGTTGGACAACCAAAAAGCGATCGCTCTAGAGAGGAGCGTTATAGCCCCAGAAGCGATCGCCCCAGCGAAAACCGTTCGGAATTTTCCTCCCCTTCAATGGCGGAGAATAGAGAAGAAGATAGCGATTTGCTTTACGGTCGTCACACCGTACTTACAGCCTTAGAAAATCAGCGATCGCTCAATCGATTGTGGATTACATCGCGCTTGCGTTACGATCCTCGATTTCTCTCGTTGATTGCTCAAGCTAAAGATAGCGGCACGGTTGTAGATGAAGTTGACCCCAAACGCTTAGATCAAATTACCAATCGCGCTAATCATCAAGGCGTAGCGGCTCAAGTTGCTCCCTACAGTTACAGCGAGCTTGGCGAATTAATCGCCAAAGCAAAGTCTAGCTCCGAGCAGCCAGTAATTATTGTGGCAGATAGCATCAACGATCCCCATAATTTAGGGGCAATTATTCGTACCGCCGAAGCAATTGGCGCTCAAGGCTTAGTAATTCCGCAAAGAAGGGCAGTAGGTGTTACTTCCACAGTCATGAAAGTAGCGGCGGGAGCTTTAGAAACGTTTGGAGTTGCAAGAGTGGTAAATCTTAGCCGGGCGTTGGAAGAATTAAAAGCCGAGGGTTTTTGGATTTACGGCACCGCCGCAAGTGGCAGCGAACTATTGCATACCGTAAAGTTTAGTGGAGCGATCGCGCTTGTCGTTGGTTCGGAAGGAGAAGGACTGAGCTTGCTAACACAACGCTGTTGCGATGTATTGGTATCTATTCCCCTTGCTGGCAGTACGCCTAGCTTAAATGCTTCTGTAGCTACAGGAATGGCTCTTTATGAAATTTATCGCCAGCGATGGGGAACAAAACTTCATTTAGAAAAATTGAAAAAAGAAGCGTGACGAAGTATAACAGTTTGTAAATTATATTGATAGAAATTTAGAGAACACCGACTGCAACCAAAAGTAGAGCAAAAAAATGAAAAATATTTGGCACGATCTCAAAGAAATTTTGACTAACTTTTTCCAAGGATTAGGTTGGGCGTGGTGGATAGAAGTTGTCACCCAAACACCTCGTTGTACTTACTACTTTGGCCCATTTTTGAGTACCAAAGAAGCAAGCGCCGCCCTAAATGGCTATGTAGAAGATTTAGAACAAGAGGGAGCAACAGGTATAAAAGTCCAAATTAAACGCTGCAAACCCCAGGCGTTAACCATTGCTGAGGATTTGGGCGAAAAAAGAGAGCGTTATGTTAAACCAGCTTTCAATAATTAGAGCGTAGTAGGGGTGATTATGCCCCTACTCTACTATTTGCGGGTGAGCGGCAAGCCAAGCATCAATATCGCTATTTACTTGCTGGGGTATTTCCCAAGGAAATAGATGAGCGGTGTTTGGGTAGCATTGCCATTGACAATCTTTAAGATGTTGAGCAGTTTCGAGGCTTGAGGAGACGGTAATATGCCGATCTTCTGCCGCCGCCAGCATCAAACAGGGGACTTGAATTTGCTCTAAGGCTTCTAAACGGTTGTAGCCAGCTTTGAGGGCGTTATTGAGCGCGCCATGCGCCGCCGGGGAGGTTTGCAAAAAAGCTGACATGGCATCAGAGGCAAGATAGCGGTAAGTAGTAGGTGTGTGTTGTTGAACGAGGTAGCGATACAGGGACTTTTTGCCAAAAATATCAATATTCCACTGTAAGCTTGGTTGAACTTGGTTGATGATGGAAGCGATCGCCGTAAATAAATTATCTTGCAAGCTTACGGGTGGATGGCTACCTCTTGGACGTGCCGCCGTAGCAATTAAAATTAATCCCGTCACTCGCTTAGGTAGTTTCAAAGCTAATTCCAGCGCTAAAATGCCACCTAAAGACCAGCCGAGAATTAGGCATTTTTCAATTTTTAAGCTGTCTAGCAGCGCCTCTAAGTCGGTTAAATGGTCTTGCATGACAAAGTTGCCCTGAAAGCGGCTTTTACCATAGCCACGCAAATCGGGGGCGATCGTTTTAAATCTTTGAGACAAGCTTTGAGTAAATACTGACATACTACTACCCGCTCCCGGATGCCCGTGCAAGCAAAGAATGGGGAAACCTTGTCCTTGAATGTAAGTATTAAGTTGGTGCGGTTTAGAAGTCACGTAAATTAAGCCCAAATCTCTTGTAAATCTAGCTCAAGCCCTGGCAATACATCTTCCCCAGATACAGAGTTAGGAGCGTTTTTAACTTCTACTGTTTGATTAGGACGATAAATTTCTACAGTGCGAGATTCGGGATCGATTAACCAGCCTAGGAGAGTTCCATTATTTATGTATTCTGCCATTTTGCTTTGGACATCGGTTAGGCGATCGCTTGGCGAACATAATTCAACCACAAAATCAGGACAAATAGGCGCAAATTTACGCTTTTGAGCCGCCGTCAGAGTATCCCAGCGCTCTTGTTTTATCCACGAAAGATCGGGAGAACGAATTGCACCGTTAGGAAGCGTAAAACCCGCCGAAGAATCAAAGCCGACACCAAGAGGGCTTTGCTGATGCCATATCCACAACTGACCAGCCAAGCCCCAATTTTGTTTTCCTGTATCGCTTCCGGCAGGTGACATAACAACTAATTCTCCGGTAGAAGTACGTTCAAATCTTAAATCTCGGTTGGAGTGACAAATCTGCTCAAATCGCTCGTCGGTAAGCTCTATAGCGGAGTGGAGATTTAGAGTTAAGGCAGTCATGGCATTTTAAAAATTGACTTACTATTAAACGTAGCAAGTTTTAAAGGCGGTGTAAGATGCGATGAATCTTCTAGAAGGTAGTGGGAAGCTTGATAGCCTTGTCTATGACCGAGCGAGGTAAAAAACGACACAAGCAAATTTACTTGCCTATAGACATTAACCCAAGGCTTTCTGCAAATTTTATTGAGGTATACGCTAAGTATAGTAGTATATATAGCCTTGTCTATGACCAAGCGAGGTAAAAAACGACACAAGCAAATTTACTTGCCTATAGACATTAACCTAAGGCTTTCTGCAAATTTTATTGAGGTATACGCTAAGTATAGTAGTATATAATGACCGCGATCGGGTCGAATCATGCTTGTTTTTGAGTTTAAAGCCTACGGCAAATCGCAACAGTTTATAGCTATAGAAGAAGCTATCAGAACAGTGCAATTTATCAGAAATAAATGTATTCGTTTGTGGATGGATAATCCACAAACGAATAAGTACGACCTGAGTAAATATAGTGCTGTGCTGGCTAAAGAATTTTCTTTTGCAAGCAAACTCAATGCTATGTCTAGGCAAGCATCAGCAGAACGAGCGTGGGCATCTATAGCGCGATTTTTTGACAATTGCAAACAGCAGATTTCTGGAAAAAAGGGATTTCCGTCTTTTCAAAAAAATAATCGTTCGGTTGAATATAAAACTCAAAGCTGGAAATTAGCCGACGATCGTAAATCGATTACCTTCACTGATAAAACTGGTATCGGGAGATTAAAGCTCAAAGGCACTCGCGATCTAAACTTCTATCCGCCAGACCAAATTAAACGAGTAAGGCTGATAAAACGCTTTGACGGCTACTACGTGCAATTTTGTATCCAAGTAGACCGAGTAGAAACAATCAAGCCGACGCATCAAACCATTGGTTTAGATGTTGGGTTAGAGAGTTTCTACACTGATTCATTGGGTAACAAAGTTGAGAATCCTCGGTTCTATCGAACTGGCGAGAAGAAGATAAAACGATCGCAACGACTTGTTGCGCGCAAGGTAAAAGGCTCTAGCAACCGACGTAAGGCTAGGGTTAAATTAGCTAGAATTCACCTCAAAATAAGTAGACAGCGTAGAGATCATGCCGTGAAGTTAGCACGATGCGTAATCACATCTAACGATGTAGTAGTCTACGAAAACTTGCGGATCGAGAATCTAGTTAAAAATCATTGTCTGGCAAAATCAATCAATGACGCTGGATGGTATCAATTTAGAGTTTGGTTAGAGTATTTTGGAAGGGTCTTTGGACGTATAACTATTCCCGTTAGTCCTGCCTACACGTCCCAAAAATGCTCTAACTGTGGCACTGTGGTTAAAAAATCTCTTTCTACTCGCACACATATTTGTCAGTGTGGATGCAAACTAGATCGCGACCACAATGCTGGTATTAATATCCTGGTTTCAGGATTGGGTAAGGCTGGGCAAGCCCTAACCTCAGTGCTAGACACTGGCAACGCTTCTGGAGAATCGACCACTATCCTAGTTGGTGCAGACCTGCTTGGGTAAGTTGGTTCGCTGAGAGAAGAATCCCCGCTTCCTTAGAGGCGGAGAGTGTCAATAAATTGACTTATATTAGGAACGCACTTATATGGCATCTATCCGCGAGTTGCACGATCAGCTAGTTAATAAAGAACGCTCTGCTGTAGAAATTACTCAAGAAACTTTAAACCGCATTACAGCCTTAGAACCCAAATTACATAGCTTTTTGTGTGTCACGGCGGAGCAAGCATTATCTCAAGCAAAAGCCGTTGATGCCAAAATTGCCGCCAAAGAAGATATTGGCTTGTTAGCCGGAATCCCCATCGGTATTAAAGACAATATGTGTACGAAAGGCATTCCCACAACTTGCGCCTCAAAGATGTTGGAACACTTTGTACCGCCTTACGAATCTACAGTAACCAAACTCCTCGCCGAAGCGGGAGCGGTAATGGTTGGTAAAACTAACCTTGATGAGTTTGCGATGGGAAGTTCGACCGAAAATTCGGCTTATCAAGTTACCGCTAACCCTTGGGATCTAACCCGCGTCCCTGGCGGGTCGTCTGGGGGTTCTGCCGCCGCCGTAGCCGCCGATGAATGTGTTGTATCGATTGGTTCGGATACAGGGGGTTCTATCCGCCTTCCTGCCTCTTTTTGTGGGGTTGTGGGGATGAAGCCAACTTATGGTTTGGTTTCCCGGTTTGGGTTGGTGGCTTTTGGTTCGTCATTAGATCAAATTGGCCCTTTTGGACGGAGTGTAGAAGATACGGCAATATTGTTAAAGGCGATCGCATCTTACGATCCCAAAGACTCTACAAGCTTAAAAGTTGAAATCCCTGACTATACCCAATCACTGAAAACCGACCTCAAAAACCTGAAAATTGGCATTATTACCGAAACTTTTGGCGAAGGTTTAGATCCCGTAGTCGCGGAAGCGGTACATAAAGCCATCGAACAACTTAAACAATTAGGCGCAGAAATTAAAGAGATTTCTTGTCCGCGTTTTCGTTACGGTTTACCCAGTTATTACATTATTGCTCCTTCAGAAGTATCGGCAAACTTAGCTAGGTATGACGGCGTTAAGTACGGCTTGCGAACTTCCGATCCCGAAAACCTGCTATCAATGTACACTCGCACTCGCGCCGAAGGTTTTGGCGCGGAAGTCAAACGGCGGATTATGATCGGAACTTATACTCTTTCGGCGGGGTATTACGACGCTTATTATCTTAAAGCGCAAAAAGTCCGCACTTTAATTAAGCAAGACTTTGAAAAAGCTTTTGCAGAAGTGGATGTATTAGTATCTCCCACCGCGCCAACTACGGCTTTTAAAGCTGGCGAAAGGAATGCCGATCCCATGAGTATGTATTTAACCGATTTAATGACGATTCCCGTAAATTTGGCGGGTTTACCGGGTTTAAGCTTACCTTGCGGCTTTGATAACGATGGTTTACCGATTGGCTTGCAGCTAATTAGTAACGTCTTGCGCGAAGATCAGTTGTTTCAAGTAGCCTATGCTTACGAACAATCTACCGAGTGGCAAACCCATACACCGCAATTAAATTAGGGTATGTTATCTAGGGGGCAATAAGTAAAAATTCCCCCTATATTATGTTAAAAAAACCTTTATTTAAGTTGTTATTGAGTACAGGGGTTGTAATTGCGATCGCTTATTTAGCTGCTTGCACCTATTTATTGCGCCAGCAATCTCGTTTTATCTTCTTTCCTTCCTCAGTGATTGAAACTACACCCAAGGCTTTTAACCTCGATTTTCAAGAGGTATGGCTACCTGTAACAACGGCTTCCGGTAAGGTAGAGAAAATACATGGTTGGTGGATTCCCGCTTCTACAACCAACGCTAAAACTTTATTATATCTGCATGGTAATGGGGCAAATATCGGTGCAAATATCGCTCACGCTCATCGCTTTCATCAGATGGGTTTTGCAGTATTAATTATAGATTATCGGGGTTATGGGCTTAGTGAGGGTAGTTTTCCCAGTGAAGAAAGTGTTTACCTTGATGCGACAACGGCTTGGAATTATTTAGTCACACAGCGACAAATTCAGCCTAATAATATTATTCTTTATGGTCATTCTTTGGGAGGTGCGATCGCAATTAATTTAGCTACGCAGCACCCCGAAGCCGCCGGATTAATTGTTGATAGCTCCTTTACTTCTATTGCAGATGTTGTTAATACTCGCGGTCAATTTAGATTATTTCCCGTTGAATTAATTCTTAATCAACGCTTTGAATCTATTAAGAAAATAAAGCTTTTAAAAATGCCTGTTTTATTTATTCATGGTACAGATGATTCAGTAATTCCTGTTAGTATGAGTAAACAATTGTATGCGGCTGCACCTAAACCAAAGCAACTATTTATAGTTCCCAATGCGGGACACAATAATACTGCAAAAATTGCCGGATTGAAATACTTTGAAACTGTAAAAAAGTTTGTTAGTCAAATAGTTAGGTAGTGCGATCGCGACACCTATTGCTTACAATATATATATAGCGCTCCTATTTGATTCCTAAACATTAGCCGTAGGAGCGTAATGCGTTGCGCCCCTACAACAATCTAAAACTATTTAACACATTATGTCTTTTGTTGGTTTACACATCCACAGCGATTACAGCTTGCTTGATGGTGCTAGTCAATTGCCAGCACTGGTAGATAGAGCGATTGAATTAGACATGAAAGCGATCGCACTTACCGATCATGGTGTAATGTATGGTGCAATTGAACTTATTAAAGTTTGTCGCAGCAGAAATGTCAAGCCAATTATTGGCAATGAAATGTATGTAATGAACGGCGATATTGAAAATAAAGATCGTCGTAAAATTCCTAAATATCATCAAGTTGTATTAGCCAAAAACACTAAAGGTTACAAGAACTTAGTTAAACTTACAACTATTTCTCACCTCAAAGGAATGCAAGGTAGTGGGATTTTTGCACGTCCTTGTATTAATAAAGAATTACTCAAACAGTATCACGAAGGTTTGATAGTCACCAGCGCTTGTTTAGGCGGCGAAATACCTCAAGCAATTCTTGCTGGTAGAGTAGATGTAGCAAGGAAAGTAGCTAAAGAATATAAAGATATATTTGCAGACGATTACTACTTAGAAGTTCAAGATCACGGTTCGCCAGAAGATCGAATTGTGAATGTGGAAATTATTAAAATTGCCCGCGAATTAGACATTAAATTTATTGCAACTAACGATTCGCATTTTGTCTCTTGCTACGACGTAGAAGCCCACGACGCTTTGCTATGTATTCAAACTAAAAAGCTAATTAGTGAAGATAAGCGGATGCGCTATAGCGGTACGGAGTATCTTAAATCCGCGCAAGAAATGAAACAGTTATTTCGAGATCATCTACCCGAAGACGTAATTGATGAAGCGATCGCAACTACTGTAGAAATTGCCGAAAAAGTCGAGCCTTATAACTTAATGGGTGAGTCTCGTATTCCTAACTATGAAGTTCCTCCCGGACACACCGCAGATACTTATTTAGAACTTGTTACTTGGCAAGGATTGCTACAAAGATTTAATCGCAAATCTGCAAATGAAATCGAGCCAGTTTATCGAGAAAGGCTAGATTACGAACTAAAAATGATGCAGCAAATGGGTTTTGCTACTTATTTTTTAGTTGTGTGGGATTATATTAAATATGCTAGAGATAATGGTATTCCTGTAGGGCCAGGTAGGGGATCGGCGGCGGGTTCTTTGGTTGCTTACGCGCTACGAATTACTAATATTGACCCCGTACATCACGGGTTATTATTTGAGCGATTTTTGAACCCCGAACGTAAATCAATGCCAGATATTGATACAGATTTTTGCATTGAAAAACGCGGCGAAGTAATAGAATATGTAACCGAAAGATATGGCGCAGATAAAGTTGCTCAAATTATTACTTTTAACCGTTTAACATCCAAGTCTGTACTCAAAGATGTAGCCAGAGTATTAGATATTCCTTACGGCGAATCTGACAAAATGGCGAAGTTAATTCCTGTCGTTAGAGGTAAGCCAACTAAGTTAGCGGTAATGATTTCTGATGCTACACCCGCGCCAGAATTTAAAGAAAAATACGACAACGATCCAATAGTTCATCATTGGATTGATATGGCAATGCGTGTAGAAGGAACTAATAAAACCTACGGAGTTCACGCGGCGGGAGTTGTAATTTCATCAGAACCATTAGATGAAATTGTCCCTTTGCAAAAAAATAATGATGGCTCGGTGATTACTCAATATTTCATGGAAGATTTGGAATCGCTGGGATTATTGAAAATGGATTTTTTGGGTTTGAGAAATTTAACTTTAATCCAAAAAACCGTCGATTTAATTGAACAAAATCGTCATATTACTATCGATCCTGACGCTTTACCTTTGGAAGAAAGGAGAGTACAAAAAATCCTGGCTAAAGGCGAAGTTAAAAAAATGCCTAAAGACGTAGAAAAAACCTACAAAATACTAGAAGCAGGAGAATTAGAAGGTATTTTTCAGCTTGAATCTTCAGGAATGCGTCAAATAGTTAGAGATTTGAAACCTTCTTGTATAGAAGACATTTCTTCAATTTTGGCATTATATCGCCCAGGGCCATTAGATGCGGGTTTAATTCCTGAATTTATCGATCGCAAACACGGTAGAGAAAAAATAGAATACAAAACTCCCTTACAAGAGCCAATTTTAGAAGAAACTTATGGAGTTTTAGTCTATCAAGAGCAAATCATGAAACAAGCTCAAGACTTGGCTGGGTACTCTTTAGGACAAGCCGATTTACTCCGGCGAGCAATGGGTAAAAAGAAAGCATCAGAGATGCAGAAACATCGAGAAACCTTTGTAGATGGCGCGGCAAAAAATGGTGTAAGAAAACAAGTAGCTGAATTTTTATTTGAGCAAATGGTCAAATTTGCAGAATATTGTTTAAGCTACGATACACAAATACTAACTGTTGAATATGGATTAATGCCTATTGGAAAAATTGTAGAAGAACAAATAGAGTGTACGGTTTACAGTGTAGATAATAATGGTTTTACCTATACTCAACCAATCGCTCAGTGGCATAATCGAGGACAGCAAGAAGTATTTGAATATTGTTTAGAAGATGGTTCTGTTATTCAAGCCACAAAAGACCATAAGTTTATGACTACTGATGGACAAATGTTAGCGATTGATGAAATATTTGAACAAAAGTTAGAGTTAAACACAATACAAGATATATGAGTTTTACAAAACGTTTATTTTCTATGAAAAATTAACTTATGAGTTGGAAAAACATAGAAATTTTAGAAATTCAAAATATTAAACAAGTAGTTGCTGAGTTTTATATTACTTGTATTAAATATGTGCCAAATTACCAGTTTAAGGTAAAAATTACTGAAGATGTGCGTGGTAATTACTCAGGACGTATAAATATTGCTATAAAAAACTTGGAAAATAATTCACCGGAATGGATTGGAGGAAGTGGAGTATCAATTGATGAAGCTTTAGAAAATTCATTAAATGAGTTTATAAACTCTATTAAATCTTCAGGGAAAGACTTAAACAATTTAATAGATGAAGACTTTGAATGGTCTGCTACTGAAGATTTTTAGCACAAGCGTAATGAAAAAAGCAAAAAATAGAGCAAATCTTAGGGAGCTACAAACGTGGTCAAAATAGTTAGTCGCAAATCGTTAGGGATTCAACCTGTTTATGATATTGGAGTCGAGAAAGACCACAATTTTATATTAGAAAATGGTGCAGTTGCTTCTAATTGCTTCAACAAATCCCATTCTACAGCTTATGCCTATGTAACTTATCAAACGAGTTATTTAAAGGCAAATTATCCCGTTGAATATATGGCGGCGCTGCTGACATCAAATAGTGGCGATACGGATAAGGTGCAAAAATATATTGCTACTTGTTTGACAATGAATATTCCTATAGAACAAGTAGATATTAATCGTTCGGTTATAGATTTTATGCCGCTTGAAAGTTCAATTTTATTTGGATTTTGTGCCGTGCGAAATCTGGGATTAGGTGCAAGCGAATGTATATTAGAGGCAAGAAATAGTGGCGGCGAATTTAAGTCTTTGGCTGATTTGTGCGATCGCGTAGATTTGCGTACAGTTAGCCGTCGCGCCTTGGAAACCCTGATTTTATGCGGCGGTTTTGACAAAATTGAGCCTAATCGCAATCAGTTAATTCACGATTTAGACGTAGTTTTAGATTGGTCGCAATCTCGGCTTAAAGAACGCGCAAGCGGACAAGTAAATCTCTTTGATTGGAGTGGTTTGGCGAATAACGATAAAGTAATTGACAAGTTTGAATCAGTCCCCAAAGCAGCAAAAGTCGCCGATTTCTCGCAGCCAGAAAAGCTATCTAAAGAAAAAGAATTGCTTGGCTTTTATGTTTCCGATCATCCTTTAAAATCTGTCCGTTCTGCAACGCAAGTTTTAGCACCAATAAATCTAAGCGAATTAGAAGCGCAAAATAAAAAAGCTCTACTGTGTGCGGTGGTAATGATTAGTAGTGTTAAACCAATTACTACCAAAAAAGGCGATCGCATGGCGATTGTCAAGCTAGAAGACTTGACGGGACAAACGGAAGCTGTAGTATTTCCGCGAACCTTTGAGCAAGTTGGCTCGTTGTTCATTCCTGACGCGCGGCTAATTGTGTGGGGTAAAATCGATCGTAAAGATGACGAGCAGCTTCAGTTAATTCTTGAAAACGCTCAATTAATCGACAAAGTACAGATGGTAATGGTAGAACTAACTATCGAACAAGCTGTAGACACATCAAAGCAAAATCAGCTAAGAAGCATACTTCAAGAGCAATCTGGCGATAAAGATAAAGCTAATACTCCTGTCTTGGCGATCGTTACTGCACTAAACAACCGTCAATTAGTCCGTTTTGGTCGTCAGTATTGGGTACAAAACTGCAATGCGGCGGTAGCATCCCTTAAATCTGCAAGTTTTATGGCTTACGCTCAACCCTTAGCTAATTTTAGTTAGAAGTCGCCTAATATTTCCCGTACTTCCATCAAAATTAAACCCAGCTTATTTTTTCCGCTCCCATCTGCGCCACAACCCCAGTAATAGTCTCTTGGGGCATTTTCAACTATCAATTCATCGCCTGTGGAAAGCAAGATTTCGCAAATATCAGTATGCGTTTTAAACTTCTGTAGTACCGCTTGGCGCATGATATCGTCTTTTACTTGCTCCCAGTCCAAACGCAAAGGCAAAGTGTGCGATCGCCCCCTAGTAGCCGCCTCTTTGGGAGTTTTTAGCACTCTAATCTCCTCTAAATAAGGCGTACCGACAAATTTTTGCGCTTGAAAGTAATGTTCGCTTGTCGTCCACCACACGCTATCTAACTGAAAACCGTGAAGGGAAAAGTTAGAAAAACAACCGTATTGTTCGCGGGTGCTGTAGAAATATATAGTCATGGCAATGCTTAAGTTTCTTGGCTTTTATCCGGTTTGAGAGGTGGGATTTGATCGGCGGTTAAAGTAACAACCTTACCATCTTGCCAAATACTAATTGATTGTCCTAGTTTGCGGTGCTTTTCTATAGCTTCGGCGATCGCTAATTTCACCCCAGCATCAATTTTTTGATGTAATTCTGATAAAGGTTGTTCATTCATTGGTATTTTCTAAGATTTGATTCCAGATTTTAGCTTGATAAATAACTGGTTTTTGTTCAACTGCACAAGCTACAACTACTTGAGAAATTGAACTAGAATTATTGTATATAACCCAACTGTCACCCAATGGTATATACAATTTTAGTAAGTTTTTAATCCCTCTTGTATAACGACGGCGAATCACATCTTCAGGAATATTGTGACCGCCGCTTTCTACTCGTCTGCGTACTCTCTCTATTGTTAATTCAGGACTTTGCAACCAGAAAAAAATTAAGTTAATAGTGTAACCTCTAAGCTTAGATTTTCTTAAAAAGTTAGCAAAATTTCTTGCAGCTAAAGTAGTTTCACAAGCAAAATCACAACCAGACTTAGAAAGGGTTTCT
>JAPJOW010000230.1 GCA_030826005.1 Aliterella sp. RAGGC_92
GCCTACAGTAGAACTAATTAAGTTGGTTCGAGAGTTGGGTGAGAAAGTAGTTAGTCATTAAGTAAAGTGCAAACTCAAAAAAATTCACGCTAACAAGTTGGGTGCATCAACTACTAGCGTGAAATTTATTTTTTATAAATTAAGTTAATTCACTTCTTCCGCAAAGGTGCGCTTATATTCGTCAAACAAATCGTCCATTTCTTCTAAAGCTTGATTGACATCTATTCTCAAACTACCTAAATTTGGTTGTTCTAATAAAGTTAGCAATTCTTCGCGCTTAGTTTTCACTAGGGCAACTCTTTCTTTTAGTGTTTGGGTATCCATTAGCTTTATTTCCAGTAATTAATATTCTCATTTTAGAAGCTGTTAGCGGTTTTCTGCTTGGTTAGATGCCAAAATTAGCCAACTTGGATAAGCAAAAGAGTTTTTAGGTTCTAACGAAAAAGCATTGTAGTGTTGGAACACTTTATTAGCTACAACGTGCAAATTCTCGTCGGTAGATTCGCCAAAAGCTTCTAAAGCAATACTCCACCAATCATCGCCGCCAATATTAAGTTGAGTTAGTTCTACATTGCAGCCTCGATCGATTGTGGCAAAAAGATTTGCCTCTTGCACTAAATTTTGCTTCAAAACTTGATACTTACGCTGTTGTCGCACCTTAGAAATCTTCAGCCAATGGGATTTATCAACAACACTTTGGGGTTGAAAGTTCTCTGTTTTTGAGTCTTCGCAAGTCCACTTATCCCAACTTTCTAACTTACCTTTTACTTGTGGGGCGATACTTACTATACCAAGTTCGGCTTTGCGCCATTTAATTTCTAATCGCCCTTGACGCAGTTTTATACCCATATAGTCGCAATCAGAAGCAATAACGAGGTAAATATCTTCGCGTTTTTCTGGTGGTTCTAAAACACTACCCAAAGATTGGCTACTAAACCAAGCACAAATAGCTTCCGGTAACTTACCAGGATAAAACCAACGTAATTCGGTACTTGATAACATAGATGTTTTTAGTTGGTAAATGCGATCGCAACTTTATCTATACTATTGAAGCGATAGCGCGTAAACTCAAAATAATATTCCTAATGTTAAAAAAAATTGCCGCTTTTTTGCTCGTAATATCCGTTACTTTTAATTTAACAAGTTGTGCTACCGCCGGGGCAGGACTCAAAAGCTATGTAGATGCAGTTAGCGGCTACGAGTTTTTGTATCCTAACGGTTGGTTGCCAGTCAAAGTTGCTAATGGTGCGGATGTCGTCTTCCACGATTTAATTGAAATTAGCGAAAATGTATCTGTAGTAGTAAGTCCCGTAGCCGAGGGTAAAACCTTAGCAGAACTAGGAACTCCGACAGAAGTAGGCTACAAATTAAGCAAAAGCGCGATCGCACCTCCTGATTCCGGGCGCGAGGCGGAACTTGTCAACGCGGCTTCGCGGGAGGTAAAAGGCAAAAAATATTACTTGTTAGAGTACGCTGTCAAACTTCCCAATCAACAAGAACGTCACAATTTAGCAAGTGTCGCCGTTAGTCGCGGCAAACTTTACACTTTTAATGCTTCCACTCCCGAAAGACGTTGGCAAAAAGTTAAAAACCAGTTTGAATCGATTGTTGATTCTTTCTTAGTTTATTAATATGCGTTTACCCCAATTTGTTCTTGCTTCCGCTTCTCCCGCCCGTCGCCGCTTGCTGCAAATGGCTGGAATTGAACCAGTGGTAAGTGTGAGTAATTTTGATGAGTCGCAAATTCAAAGAAGCGATCCGCGTCAATTAGTAGAAATTTTGGCTAAATGCAAAGCTGAAAGAGTCGCCATACAATTTGACTCGGCGTTAATTTTGGGTTGCGATTCGGTGCTATTAGTAGACAACGAAATTCACGGGAAACCTGCAACCCCCACCGAAGCTGTCGCCCGGTGGCAAAAAATGCGCGGTAAAGTCGGCGAACTCTATACAGGTCATGCTTTGCTAGATTTAGCGCAAAATCGGACGATTAGCCGCCCGCAAATGACGCAAGTTTATTTTGCTCAAATTAGCGATCGCGTAATTGAAAGATACGTGGCTACAGGCGAACCGCTTAAATGTGCCGGGGCTTTTGCTTTAGAAGGCTATGGCAGCTTGTTTATCGAAAAAATTGTTGGCTGCCATACTAATGTTATTGGCTTGAGTATGCCTATACTGCGGCAAATGCTAGAACAGCTAAATTACGATGTGACGGATTTTTGGCAAGCTAGTTAGTAGGATAAAAATCACGGGCATCTAACACCGTTTCTCCATAATTGGGAATCCACGCTACCCACTTATCGTCGCCCAGATCGCATAGTAATAGCGCTTCGTCGTAACTATATTCGTTAGGCAATTTTAGCAAGTGTACCCAAGTATCGGGCGAAAGGGTTAAGTTACAGCTAGTTTTATTTAACCAGTCAAGTTCTACAGGTAAAATACAAAAGTTTGGCTGATAGTAATTTACTTGCATCTTTTCTTCCTCTTACACAATTAACTTATTATTTCTGTATTTTATGTTACAGATGTTGAAATGTGTATCCCCATAAGTGTTGAATAACTTTACTTAGTGCCGCAATTATTTAAAACAAATATGTCATCATCTTCATTGCGATCGCAACAACACCCTTTAATTTGCCAATTAGCCGATGTAATTGAAGGCAGTTGGCATAAATACTTAAACTTATCGCCTTACCCGATGCCCGCCGAATTAGGTTATGTGGAAGGCAAGTTAGAAGGGGAAAAGCTAGTAATTGAAAACCTTTGCTATCAAACTCCCCAGTTTCGCAAGCTGCACTTAGAACTTGCCAAAGTCGGGACAATGTTAGATATTTTGCATTGCGTAATGTTTCCGCGCCCCGAATATGCCTTACCAATGTTTGGTTGCGACTTAGTAGGCGGAAGGGGACAAATTAGCGCCGCGATCGCCGATTTATCGCCCCTGAATGCCGAACGCTTGACTACTCCCGAATACAGCACCCAAATTAAAGATTTACCTATCATTGATTTTAGTCATAACCGCGAATTGCCAGAGTGGGGAGATATTTTTTCGGAGTTTTGTATTTTCGTGCGCCCCGGATCTCCAGAAGAAGAACAGATGTTTTTGCAGCGAGTAGAGGCATTTTTAGCTATTCATTGTAATAATGCGATCGCATCCCTACCCCAAAGCGGCGAAAAAAGAGCCGAAATTGTTGCCGCACAAAACTATTACTGTACCAAGCAGCAACAAAACGACAAAACCCGCAGAGTATTAGAAAAAGCTTTTGGCAATGAATGGGCAGAACATTATATGACTACAGTTTTATTTGACTTGCCCGATAGTTAGCGGTAGTAGATAAGCTATCAACCCTAAAAGCTATTTGTGGCAGATTTCAATGAGCGATAGTTAATTTCCAGCTTGGGTCATTTGAAAAATTGATGGAATTTTTGCGTCTTAAACCGAGCTATAGTTCATAGTGACTCCACATTCTGACTACTTTAACTGTATTAATCTCTGTCAAAACTTGATAAACCAAACGATGCTGAATATTAATGCGGCGCGAATAGTACCCAGCTAGATTACCAACTAATTTCTCGTAGGGCGGTGGGTTTTGAAATGGATTTATTGCTAATACTTCCAGCAATCTTTCGGCGTTACTCCAAAGCCCAGTTTTGACTAAATTTTGGGCATCTTTAGCGGCTTGTTTTGTCAATACTATCTGCCAAGCCAAGTTTCAATTCCTCTAGACTAATACATTCTTCTACAGTTGTTTGACCACCATCAATAATTGACTCTATCATTCCTGGGATAGAGATCAAATACAGTGTTTCTTGAATAGCATTCCAATCTTCTTGAGAGACTAATACAGCATTGTTTCGCTGCCCAGTAATTAAAACTTGCTTATGAGCTTCGGCAGTTTCGTCAATTAGGCGAAACAGGTTTGCCCTTGCTTTTGTGGCTGAAAGTACGTCCATTGGTTTTTTGCTTCTATTCTACCAACTATAGTACGTTATTGCGTACAAAGCTTGCCACCTTTAAAGCTACAAGCAAAGAAACAAGAAACCGGAATGTGTGCGATCCTTTATCTAGTTTTGATTTGTGGGTAAGGAAGTAGGACTCTAATTGTCCTCCCCAAGTGACGGTTTTAAATAGCTCAATTTTTAGTTCTCTTGTGGCAAATTCCACCTGCGCTGTTGTCATTACTTTTGCTTCTCCCCAAGATGTGCGATCGCGTCCCTACCCCAAAGCGGCGAAAAACGAGCCGAAATTGTTGCCGCACAAAACTATTACTGTACCAAGCAGCAACAAAACGACAAAACCCGCAGAGTATTAGAAAAAGCTTTTGGCAATGAATGGGCAGAACATTATATGACTACAGTTTTATTTGATTTGCCCGATAGTTAGCGGTAGTGCGATCGAATTATTTATATCTTCTACAGGGCTTGCCAAAATAGGTTGCAGCAAGAGTATATTTGATACAATTGCTTTGAAGATTTACAGAGTAAACTCGTGCAAATTGCATTAACAAAGGTGTTTCAGAAAGTTCCAGAAGGCTATATTGGCTTTATCGAAGAATTGCCTGGAGTTAACACGCAAGGAGATTCTCTTGAAGAAGCCAGAATAAATCTAGAGGAAGCTATTGGGCTAGTTCTAGAGGCAAATCGCCTACTTGCTGAAGAACAGATCCAAGGACAAGATGCGATTAAAGAGTCTATTTTTCTGTCCGTTGCATGAAGCGTCTAGATTTGATCCGCCATATAGAGGCTCACGGTTGCGAATTTATGAGATAAGGAGGCAACCATCTAATCTACATTAATCGTTTAGCTCAAAGAGTTTCATCCATTCCGCGTCATCGTGAAATAAACGATTTTCTTGCCCGTAAAATCTGCCGCGATCTTCAAGTGCCAGAGCCAACGGCAACCTAAGATAATTAATAAAAGATATTGGTTGAAAAATGCGATCGCGTGTTCTGTCCTCAATCTAAAATTCCTCTTGATGCCCTTGTTACTCATAAATATGCACTATTTATCGGTATTAGATTACTTGGCTTGCAGATACTTAGCATAGGTTGTACTTTGAAGTTTGGGGTGTAAAGTTTTTAATTAAGAAAGAAGCGATCGCCATGTCTAGAACGATCGAACAGCCAATACGAAAAATAGAATCAGAGTTAAAGCCTAAAAATCGCTGGAAAATAGGTTTAGCGATTGCTGGTGCGATCGCTCTTGGAGCGGTGGCTTTTAATAAATTGCAGCCCAAGCCAGTCCCCAAAACGCCCGTTGCCATTCCAGCGCCGATAATTGAATCGGCGATCGCCCTTGGCAGATTAGAGCCTCAAGGAGAAGTAATAAAGGTGTCAGCGCCAAGCTCGGCTCAGGGGATAGGAGCAAGAGTTGATAAAATATTGGTTAAAGAAGGGCAATTAGTTGCTACTGGGCAAGTAATTGCTATTTTAGACAATCGCGATCGCACGGCGGCGGCTTTAGATGAAGCAAAGCAACAAGTAGAAGTTGCCCGCGCTAATCTAGCTAAAGTTAAAGCTGGAGCGCAAACTGGAGAAATACAAGCACAGCAAGCAACAATTGCTCGTTTGCAAGCTCAGTTGAGAGGTGAAGTCAAACAAAGCGATGCAACAATTGCCCGTTTGCAAGCCGAACTCCAAGGGCAAAATGAAACGCTCCAAGCAACGGTAGCGCGTACCGAAGCCCAACAACGCAACGCTCAAGCCGATTTAGAGCGCTATCAAGATTTATACAATAGTGGGGCGATTTCTGCTCAAGAATTAGAAAGTCGGCGATTGAGTGCGGTAACGACAACCGAACAAGTCAACGAAAGCCAAGCCACCCGCCGCGAAAGAGTAGGAACAATCCAGCAGCAACTAATTGAAGCTACAGCAAATAAAGAACGAATAATTGCTACTTTAACGCAGCAAGTTAATGAAGCAAGAGCGACTTTAAACAAAATTGCTGAAGTTCGCCCCGTAGACGTGCAAATAGCTACTGCGGAAGTTAATAGCGCGATCGCTAATGTCAAGCAAGTTCAAGCCGATTTAGCCTTGACTTATATTACCGCCCCACAAACTGGGGAAATTATGAAAATTCATACTAGAGCCGGGGAAACTATTAGTAATGATGGCATTGTTGAACTAGGCAAAACTGATTCTATGCTAGTAGTAGCGGAAGTGCTAGAAGAAGATATTAGTAAAATTCGTCTTGGTCAAAAAGCAACCATTACTAGCGATAATCGGGCTTTTAGTGGCGAACTAAAAGGGACTGTTGTAGAAGTTGGTAGGCTAATTGGCAAGCAAGATGTCATTGATAGCGACCCATCGGCGGATGTAGATGCTAGAGTCGTTGAAGTGAAAATTAATCTCGATTCTCAATCTAGCCGTAAAGTTTCTGGTTTGACTAATGCCAAAGTTGTTGCTGCAATCAAAATTTAATTTTGGATAAATAATGTTTAAAAAAATTCCTTTAGCATGGCTGCAATTAACTAGAGAAAAACCTCGCCTTTTGATTGCACTATCGGGAATTGCTTTTGCAGATATTCTCATGTTTATGCAGCTTGGATTTCGCGAAGCATTGTTTAATTCTAACGTGCGGATGCACGATAGTTTAGAGGCAGATATTGTTTTAATTAATCCTCAATCTGATGCTTTACTTTCAATGGAGCCTTTTTCCCAAAGACGTTTGTATCAGGCATTAGGATTGCAAGCCGTAAAATCTGTACATCCAGTATATCTAGACTTTACCAGTTGGAAAAATCCCCAAACTCGCAAGCTGCGTAATATTCAAGTAATTGGCATAAATCCAGAAGATCGATTGTTTGCTTTGCCTGGAGTGCAGGAGAAAATAGATAAAGTAAAGTTGCCAGATGTTGTCTTATTCGATCGCGGTTCTCGACCAGAATTTGGTGAAATTGCTACAGAT
>JAPJOW010000231.1:0-1392 GCA_030826005.1 Aliterella sp. RAGGC_92
ATCAGTATCAGCGCGTTTTTGGTGGCATAACAGAAGATACCAAACTCAGCGATGCCGAACGCAAAGTAGAACAAAAAGCTAACCGCTAAATCAGTTTTTTAAGTAACTAAGAATAATTCTTTTAGTCCGCTTAACAAACGGGCTATTTTTATTTATACCTGCCTTTGGTTTTAGTTTTTATCTAGAGTGCGATCGCAACTCTCCTCAATTAGGCTTGCTATCTTGGAAGAAGACACTAGGCAATTGCTTAATCAACCTCTTTAGCTCTATGACAACCCAGCAACCTGCACGCATATGTATACTAGGTGGAGGCTTTGGCGGTCTTTACACAGCACTGCGTCTTAGCCAACTACCTTGGGAAGCTTCGCAAAAGCCAGAAATTGTTTTAGTCGATAAAAGCGATCGCTTTTTATTCTCTCCTCTACTATACGAATTGCTCACGGGAGAATTGCAAACTTGGGAAATTGCCCCGCCTTTTGTAGAAATTCTTGCTAATACTGGCGTTCGTTGCTTGCAGGGGGAAGTCGCCGATATTAATACTGACGAGCAACAAGTTTATTTACAAGACGGTAGCCAAATCCCTTACGATCGCTTAGTTTTAGCTTTAGGTGGCGAAACTCCTCTAGATATGGTTTCCGGCGCAAGCTCCTACGCTTTTCCATTTCGTAGCGTTAACGATGCCTATAGCCTGGAGCAACGCCTACGAATGCTAGAAGATACCCAAAATGATAAAATCCGCGTTGCCATTGTTGGAGCGGGTTACAGTGGTGTAGAGCTTGCCTGTAAGTTATCTGAACGCTTAAAAGAGCGCGGTAGGTTGCGATTAATAGAGTTAAGCGACCAAATTTTGCGGACATCTCCCGAATTTAACCGAACTAGCGCAACCAAGGCTTTAGAAGCGCGGGGTGTATGGGTTGACTTAGAAACTAAAGTTGAATCAATTACCAGTGATGCGATCGCTTTAGAATACAAAAATCAAGTAGATACAATCCCTGTAGACTTAGTAATCTGGACAGTAGGGACGCGGGTAAATCCGGTGGTGCAAAGTCTCCCCCTCAAGCACAATGGGCGCGGTCAAATTACAACTACCACTACTTTGCAAGCCGTAGACCATCCAGAAATCTTTGCTTTGGGCGATTTAGCCGATTGCATCGATGCAGATGGCAAACAAGTACCTACAACCGCTCAATCTGCCTTCCAACAAGCCGATTACGTCGGCTGGAATCTTTGGGCTTCGCTGACCGATAGACCTTTGTTACCTTTCCGCTATCAGCATCTAGGGGAAATGATGACGTTAGGGACAAATAGCGCCACGTTTGCAGGTTTGGGGATAAAACTAGATGGTTCTCTAGCTTACGTTGCTCGTCGCCTTGCTTATCTTTATCGGATGCC
>JAPJOW010000231.1:1492-6816 GCA_030826005.1 Aliterella sp. RAGGC_92
CAACTTCTTAGTAGAAGCATCAAATCGAGATTGAGCAAAGCACAGTCTTAATATTTCAGTATCAAAAGTTACGGTTTAATCTTTGGAAAATCATGAGTAACACAAGTAATTTTCGTCGAGCGATTCACAACGCAAAATCTCAAGCGATAATTGGCCCTAATGTAATTGCCAATGCGCTGCCTTGGTTAGGTGGCGGATTGATTATAACTGCCATTGGCACTTTTGCAGGCTTGCAAATTATCGGCAATAACCCGCGAATTTTTATGCCCACATTTGTTGTGGCGTTTATCTTAGAGATAATTTTGTTCTTCGTCGCTTCCAATGCTGCACAAAAAGGCAATAATAGCGTTGCCTTGCCCCTTCTAGCAACTTATAGCTTATTATCGGGCTATACGTTAAGTGGGATAGTTTTCCTAGCATTGCAAACCCAGGGAGTAGGAATTAATGGCATTGGCTTTGCGGCGCTTGGTTGTGGGGTAACTTTTATCGGCGCGCAATCTATTGGTTCTAATCTCTCTGAACGAGATGGCATGGCGCTAACCAAAACTATTCAACTAGGAATTATGGCGCTAGTTGTTGTGTTGGTAGGTCAACTACTCTTATCGGTATTTGGAATTTATACGCCTGGGTTTCTAGAAATTGCCATTTCTGCGATTGGAGTTCTTTTATTTGTTGGGTCTGCGGTGGTAGATTTCTTTATTTTGCCGCGCAGTTACCGCGACGAGCAATACTTGCCTGCAGCACTTTCGATGTACCTTACCTACATCAATTTGTTTGTATTTATTTTGCGGCTGCTAATTGCAATTAATAGTCGTGATTGAGCGAGATACATTAAACTCATTTATATTTTCGTTAAAACAGGCTATATGCCTGTTTTTTAAATAAAATGGTTAATCTTTTTAAACTTAACTGGTTTTTAATATTATTTGCTAGTTTAATAATTTTATTTTCTTTAACTGTATTTTCTAACTGGGTATTACTAGGTTGCATCTGGTTTGCAGTAATTTTTGTCTTTAGATTTTCTCGTTTAGAAACAAAGCTATCAAATAAAGAACATGAATTATACTTAACAACTGCCTTTGTTTTTCCTATAATTGAGACTTGACTAGATTGAATGATTCAAAAAGATATTATTCCTTATTCCTGGTTTTGGTTAAATCGACTAGAGCATTTTTCCTCGGCAGTAGGCGTTACAATCATTTTATTACCAATATATGTAGATATTTGGCATAAACTTAAATGGTGGCAAAGCTTAATTTTTGTATTAGGTTTAATCTGTTTAATTGAAAACTTAAATGAGTTTTTTGAATTTTTTTTGCGCGTTTGCTGCAAGCCAATCAATGAAGAAAAGTTTATAGTTTATTATCCAGATACTATGTACGATATGGGCGTAAACTTAATAGGTGCATATATTGGGTTTTTAATTGTCAAGTTAAATATTAGATCGTCATGAAACAGCCTAAAGTAATTTTTCTAGATGCCGTTGGTACGCTATTTGGAATTAAAGGTAGTGTGGGCAAAGCTTACGCAGATATTGCGCGACAATTTGGCGTTACTGTGTCGGATGAAGCAGTGAATGCAGCATTTTTTAATAGTTTCGCTACCGCGCCTCCACCTATATTTCCTGGAGTAAAGCTTGAAGATATCCCAAACTATGAATATGAATGGTGGCAACTTATAGCTTTAGAGACATTTCAACAAGTAGGAGTAGTCAATCAATTTGCAGATTTTTCTCAGTTTTTCGAGCAACTTTACAACCATTTTGCTACCGCAGAACCTTGGGTTTTATACGATGATGTTATTCCTACCCTAGAACGCTGGCAAAAACGCAAAATAGAATTAGGAATTATATCAAACTTTGATTCGCGGCTTTATTTAGTTTTAGAATCTCTCAATTTAATGGACTATTTTACATCTATTACTATTTCGACAGAAGTTAGTGCCGCCAAACCCGATAAAAAAATCTTTTTAGAAAGCTTAGATAAGCATGATTTTCAAGCTAAAGACGCATGGCATATTGGCGATAGTTTTAAAGAAGATTATCAAGGAGCAACCGCCGCAGGGTTGAAAGCGATATTGATTAAGCGTAACTAAACTACAGCCACCCATCAATCTGTCTATTTATACGAACTATTTTCGGCAGAACTAGGAGTAAGGTATAAACAAAGAAATTAACTTATCTAGCGATTGAGTTATGTCGAACACCCCATCAAAACGTACTGCTGATTACAATAGCGTCCAATCTATCCCAGAAATTTGGGCGATCGCAAGTCAAAACTTCGGCGATACTATTGCGCTCAAAGAGCCTCACCTCCAACCAGAAGTAGTTTTAACTTATAGCCAGTTATCCCAACAGATTAAACAGTTTGCCGCCGGATTACAATCCCTAGGCATCCAAGTAGGCGATCGCGTAGCATTATTTGCAGACAATCAACCGCGTTGGTTAGTAGCCGATCAAGGTATTATGACGGCGGGCGCAGTAGATGCGGTGCGAGGAGCGCAAGCCGACCGCGAGGAGTTACTATACATCCTCTCTCATAGCGATAGCGTGGCGCTGGTGGTGCAAGACAAAGCCACACTGCAAAAATTGCTTACCGAGGGAAAACTCCCCGTAAACCTAGCAATAATGCTCTCGGACGAACAGCCACCAGAAATTGCCAATACAAAAGTTTTAAATTATGCAAGTGCGATCGCTCTAGGCGCAGATCGTCCATTAAAGCCCGTGCAGTGGCATAGAGAAGACTTAGCAACTTTAATGTACACTTCCGGTACTTCGGGACAGCCCAAAGGCGTAATGCTCAGTCAAGGCAATTTACTATCGCAAGTTTTTGGCGCGAGTGCGGTAGTTGAACCCCAGCCGGGAGAAGTTGTTTTAAGTATTCTCCCAATTTGGCACTGTTACGAGCGCAGCTTTGAATACTTTATTCTCGCTCACGGCTGCACCCAGATATACACCAATATTCGTTTTGTCAAAAAAGACTTTAAAGACTTCAAACCCTTTTATATGGTAGGCGTACCGCGATTATGGGAATCTATCTATGAAGGCGTGCAAAAACAATTTCGAGAACAACCTGTTAATAAGCAAAAGTTAATAAATTTCTTTTTTGCCCAAAGTCAACGCTATATTCTCGCTCGACGGCTAGTCCAAGGCTTAGATTTAAACAATCTTTCTCCTTCCGTATTTGCAAAAATCTGGGCGGGTATACAGATGATTCCCTTGGGTTTAATTCATCAGTTAGCAGACAAAATTGTATACAAGCAAGTAAGAGCAGCAACCGGAGGCAGAGTTAAGTTTTTAGTTAGTGGTGGCGGCTCAATTGCGGAACACTTAGAAGATTTTTACGAAATTGTCGGCGTTGATATTTTGGGCGGCTACGGTTTAACAGAAACTTCTCCCATTACCCACGTGCGGCGCACTTGGCGCAACTTGCGCGGCGCAGATGGTCAACCATTACCTAATACCGAAACGCAAATTGTCGAACTAGAAAGCCATAAACCCCTACCTGTAGGCAAAAAAGGCTTAGTCATGATTCGCGGAAATCAAGTAATGCAGGGTTATTATAAAAATCCCGAAGCAACAGCAAAAGCGATTAACTTTGAAGGTTGGTTTGATACCGGAGATTTGGGCTGGGTTTCAAAGCAAAACGATTTAATTATTACTGGACGCGCTAAAGATACCATTGTCTTGAGTAATGGGGAAAATATCGAACCGCAGCCAGTGGAAAACGCTTGTTTGCGATCGCCTTATATCGACCAAATTATGCTTGTCGGGCAAGATATGCGGTTTCTTGGCGCGTTAATTGTCCCCAACCAAGACGCTTTGCAACAATGGGCAACAACCCAAAACCCACCAATAGATTCTAGCAATTTCAATAGCAAAGCAATTCAAGACCTATATCGGCAAGAATTAAACCGAGAAGTTCAAAACCGCCCTGGTTATCGCCCAGATGAGCGGATTAGTACGTTTAAGCTTATTAACGAACCATTTTCCATTGAAAATGGCACAATGACTCAGACATTGAAGATTAAACGATCTGTTGTGATGGATCGCTACCAGGATATTATTGACAAGATGTTTGTTTAAAGCAATTTAAAAAGTAGTAATTGTGCTTTGATTTTATGGATATTTCCCCCACTCAACTCACCCTAAAACGCCCAATTAATGTCAAAGCTGTAGTAACTCCGCGTTGGAAAGACGAAATTCAGCAACAATTGCAAGCTCAAATTAACCAAGTTGACAGTCAATTGCAGCAGTTAGAGATGCAAGGACAAAGAGCAATTGCGGAAATTCAAAAGCAAAGCTTGCAACCCCCAGGGCCGCAAACACTGCAACAAATTGAAAGTATCCAAATTCAGGTGAACGAGAAAAAAAGCGAATTATTAGAGCAGAAAAACCAAAGCCTGCAAAATCTCCAGCAAGTGCAGTTATTGGAAATGAATCAAGAAGTCAACCAATTTCAACTAGAGGGCTTATTTAGCGTTCAACCTGGAGATAACCTAATTAGCAAAATGCAAGTAGAAATTCTTCTGCGCGATGGCATAATCGAAGAAATCCGGGGAGACCTTTAACCGAGATAAAAAAGTCAACGGAGCAAGGGAGATGCGGAGAGTTAAGTTAATTGTCTCCATGTCTCCATGTCTCCATTCTCCCATGCAAATTTGCTTCCATAATTAAAATAATCGCTTATTGCTTCAAGGTTACAAATGATTCACGAAGTATTTATGCCTGCTCTTAGTTCCACCATGACTGAGGGCAAAATTGTCTCTTGGGTAAAGTCGCCAGGAGACAAAGTAGAAAAAGGCGAAACAGTGGTAGTAGTAGAATCCGACAAAGCAGATATGGATGTAGAAACCTTCTATGAAGGTTATATAGCTACGATCTTAGTAGAGTCTGGCGACACGGCTACAGTCGGAAGTGCGATCGCTCTTATTGCCGAAACTGAAGCCGAAATTGCCACCGCAAAGCAACAAGCTAGTGCTGCTCCCGCAGCTAAAACCGCCGATGCTACCACGTCTCCCGGACAAGTGGCAGATGTGGAAAACACAGTAGTTGCTCCTGCTCCTTCGCAAAATGGCTCAAAGGCTGGGGATGGGCGAATTATGGTTTCTCCCCGCGCCCGCAAGTTAGCTAAAGAAATGAAAGTCGATTTAAGCAGCCTTTCTGGTAGCGGGCCTCACGGGCGGATTGTGGCAGAAGATGTAGAAGCGGCGGCAAATATTAATACTCCTGTACGAGCGCAAAGCCCTGCCGATACCCCTGTACGGGCGCAAAGCATTGCGGATACCCCTGTACGAGCGCAAAGTGTTGCGCCCCTACCTACCCC
>JAPJOW010000232.1 GCA_030826005.1 Aliterella sp. RAGGC_92
AAACAGGCGCGTCTATCTCACACAATATCAACTAAATAGCCACAACCAAATGGGTAAAGTTACAAGCAATCCCCCAGAACCCACAGCTAAAGCCGTAACGCTCAAATCGCGGTCGAGATTGTAAACTTCGGCAATTACTATTGTGGCAAAGGCGGGAGGCATTGCCATCTGTAAAACGATCGCTAACTTCGCGCCGCCCGTTATCCCAAATAAAGATAAAATACTTCCCAAAAATAACGGCACTAATAGCATTTTGATACTCAAACTAATAGATGCTTTGGGTAAGCTATGCCAAGAATTTAATTGACGCAAACGCATACCAATCAACACTAACGATAAAGCCACAATCGCCCAACCCAAATTATGTAAAGTCGCCTCCGCAAGCGCAGGTAAAGGAACTTGTCGAAATAGCAAACCAGCCCCAAAACTCCATAAACTAGGATTAATGGCGATCGCCTTTAATAACTGCCATTGATTTTGTACCCCGCCGCCATAAGCCGCCGCTATAACAACCCCCAATCCATACGCGCCTAGCGTCGTCCCTAATAAGTCGTAAAACAACGCATAGCCAAAGTATTGAGTCCCGACAAAAGCCAAAGTTACCGGATAGCCCAAATACCCAGTATTTCCGACCATTGCCGCTAAGATAAAACTACCTTGAGTAGGTTTGCTCCAAGAATTTACAGCAGTTTTGCGATTACTTTGCCAATTTATCCACATCCATGCTAAACCCGCGCCTAAAAAGATCGCTACCCATGCAACAACTGGTGCAACCCAAATAGCTCCCGATAAATCGGTTTGACGTAAAAAAGCTACGATGCTGAGGGGAACTCCTACCCAAAATAGAAATTGCCCCAAATAAAGAGGAATAGTTGCTGGAAGTTTGCCACCCAACACAAACCCCGATAATACTAAAATGACTAGCGGCAGGTAGAGTTGTAAAAGCTTCATCAACCACCAAAACGTAAAGATACTTTAAGCATAGTTATGAAGACTGTAAAGCATCTCGGCAGTTAATTACTCCTTAGTCTAAAATTGGCTAGTGGCGAGTCAACAATTGCAGGAGTTGGTTTGTGGATAAGGCGAGGTTTTCAAAAAAACCAAAAAAGGTTTCCGCCCGCTCTTTAGATGATATTCCAGAGGCATTAAGGGATAATCGTCAAGTTACCCCTCGTCGCCGCTTTAAATCGGTGGCGCTAATTGGTGGTGTAGTTGGGTTAGGAGTAATGGGCGCTTTCGCCTTAATATGGGCTTTGACTGCTAATCAGCCTAGTAAAGTTAGTCAATCTTCTGTTGTAACTCCCGTACCAGCACCAAGCGATCGCCAAATTGATGAAAATGTATTGCTAGGACACTTTTTATATACTGAAGCATCACAAAAAGATTTGCAGCCAATTACAAGCGATCGCCGTCTCAAGCTCCGCAAAGCCGCCGCTCGGCAATTTAGAGCCATGAGCGCCTCAGCACGAGCCTCTGGAGTGGTTTTAGTGCCAATTTCGGGTTTTCGCTCTATTAAAGACCAACAGCACTTATTTTTTGATGTGAAGGCGCAGCGCGGACAAAGTGCTACTAAACGCGCCGAAGTCAGCGCACCGCCAGGATATAGCGAACATCATACAGGCTACGCGGTAGATATTGGTGATGGGAGAGCGCCTGCTACAAACTTAAGTACCAGCTTTGACAAAACGAGAGCTTATAAGTGGTTGTCAGCCAATGCAGCGCGTTATAGCTTTGAATTGTCTTTTGCCAAAAATAACCGTCAAGGAGTAAGTTACGAGCCTTGGCATTGGCGTTATGTAGGCGATCGCGATAGTTTAGAAACATTTTATAAAGCTCAAAATCTCAAATCCCGTCGTCCTAATCCCTAACAGCTTTTGCCTGGTGCTTTATACTTATTTTCGAGCTATTACAAAGAAAGCCGTTGCATCGTTCCATATTCCGTTGTTTGTAGCTAACGCCTCAACTGCTCTTAAATATTCCACCTTCAATTGTGCTAATTTATCTGGCGATAGTTGGAACACTTGATGTCCACAAGCACTATTTGAGTTTCCCTACCAAGCACTTTGGGCTTCGCTAAGATAATATCAGCACCGCGTCGGCGGGTTGTCTTGTTGGTCGAACGCGGAGCGGTCATAGAGAATTCAAGAATTTGGTCAAGCAAGACGTTCGCTATAAAAAAGATTATTCCTTCATTTTCACCACCACTATCCTTCCGGGCGATCGACTAGCAGCAAAATTTCCTAGGGATTCGATATAAACTGATGTGGTGTAAGAACTTAAGTTGAGAACTCTTATGGATGCTGCGGCACTTTGGCAACGCTATCAAAACTTGCTTTATTACGATGAGGGACTGGGATTTTACTTAGATGTCAGTCGCATGAGGTTTGATGATGATTTTGTGGCAGCGTTGCAACCGAAGTTTGACCGAGCATTTGCAGCAATGGCAGATTTGGAACGAGGAGGAATTGCCAATCCCGACGAAAACCGTATGGTTGGACACTATTGGTTGCGAAATCCCGAACTTGCTCCTAACCCAGAAATCAAACAAAGTATTATCCAAACTGTAGATAAAATTGAGGTTTTTGCTAGAAATATCTTAAATGGTACTATCCACCCACCCCAAGCGGCTCATTTTACAGATATTATTTCAATTGGTATTGGTGGCTCTGCCCTTGGTCCGCAATTTGTCGCCGAAGCTTTAGCCCCAGATTTTCCACCTTTAGGGATTCATTTTATTGATAATACCGATCCTGCGGGTATAGATCGCATTCTCACGCGGCTACGAAATCGCTTGTCTAGTACCTTAGTATTGGTAATTTCTAAGTCTGGGGGAACGCCCGAACCGCGTAATGGCATGATTGAAGTTAAAAAAGCTTACGCTGGTCATAACTTAGACTTTAGTAAATATGCGATCGCTATCACTAGCGAAAACAGTAACTTAGATAATCTGGCAAAATCTGAAAACTGGCTGGCAACTTTTCCCATGTACGATTGGGTAGGCGGACGCACTTCGGAGTTATCCGCCGTAGGGCTACTTCCGGCTGCTTTGCAAGGCATCGATATTCGCGCTATGCTTGCCGGGGCGAAAGAAATGGATAATCTTACTCGCATCCCCAATATTAAAAATAATCCTGCCGCACTACTAGCTTTAGCTTGGTACTATTCTGGCAACGGACGCGGGGAAAAAGATATGGTTGTGTTGCCCTACAAAGATAGCTTGTTGTTATTTAGCCGTTATTTACAACAGTTGGTGATGGAGTCTTTGGGTAAGCAAAAGGATTTAGATAATCAAACAGTCAATCAAGGTATTGCCGTTTATGGGAATAAAGGTTCTACCGACCAACACGCCTACGTCCAGCAGTTGCGCGAAGGGGTAGCGAACTTTTTTATGACCTTTATTGAAGTATTAGAAGATCGGTTAGGCACTTCGGCGGAAGTAGAACCCGGGGTTACTTCTGGCGACTATCTCTCAGGATTGCTACAAGGCACTCGCCTCGCTCTCTACGAAAATCAGCGCGACTCGATTACAGTAACTATTTCCCAACTAAATCCGCGCATGGTTGGCGCTTTAATTGCGCTTTACGAACGTGCGGTAGGACTTTACGGCTTTTTGATTAATGTCAACGCTTACCATCAGCCTGGTGTAGAAGCAGGAAAAAAAGCGGCGGCGGCAGTATTAGACTTGCAAAGAAAAATCTGTCAGATTATCGAACAAGAAAAAACCCCCTTATCTTTAGTTGAACTTGCCAAAAAAGCTGGGGAATTAGACCAAATTGAGGTAATTTATAAAATCTTGCGCCATCTGCACGCCAATAAACGCAGTATTGTTTTGCACGGCAATTTAGGAGATCCCAATAGTTTAGAAATATCTGCTCTTTGATACATTTTTTTCCTCCTTATCATAGATTGGTTAATTATTGTTGCTTAAGCAACATATTTTTAATTTTTTCCGACTTAGATTGAAGGCTATTCAATTGATAGGAGGCGGATATGAGTGCAGCTAGGGGGATTAAAATTCATCCATTGACTTCTACAAAGGGGGGTATGACAAATTTTTATACCCCCCAAACTAGCAATCGAACTATTTTGGTACAAGTTCCGCCCCACACTATTGAGGACTTATTTGTTCACAAGGCGCAAACAGATCAGTTATTAGTAGTAAAAGGTCGTCTTGTACTTGTAACTTTGATTAACCGACGCTACGAGTACGTGGCTTTAAGCGATCGCGCTCCCGTTGTAGTAACTATCCCCCCTGGAGTACTGCACGGCGCAATTAACCTCGACCCCGATCCTTGTGTAGTAGTAAATGCAGTATTGCGACATGGAAAACCAAGCGATCGCGATTATATGCCGCGATCGCGACCCATACCTTACGATCTCAATGCCGCTCAAACTGCGTTAAAAGAACTTGAAACAAAGCTCGCTACCCCAGACATAGTAGCTGCGCGCTGCCCATAGCCTAAATTATGTTAATTCTCCCCGCCTTCAAGCGGGGACTTGCTCTATAGCGATCTTAATTGCACCTTAGCTAAACCGAGCGAGAGCGACCTAAGTTTTTAGCTTCCATCGCTGGAATTTTATCTGTTGTAAAGTCTTCATCAGGGTAGTATTCTTTAGAACTATAGGAATTGTAGCTATTTTGATCGTAATTTATCCCATTAACGACTAAGCCTAAAACATTTTGACCTGACTGTTCTAAAAACTCTTTAGCTGTAGTAGCACTAGCCGTATTTACTACTCCAGGTCGAACTACCAATAAAATACCATCAGCTATTTTGCCTAAAATAGCTGCATCAGCGCCGATATTTAAGGCTGGAGTATCAATAATTACAAAATCATAATTATTGGAAAAATTATCAATCAACGAAGTCATGCGTTTAGATTCAAGTAAAGGCATGGGGTTTGGTGGTATAGCACCCGCAGGCAGTACCGATAGATTAGGCATAACTTTTTTGATTGCTGTTTTTAAATCTCCCTTATTCACAAGCACGTTACTCAATCCCACCTGATTGAGCAAATTCCATATCTTATGTTGAGAGGGTTGGCGCGTATCTGCGTCTATCAGTAAAACTCTACGCTCCGACTGAGCCATTGTCACTGCTAAGTTAGCGCACAAAGTTGATTTGCCCTCTTGAGGTATAGAGCTAGTTACGACAATAACTTTTAGTTCTTTGTCTGAACTTAGAAAGTTCAAGTTAGCTTGAAATGTTCGGTATGCTTCACTAATGGGCGATCGCGGCAAATCTCTTGCCACAATTACTGGTATATCTTGGTCTAAATCTTTTTTGCCAAAAAACGGAATTAGTCCGAGTAAAGTACCGCCAAAAACTTCTTTTGCTTCCTTGACTGTCTTGATAGAAGTATCTAGAGCATCTAAAAGCAGGGCGCTACCTACACCTAGCAGTAAACCTAGTAAGACCCCTAAAGCTATAGTTGCTTCATCATTATTACTAATGGGTGATTCGGGTTCTTCGGCTATTTCGATTAGCCGAGCATTTCCTACTACTCGGTTTTCCTCGACGCGGATTTCTTCCAGCCTCCGCAAAAGAGTTTCATAAGTAGATTGAGCGGCTTTTACTTCTCGTTCTAGTTCTCCTCTACGTTGCTTTAGCGCTGGCAAAATATTTGCCCGTTGCTTGTAATTGGCTAATACATTCGATAACGCTGCTACTTGACTATTCAAACCCAAGCGTTTTGTCTCTAATTGAACGAGATTGGTTGTAATTTGTTGCTGAAGTTCTCCAACTTGCAATTTTTCACTAGGCGGTTCGCTATTATTAGTAGAACCCAATACTTGTTGCACTCGTCCTTGCAACAGTCCTTCTAGAGAAGCTTTTTTACTTTTTAGATCGACTATTTTAGGATGTTCTTCTTGATAGATAGTTAGCCCGCTTGCTAACTGGCTTTCTACTTGCTGTAGTTCTTCCAGCGCTCTTTGTACCCCAGGGGACTGACTAACAGAACTTGCGGCTATAGCTTGCTGTGAGTTCATACCCAACAATTCTTTTTGTAATGCTTGAGATTGAGTATTCGCATCTACAAGCTGAACTTGGGCGGTGCTAACTTGACTTTCTAAGTTCGCAATTACATCTACTGCCGATTTTGCTTCTCCTTCTAAGTCTAATATATTGTTCTGCTCCTCAAACTTGCGTAAGACTTCTTCAGCTTGACGGACTATAGCTTCAGTTTTGGGCAGTTGCTTGGTGATAAATCGACGAGCCGTAGCAGCTTCGGTCCGATTATCAATTACGTTGTTCGCTAGGTATAGATTGATAACTTCATTAACTGCCGAAGCCGCTAATTTGGGATCGGCATTTTGATAGGAAATTTCTAATATGTCTGTTTTACCTATTCTTTCAATTGTGAGATCCTCTAGAAATTTTTGCGGCTTTACTGGCAAATTTAGCGTTGCAACAGTCTTACGAGCAACAGGGACAGAACGAATAAGTTCTATTTCTGTGATCAAAGGGTCGCTTTGCGATCCTACGGAACTTAGTTCTCCTATTCCTTGACCCCCGGTTATGGCGGAAGTCACGCTACTTGGCTTTTTGACTAATATTCGTCCTTTGGCTTCATACACGGACTTTTGCATCAACACATTAAAAGCCGTTAATCCAACAACCAACAGGAAAACAGTTGTTGCTGGTAGCCAGCGTCGTTTTATGGCTAGTAAATATTGCCGAAAATCTATATACTCTGATGATTTCACAAAATTATTTTCAGTAAAGTATAGCGAACAGCAGCCACCAGTTATAAGTATTTAACTTTTTTCTACTATTTTTAGCATACTTATACAG
>JAPJOW010000233.1 GCA_030826005.1 Aliterella sp. RAGGC_92
GCCATTGGCGAACAAACTCCAGGAATAGATTGGACTATTACTTGAGGATGGATTTGCTGCAATGTTTGTGCCAGGTAACTAAAAGTACTATAAAAACTTACATCGCCTTCACAGACGAAAGCAACATCTTCTCCGCTTTGCAAATACTGTAGAACAAGCTTTGCAGCGTTTTGCCATGCGTCTATTAGCACGGCTCGATCTTGCACGTAAGGAAAATCTAATGCTAGTTGTTGCTGATTTGGGCTAATCCAAGGCGCTACAATTTGTTGAGCGATACCGGGTAAACCCTTTATTCCTGTTGGAAAAGCGATTACTTTAGATGATTGGAGTACTTTTAGCCCCTTAACTGTAATTAATTCAGGATCGCCCGTACCGACGCTAATTCCGTATAAAGTGCCAATTTTCACAAGTTTAGTAGTAGTCTGAGACTTTTATTATTGGCATATTTTTAACTTTAAACCTCATGTTGCCTACAGTTATTTTGCCTGGATACTTGGAAAGTGCGATCGCTTATTTGCCATTGCAACAAGCTTTACAACAACGGGGTTTTCCCACATCCACCGTACCATTACGCCGCCGCGATTGGTTGCCGACGTTGGGAGGACGACCGGTTACGCCAATTTTGCAGCAACTCGATCGCACGGTAAAACTTGCTTTAGCACAATCTGATACCGGGCAAATTAATTTAATCGGTCATTCGGCGGGTGGTTGGATTTCTCGAATTTATCTAGGGGAAAAACCTTATTTAGGGCGACTAGAAGTAACGTCTCTTGCTCTTTGTCATGCTTACCCATATATTGCTAACTTAATTACTCTCGGTACGCCTCACGTTAGTCAAGAGCGATGGACGCGGTGGAATTTGGACTTTGTAAATAATAACTATCCCGGCGCTTTTTATCCTAGCGTCCGCTACGTTTGTGTTGCCGGAAAAACTATTTTTGGAAGTCGCTTTTCTAGTCAATGGCTCGCTTACAGCAGCTACCAGCAAACTTGCGGTGTCGGAAATACTTGGGGAGATGGGATTACGCCAGTTATTGCGGCTCACTTACAGGGGGCAGAAAATTTGGTTATCGAAAATGTTTTCCACTCTCCCCGCTCGTCGGGACTTTGGTATGGCTCTCCTCCAGTTCTACCTAGTTGGGTGTCTTATTTAAGTTAATTGTGTTCTTTGGGATGACTTACACAAATTGGCGATCGCGTTAAAATTGTAAACAAAACTATACATTTAGCAACATTGCCTACAGCTATGATTTCTACTTACGATTTTCGATTGCGACGGACGGCGACAATATTATCGGTAGCGATTGTAACTTTAACTGCGATCGCGGCAGTTACAGGAATATTGCTATCTTTTTACTATGAACCAGTGGCGGGCGGCGCTTATCAATCGCTGAAGTGGATTGATAATGAAGTTACTAACGGCTTATTAATTCACTCTATTCACGATCAAGCAGGAACGCTGCTGATCGGCGTAAGCTTAATTCAGATGGTAGTGATGTTTTTAGGCAGACAATTTCGTTCTAATTGGCTGATAGCTTGGGTGAGTGGAATTTTTTTAATATTGAACGCGATTGGACTTGCTTGGACGGCAATTATTTTAGATTGGAGTCAAGAAGGTTACTGGCGCTTTCGGATTGAATTAAGCACTATTGAAGCAATACCGCTTATTGGTTCGACCTTGCGGGATATTTTGGTAGGCGGCGGCGCAGTAAATACGATTACCGTAGAGCATCTTTATACCATTCATAGTTACTTGTTATCGGCAGGGGCAATATTGCTTTCGGTAGTGCATTTGTGGAGTCTGTTGAAGCAAGAAAAAGAAATGAACGGCGAAATTATGCCCGCGCCGGAACTTGCAGAAACTAAAAAAGCTGAATTGACTTAACTGTTGAGGCTATCAACTAAAAGTCTAGTCTTTATAGCTAATCACTATTTTTCGCTCATTAGGGAGAGACATAGAAGGAGGCAAAAGTATTATCAAAAACTTATAGTAGTGAATTTAACAAAAGTCTATGTTGCAGTGGGTGGGGATAATTCGAGACGGTAGCATTTTAGACGCGCCATTAGCAAGCGTTCCTAATGCCGTTTTTTCAGGCTCTCAAGGTTTTTTAGTTTTAATTGCCGGATTAGTTTTAGCTTTTGCTTTTCAGCTACTACTTGCAAACTTTTTTATTGCCTTGGGTATTTCCTACTCCAATTCTGAGGAGGAATCAGACGAAGCGGAAACTTTAGACGATACGATCGATAAAATTGGTACGATCGTCGGCTTAAGAACTCTGGGAACACTTAGCCTCACTTTATTTGGGGCTTGTTTTTTGGCAATAAAACTGAGCTTAGTTAACGATGCAGTTTTAGGAGCAATTTTTGGGTTAGTAATTTGGGCAACTTACTTTACATTGCTGGTATGGATTAGCTTAACTACGGTAGGTTCGGTAATCGGTACAATTGTCAATTCAGCAACTTCAGGTCTGCAAGGCATTATTGGGACGGCAGCGATCGCTCTGGGTGCAAAACAAGTAAGCGATCGCGTTGTTTCTACGGCGGAAGCTGCGGCGACTACTGTGCGCCGCGAACTAAGTTCGGCGGTAGATTACGAACGCAGCCGCGATGCGATCGCAACTTATCTCAAACAATTACGCATCCCCGAACAAGATCGCCAACAACTCCAAGAAGAATTTGAAAAGTTAATTGTCGAACCCCAAATGCAGTCAATCGCCCGCGATAACCACATTCAAAACATCGGGCGACAAACTTTTGTGGATTTAGTGAGCAGCCGCACGGACTTCTCTAAAAACGATGTAAATCTAGCTATGGAGCAGTTTGAAACCTTTTGGCAGCAGCTTTGGGGTCAACAACCGCCAAAATCTTCTCCAGAAACTGTCCTTGCCGTACTGCAACCAACTCCATCGGACGATAAATCTATTCAACTTAGTCAAGAATTAGAGCAACTAATCGAGCAAACCCGCAAACAACAAGCATACGTACAAGCCCAAGCTACCCAAAAAGTAGCAGAAACCGCCGCTTGGTGGTTGTTTGGCTCGGCTTTTACGTCGGCAGCCACCGCAGCGATCGCTGGGATAATTAGTGTTAGAGCTTAAAGTTGGCAGCAAGGAAAATGCAACTACTTTTTAGCCTGGGAACAAATTCCGGCGTTGCTTAATTAAAGGATGAAAGAGGAGTTGACAAGGGGACAAGGTGATAAAGAGAAGCTTGCTTGGGTTGCTGCAAAGGGATAATCATATCTATATTTAGCAATGCCCAAATTCCCCAGCGAGTTAAAATAATTCACTCATCGTGCTTGATTTGCCATGCGGCGGCAATTGCGGCGGTAAATCCAGCAATTAAACCTGTACTCATACCTTGCACGGTTTTGATTGCTGGATCTTGAGTTAGACACTCACTCGTTACGTTTTGCGCTTGCCAACAGCGATCGCTTTCTGCCCAACTAGCACCACCGCCTAAAATTACTCCTGCCGCACTACAGGAAACTACTAAAAGTGCCAGACGCTTCGCTTTTATATCCATAGATAGATGTGTAGAATCTTGGTTACATATTTAAACTTTTTCTAATTCTATAGGTATAGTTTTAAAATGCAACCGCAATCTTACTTACTTTTGGCTAGATAGTTAGGCGGACATCTACTCAATACGCAAGCTAAATGGCAAACGCGCATAAACACCCAAGGGGTCGTTCATCGATTGCAATACTTCTAACTCTTGTCGTAGTTTTTGAAACTCTACGGTCAGCAAATCTGTTGACTTGCTGGGAATTTCACCGCCTAATCTTATCCTCGCTTCGTTACCTAGCTGTCCTAACAAACGTTGTTCAAAACTGCGGACTGGGGGATATTCTGTAACCTGCCAATCGTTGCCCAAATTTGCCTGTTTAGCCGCATAACTAATAGCTGCATTGATACCGCCAATTTCATCAACTAAGCCAATTTCTTTGGCTGCTACACCCGACCATACCCGACCTTGGGCAATTTCTGCTACTTTTTGCGCTGGCAGCTTGCGCCCCTGGGCAACTTTACTTAAAAACAAATTATAAAGGCGGTTGACAGAACTTTGATAAATAGCTAGTTCTTGAGCAGATTTAGGACGAGTAACAGTTTGACTATCGGCAAGTTTAGCCGTTTTTACTGCGCCCCAAGTTATACCATTATTGTTGGCAAGTTTTTGGAAATTGGGCAATACGCCAAACACGCCAATAGAACCTGTAATTGTATTTGGCTCGGCAAAAATACGATTGGCATCCGTCGCAATCCAGTAACCACCAGAAGCCGCCACATCACCCATAGAGACAATAATAGGTTTAGTTTTACCTGTAAGCTGAATTTCGCGCTGCATCACCTCCGATGCTGTCGCACTACCCCCCGGACTATTGACGCGCAGGACAATGACTTTGACATTTTTATCTTGCCGCAATCTGCGGAATATGCGCGCAAAGCGATCGCCTCCGACTTGTCCTACCGCACCTTGTCCGTCAACAATATTACCTTCAGCGTAAACAACGGCAACATGATTTTTTGATTTGCGTTCTACTCCTAAAGATTTGCCCGAAACATCGGCGTAGTCTACCAAACTAATTTGCTGAAAAGTTCGTTCTTCTGCTTTGCTTCCGGTTAATTGCTTTAGTTCGCCTAGCACTTGGTCAAAATATCCAACTTCGTCAACTAATCCACTACTGCGGGCTTGCTCGGCTTCTAAAATGCCTTGAGTGTCGGCAATTTGTTGTAATTTAGCAACGCTTACTTTCCGGCTAGTGCTAACAGCACTTTGCCAATCTTTCCACACATCACCTAACAATCTTTCCGTTTGCTGGCGATTTTCTGGACTTAGTTTATTTAAAATTAGCGGTTCGACGGCGGCTTTAAATTTACCAACTCGGATAATTTGAATACCAATACCGTATTTTTCTAATGCTCCAGCTAAAAATATCGGTTGAGAACTTAAACCGTTAAGTTCCATTGCTCCTAAAGGATTAATGACAATCTTATTAGCTACAGAACTAAGATAATAATCTCGTTCGCTCCATTCCACATTGTAGGTAACGATTGTTTTCCCGGCGGCGCGGAATTTCTCTAAAGCTGACCTTACTTCTTTGAGCGTGGCAAATCCTGTAGGACTTTCTTCGCTACTTCTACTACCATCTAAATAAATCCCGACAATGCGCGGATCTCGCCTTGCTTTTTCTAAGGTATCTAAAACGGTACGCAAAGTAACTCGATTTCGATCTTCTCCCGATAGTGCTTCTTGCAAAGCGGCGCTACTGCTAGAGTTGGGTTTAGAATCAGTGATATTTAGCGCTAAATCTAATACCAATACCGATTTATTTTTTACTTGCGGGCTATTATCTTGAGAGCCGATCGCAATTAGTAGTCCAATTAGCCCTACAGTCCCCAGTCCAAAGAATATAAATAGTCCTAGCAAGCTGCCGATCGCGCTTGTAAAGGTTTGTTTGATAAAATTACTCATTTTTAGATATTCCTTGCAGTTAGCAACTTGCTAACTTTATTTTTACGCTTGGATAGCAGCCTTGCTTGAAGCCATATAGATTGCTAATTTAACTTACATTTTCTTAAATGCGCGCGATCGCATTTTCTCCCGATTGCAGAACTTGTGCTGATTTTAGCTGCGCGATCGTGGCATTTCCCGTACAAAATAGCACGGTAGTCATTTCCGCCATTAACACCTCAACTAAGCTATCAAGCGCCGCTTCCGATTCTGCGGCTGCCTGTAAAAATGGTAACGCCATCCCCGCAATATCCGCTCCCAAAGCTAAAGCTTTAGCTGCATCTAAGCCATGACGCAATCCTCCAGAAGCAATGAGCGGCACGTTTGGCGCGGCGGCGCGAATACTTGTAATGCACTCGGCTGTTGGTAAACCCCAATCGGCAAAAGTCATACCCAAGCGCCTTTGCAAAGGAGTTTCGGCTCGTTCGCTTTCTACTTTTGCCCAAGATGTACCACCCGCTCCCGCTACATCAATCGCTTGTACTCCCGCGTTTATTAATTTGCGCGCCATAGCTGCGGAGATGCCGTTTCCTACTTCTTTAGCAATTACTGGTACAGGCAACTTATTACATAATATACCAATTTTGTCAAGTAATCCGCGAAAATTAGTATCTCCGGTGGTTTGAATGCACTCTTGCAGGGGGTTGAGGTGCAAAATCAAGGCATCAGCTTCGAGCAAATCGACGACACGCAGACATTGATCTAAACCGTAGTTGTAGTTGAGTTGAACAGCGCCTAAGTTAGCAAATAAGAGAATATCGGGAGCGTGCGATCGCATGGCAAAAGTAGAAGCAACCTGGGGCTTTTCTACCGCTACTCTTTGAGAACCTACGCCCATAGCTATTTTATAGTGTTGGGCAACTCTAGCTAGACGCTGGTTAATAATTCCTGCTTGTTCTGTACCGCCCGTCATCGAAGAAATTAATAAGGGCGCTGATAGCTGTTTGCTTAAAAATGTTGTAGTTAAATCGATTTCGCTGCGATCTAATTCGGGTAAACAGCAATGAGTAAACCGATAGCGTTCTAAACCATTAGTATTACTGTGAAACTGCACATCCTCCTCTAGACAGATTCGCAGGTGATCGGCTTTGCGGGTTTGGGTTTGGGCGGGAGAGCTTATAGGAAATTTCACAATCGGTTTAACTCAAAGCAGGACAATTAATATTCTCTCAGCCCTTGGCAAATTCCAGGCTTAGAAGTAAATTAGACGCATTTAGCGATTGTATTGTTTTCATAAAATGCTTATTTGCTACCAATAGAAC
>JAPJOW010000234.1 GCA_030826005.1 Aliterella sp. RAGGC_92
GAGAAAAAGTGCTAAAGCGATCGCACCCCAACGCGCTTTATAACCTAGCAGTACTGATAACCCGCCTCCTACTTCAACTACTACTGTTGCCAAGTAAAGCAACCCTACAAGCGGTAATCCATTGGCTGTCATGTACTGCTGCGTACCGGCTGGATTTAATATTTTATTTATCCCCGACCAAATAAAAAGCGCTGATAATAAAATCCGTGCTATTAGAGAAATTACATTTTTTGAATTATATAATCCGCGATCGCGCCCGTTAATGCTGTTTTCGGGATCTGTTGTCTTTGTTCTCATAGTTTTAACACTCCAGTATCTCTAATAATGTACTAACACGTACTATTTAGTAATAACATAGATTTTGTTTGCACGCAAACAATCTCCGGTAAAACTTAAAACAAATTCTTCAGTTTTGCCAAAGCTGCTTGGATTTGGTGTAATTCCTCGCTACTCAAGCGATCGAAGCGCTGTTTGAGATGGGCGATGTGGGCGGGGAAAGTTTCGGTAAATACCTTTTCTCCAGCAGGAGTTAGCACAGCGAGGAAACTGCGCCGATCTTCTTTGGGTACTTCTCGCCGTACTAAACCTTTTTTTTCTAAACGGTCAATAATGCCTGTAAGTTCGCCTTTAGTAGTCAGGGTTTTTTCTGCCAGCTTATTAAAAGTCATGCCGGAAGTATTACCCAAGGTACTGATAATATCAAACTGGGAAGAAGTTAAACCCATTTGCCGAATTTGAACATCGGAGTAACTTCTAAAACCTTGATAAGCCCAAACTAATTCTCTTACTGTTGCCATAAACTGCTCTTTGGCTGCGGCTTGAGTTGTGGATGTATTATTAGGTTCTAAGGCTGGTTTTTCTTGGGATTGATTCACTTATTTAATATTCTTGCAGGTAATTAATTGCTGCTTCTATTTTAGTTGGGTAGCTTTCAGCAAATCTTTCAAACCATAACCCCTCAGTGGATAATGGATCTAGTTGTTTTAACCATTCTTTAGCGCGGGTTTTTAACGTTTCAATTTGCTTTAGTTTTTCTGCTTCTAGTTGTTGCTGTTTTATTTGCGATTCCGCTCGGTCTTGTTCATCGCAATCGGCCTTAACTTGCGATAAAATATTATCGATTGCTGGCGAGTTATTTTTTAATGATTTAGACGCTGTTGGTAAATTATTAAAATCAGCTTGAACTTCTGCTAACAGTCGGTCTAAATCGGAAATAGGCTGGATTGGCGGCGCTTTTGGCTGCTGGCTGGGTATTTTTGCAGTTTTGCGATCGTCGGCTTTAATTTCGGACAACAGTTTATCAATTTCATCCATAGCTTGCCCTTGTAAACCATTTAACGCTGCTATTGTAACAGCGTTAAATTAGTTGTTGCTAAACCTATTAAAGCAATTATTTTAATTTTAGTTAATCATTAATAGCATTTGTTAGTACATCTGCAAGACTCATATCTTCCATATCGTCAAGAGTAATTGCATCGCAAATATCAAATTTTGCTCCTACTCCTTGCAATTGATCGTCTAAAGCTTTAAGAAACTTAGTAGCTTGAGGATCGTTACCAACTTGAACCATCGAAATTGCTAATTCTTCGTCGTTTTCCATTTGTCTTGAAGCAGTAACAATTACTTCCATCACGGCTCTACGATCGTCGGGTTCGCCATCAGTTATTACTAAAATTGTCTCGCCTGCGGGTTTAGTTTGTCCGCTATTTTTGCGTTTAAAGTAATTATTAGTCGCATCTTGAAGTACTGAAGCTAAATTAGTTGTTCCTGATGGATCGTTTTCTTGAAATACTTGCGCGACTTTGCTTGAAGTTACATCATCGTAGCGTTTAAACCGACCAGAAAATACATAAACAGTAATTCCATCTGGATCGAATTGTTCGCATTTTCGAGCTAAAGCAAGAGTAGATTCTTGAGCTATTTCCCACCTACTTTTACCGCCTTGCTGGTCTGGGGTGGACATACTGCCACTTTTATCAATAATTAATGTATAGTCGCGGTCTTTCATAAAACTCCCTGGTGTATATTGCGCGCTCTGTCTCTCTGGCAATAGTTTACCTTCCTGGCTCTAGTAAGTCACGATCAAAAAAAACAAAAAGAGAAAGAGAAGATTACCTCTTTCTCCTGTGTAAGTTTATTTAAGAATAATTAAGCAGGATTTGGTTGAGTTTTATGCTGAAGTAAGTCAAGCACTGCGGCTTTTTCTAGTATCCCTAGTAATACGCCATTTTCTTGAACTACAGGTAGAGCAGATTTCTGTTGTTGTTCGAGGGTAGTTACCGCCTCTAACAGCGATTGATTTGAATGCAAAACTGCGGTGTCTGTTGGTTGCATTAAGTCTTTGACTAACTTTTCTTGCCAGTAATATTTAGGAAGCTTATTCAGATCGCTGGCGCAAATCGTACCAACTAATAGTCCTTGTTCATCTGTGACTAAAAACTTACCCCAATTATTACCACTAATAATTAATTCGTCGGCAAAGTCTCTTAAAGAGGTATTATCTGCAACTATGGGACTATTTTTTGTGACCGCATCCGCCGCCGTTAAGCCTTGAAATTGCTGTTGGACGATCGCCGATTGAGCCGATCTGCCTGCATTTTGCAGTAAAAATAGCCCGATTAATAAGTTCCAAAAGTTACCAAAGCTACCAAATACTAATAGCGGAATTAAACCACTAGAAATCGCTATCCAACCCACAATCTGACCTGCACGGCTGGCAAAAACAGTACCTTTGTAAGGGTTTCCGGTAATTTTCCAGACTATTGCTTTAAGAATATTGCCGCCATCAAGGGGTAAGCCAGGAATCAAGTTAAATAGAGCTAAGGCTAAGTTAACGTAAGCAAGTACGCCTAATATTGCCGCAAAAGGTGCTGAAAGGGGAATAGTGGCATTAATTGCGGTAACACTGCTAAATAGTATCAAACTAACCAATGGCCCGGCGATCGCTACCTTAAATGCCTCTGCGGGGGTTTTTGACTCTTTTTCTAAACTAGCCAAACCACCAAACAGAAATAAAGTAATTGATTTAACGCCGATTCCTTGACGCAAAGCGACAAAACTATGTCCCAATTCGTGCGCTAGTACCGACGCAAATAATAATAATGCTGTAACTAATCCAAGTATTAACGGTATGGGGCTACTAAGGCTAGGAAACTGCGCCGCCAAGCCGCTACCATAGCTCCAGCTTACTAAAGCTAGGACTAAAAACCAAGATTGAGCTACATAAAAAGGAATCCCGAACAAGTTACCAACTCGAATAGTGCCGTTCATTTGCACTGCCTCTAAATTTCAGCGATGTATCGATCGTAACGAAGTATGAAGTAGTTTTAATCTTTTAAACTAGAGTGGTATCCGCCCGAAGTTGGTGCGGTTATGGGAATTTGCCTTTGCCTTCTCAAGTAAAATTAGAGAATATTTCTATTTATAAATATGGTTAAGTACACTCTCGCTCAAAGTCCCGAAGTTATTTTAGATGTTCCCGGTAAAGATTCCGCCAAAGCCCGCGAAAAAGCAATGGATCAACTAATGGAACTTATGGATGATGGTTCGTTGGATACGGATTTAGAAGAAGGGTTTAGTCCGCAGCAATTAATTGAGGTGAAAGATTTACCTGTAGGCGATCGCACAGATGACGATGGCATTACTCAAGCGGTACAGGTGTTAAATAACCTCGCTACGCTGAAGTTAAAGGTGCAAGAATCTCGCAGCGAGGCGCTGGCGGTACGGGCGGCGGTGGATATTTTGTTTACTGATAAATTGGTAAGCGAGGAAGAAATCGCCGATCTTAAAGAAGGATTTAAGGTGCTGAAAACCTTTGCTCAAGCAAACTTACGCTATCAAGAGGCTAGGGCAAAAGCAGAAGATGCTCGTGCGGTACTCGATCGCGCTTTGAAGTCGCCTGGAGGTTGATTTTTTAACTGAAATAGCGCGACTGAAGCGATCGCAAATTTAAAAAGGTGAAGTGCGAAGCCCCCGGTTACGGGCTTCGCACTTCCAAAAAGACATCTTAATATTAGTGACTATGAGACAGTATTTTGCAACCGTTGCTAGGGGCTTAGAAACCCTGGTGGCGCAGGAATTGGAGCAATTAGGCGCTCATGACGTAGAGCCAGGATTTTGCGGTGCGTCTTTTAAAGGCGATCTCACTACGCTTTATCGCGTCAATTTGTGGGCGAGGCTACCATTTCGGATCTTAGTGAAGTTGCAAGAGTTTCCGTGTTCAGACTCGCAGGATCTTTACAATGGCATTCAAACTATTGATTGGTCGGAGTATCTCAATCCAGACTTAACTTTGGCGGTAAATGCTACGGGTAAAAGTACTCGCCTAAATCATACTCATTTCACAGCACTGCAAGTTAAAAAAGCCATTGTAGAGCAGCAGCAAGAACAGTTTGGCGATAGGTCGAATGTAGAAACTCAAGACCCTGACGTGAGAATTAACGTGCATATCGAGCGCGACAATTGTACCGTTAGCCTTGATAGTTCGGGAAATAGTTTGCACCGCCGGGGTTATCGTCCGGCGGTGGGTTCTGCGCCTTTAAAAGAATCTCTAGCGGCGGCTTTGATTCAGTTGTCTGGTTGGCAACCAGAACAGATGTTTTACGATCCGCTTTGTGGTTCGGGTACTTTACCATTAGAAGCTTGTCTAAAGGCGCTTAATATTGCACCGGGGTTGTTTCGCGAGCGTTTTGGGTTTGAAACTTGGCTCGATTTTGACTTGTCACTATTGGAAGAATTAATTGAATCAGCTAAAAATAGCCAAAAAGCTATTCTTCCGGCGGCAATTTGGGGTAGTGACAAAGATGAAAACGCAATTGAAAGTGCGATCGCTAATGCGACAAACTGCGGAGTTTTAGATCGCGTTTGGTTTTCGCAAATGGACTTGAGCGAAGTTGTTGCTCCCGCCGACAGTGGAATATTATTTTGCAATCCCCCTTATGGCGAACGTCTGGGGAGAGAAAGCGATTTGGGGACATTTTATAAACTTTTAGGAGACGTACTAAAACAACGCTTTAAAGGCTGGACTGCTTTTGTGTTGAGCGGAAACAAGGAATTAGCTTTGTCTATAGGGTTGAAATCATCTCAACGGATAGCAGTTTATAACGGCGCGTTGCCTTGCCAATTAATGAAATACGATCTGTATTAGGCTAGAAAAAAATCCCAAATTTAAAAATTAATTTCAATTTTATTGACTATGTTACGAATAACTGAAGTGAAGCTGCCGCTCGATCATGCTCCAGAGGCGATCGAGACTGCAATCCTCAAAAAGCTTCAAATCGCCCCCGCCGAGTTAATTAGCTATACAATTTTTAAGCGTAGCTACGACGCTCGTAAAAAAGGCGAAATTACTCTTGTTTATATTCTGGATGTAGAAACAACTAAAGAGAAAGAGATTCGCGATCGCTTTAAAAAAGATCCGCATATTTCCGTCTCGCCAGATATGAGCTATCGTTTGGTAGCAAAAGCTCCAAGTTTTAACGAAACTAGACCAATTGTAATTGGCACGGGGCCTTGTGGAATGTTTGCAGGTTTGTTACTCGCACAGATGGGTTTTCGCCCGATTCTTTTAGAGCGTGGAAAAGCAGTACGCGATCGCACGGTGGATACTTTTGCTTTTTGGAAAAACAAGGAAAGTCTAAATCCAGAATCAAACGCTCAATTTGGCGAAGGTGGAGCGGGGACATTTTCTGATGGTAAGCTCTACAGTCAAGTTAAAGATCCTCAGCATTATGGGCGCAAAGTTCTAACTGAATTTGTTAATGCAGGCGCTTCCCCAGAAATTTTGTATGTAAATAAGCCTCATATCGGTACGTTTAAACTCGTGGGAATAGTTCAAAGCCTCCGCGCCACTATTGAATCATTGGGCGGCGAAATCCGTTTTCAAAGTCGGGTAAAAGATATTGATATTGAAAATGGACAAGTGCGGGGAGTTGTGCTTGCAAGTGGAGAATATATAGCTAGTAATCATGTAGTTTTAGCTGTAGGACATAGTTCCCGCGATACGTTTCAAATGCTGTTCGAGCGGGGAGTTTATATTGAGCCTAAACCTTTTTCCATTGGCTTTCGCGTCGAACATCCACAACCAATTATTGATGTCGCTCGTTTTGGGGGAAATGCTGGACATAAGCTGTTAGGTGCAGCCGATTACAAACTGGTTCATCACTGCCAAAATGGGCGCTCTGTTTATAGCTTTTGTATGTGTCCGGGGGGACTTGTCGTCGCCGCCGCCTCCGAACCTGGACGAGTGGTTACTAATGGGATGAGCCAATACTCTCGCAACGAACGAAATGCAAATAGTGCGATCGTTGTGGGGATTACGCCGGAGGATTATCCAGGTCATCCCTTAGCTGGAATTGACTTTCAACGCCGTTTAGAAGAACGGGCTTTTGAACTGGGGGGTAAAACTTATTATGCTCCCGGACAGTTAGTAGGTGACTTTATTGCTAATCGCCCTTCTACAACATTAGGTACAGTTCAGCCATCTTACGCGCCGGGGGTTCATTTAGGTGATTTGAGTCAAAGTTTGCCAGATTATGCAATTTCTGCCATCCGCGAAGCACTACCAGCTTTTGAAAAACAAATTAAAGGCTTTGCGATGAACGATGCGATTTTGACAGGGGTAGAAACGCGCACTTCGTCGCCAATTCGGATCAAACGCCAAGAAACCTATCAATCAGTGAATACTCAAGGTCTTTATCCGGCGGGTGAAGGGGCGGGGTATGCGGGTGGCATTCTGTCGGCGGGTATTGATGGAATTAAAGTAGCGGAAGC
>JAPJOW010000006.1 GCA_030826005.1 Aliterella sp. RAGGC_92
GCAAATGGAAGTTTTAGTTTATACATTTATTACTTAAGGATTACATCGGTTACTCAGACAAATAAAGAAACAAGAGGTTTAATCTTATAGGTGGGCTTGGTTTGATGCAAAAAAAGACGTTTTAGTTAATTAACTAAAACGTCTTTATAAAAATGCGATCGCAATTGTTAGAACTTATAACTAAGTAACTGAATTGCCATGTCTTTTGAAGGCAAACTACCAGCACTAATTGTAACTGTATCGCTATCGGCGCGGCGCACGGTCGTACCCTGCATTAGTTCCAAAAATTGGTCTACCGCCACAAGGTCGCAACTACTGCTATCTGCCGCTTGCGTGCTGTAATGAGTTGGAATTATTAACTTCGGATTAAGCTGTTGAATTGCCGCTTTTGCCTCCGTTGGGTTGTAAGCTTTGACACCACCGCCAACGGGGAGTAATAGCACGTCAGGACGACCCATGAGAATTTTTTGCTCTAAGGTAATGGGAGAAGCGATACCACCCAAATGCAGAATATTAATTCCCGCTTGCTTCCAGCGCCATACTACATTATTGCCGAATCTTCTGCCATTAACGCGATCGTGTAGGGTATTAATTCCTTGGACTTGAATGCCATTAAATCGATAAACCCCAGGCTCGTAGATTAACTGAGGCTTACCTGGCAAGCCTTGTATCGCCCCTTCATCGAGTAACTGACTGCTAATTAGCACTAAACCCGCTTCCACCTTGGGAGCGCGGTATTTTGCTGTGCAACCAATCGTGCGAAAGGGATTCACCAAAATTCGCGTTTTGCCACTGCTAAACAAAAAACAAGTATGACCTAACCATTTAACCGATAGCGATTCCCCGCTTTGCGCCGTCGCGCTTAAACTTGCAAACAAAGTTGTTGCTAATCCCGCCCCAGCATAGCCTAGTATTTGTCGCCGTTTCATCAATTTCTTCCTCACCCTCTTGACGACTGTAGTTGTGCCAAAAAGTTTCGCAACAGTTGCTTGCCCAAATTAGTCAATACGCTTTCTGGGTGAAACTGCACGCCTTCAATATGGGGATAGTTGCGATGTCTAACTCCCATAATCGTGCCATCTTCAACCCAAGCCGTAACTTCTAATACTTCCGGGCAAGTTTGCGGCTCAATGACTAAACTATGATACCGAGTTGCGGTCATGGGATTATCTAAACCGCGAAAAACTCCTACCCCTGTATGATTTACTTGCGACGTTTTGCCGTGCATTAATTCGGGAGCAGAAACTATTTGCCCGCCAAAAACTTGCCCGATGCTTTGGTGTCCCAAGCAAACGCCCAAAATTGGTAAAGTCTGCCCCAGCTTACGAATTATTTCTAAAGAAATCCCCGCATCGTCCGGGCGACCGGGCCCTGGAGAAATTACTATTGCGTCTGGCTGCAATTGGCGAATTTGCTCTAGAGAAATTTGGTCGTTACGATAAACTTGAATATCTTGAGCAACGGGATATTCTGTCCCTAATTCGCCCAAATACTGCACCAAGTTATAAGTAAAGCTATCGTAGTTATCAATAACTATAATCAAAACTCAATTTTCTCCTTATTGCAGGTAAAAAACTGCTGACTTTTTTTTATCCCCAATGACTCCGCACTACCACAATTAAGGGCGGCATAATTAAAACTCCCGCCACTAAAACCGCTACCATTGCTGAGACTAAAACCGCCGCCGCCGCACAGTCTTTAGCTATTTTGGCTAAGTCGTGATAGGACTGCTTAACAGTCAAATCGACAACGGACTCTATAGCTGTATTTAGTAACTCCATCACTAACACTAAACCACTGGTTAGCCCAATCACTGCCATTTCCAATAGTTGCAGGTGTAAAAAAATTGCTAACCCCATTGCCAAAATTCCCACCATTACATGAATGCGAAAATTACGTTGAGTTTGAAAAGCATAAGTTATTCCACACCAAGCATATTTAAAGCTCACAAATAGATTTGCAGCTACAAGCCACGATAATTCCCGTGTTGGAGCAACCTTTTCTGGTCGGCTGGGCGTTGATGTCGGAAGGTTTTGAGACATAGACAAGAGACGACAACAGAAAAAGTAGTTAATTGGATAGCTATAGCAGTTTTGATTGCAGTCACGGGCAACTTACTCCTGTAGCAGGTGCGGAGAATTAGGGCTTTGATGCCGATTAGGAATTGAAATAATTGTATTCGCCATTAACAGTCATGCCGATAAGTTGTAATAAAACAGCTTGCTGGTCTAGCATCTGCAATAGGCTAGTTTCATCGGGATGATCCCAACCCAACAAATGAAGTAGACCGTGAGTTGCAAGCCATGCCAATTCTGTTTGCAGAGTGTGTCCCTGCTCTGTAGCTTGGCGATTCGCAGTATCTACTGAGATAACAATATCACCAAGATATAGCGCCTGCGATCGCATTTCTTCATTAATCGGAAAATCCACTTCTAAAGCTGCAAAAGCTAATACATCTGTAGGTTTATCTTGCTGGCGGTATTGATGGTTGAGGAGGCGAATTTGAGCATCGTCTGTTAAGCGCAAACTCAATTCGTAAGTATTTGCTAGAGGTAACTGAGATTTTAAGTTTTCCATCCAGCACTCAAACCATGTTTCCCAAACGCTGGAATGGGCTTGTAGCTCAAAAAGTTCTTCCGCTTCAAGGCGGCTGTCTTGTACGCTTAGTTCTACTTCCACATTTTCTCCATTTAGCGCGTTAGGTAGGCAAGTCCGACCAGTACGGCTAATAAAGCGATCGCCGTTAAAGCAAAATGCTTTAACGAAGTTCCTCGCTTTTGTACCATATTACGCATGGCAAGCTTAACATAACTTGGTTTAGCTGCGGAAGTTTCTTGTTTTTGGGGTGTTGAGGTACTCATAAATTGCCAATAAATCTACTACTGATTACTTCATCAATTTAACAGAACGTTTAGTTTAGTTATTGACTAATTGATTTTCTTGGCGCAAGTACGCTTGGATAAATAAATCTATTTCCCCATTCATTACATCCGTAATCGCCGTTGTTTCCACATTAGTTCGTAAATCTTTAACCATCTGGTAAGGGTGGAATACGTAATTGCGAATTTGATTTCCCCAAGCAGCTTCTACGATATCGCCGCGAATTTCAGCAATTTCTTGGGCGCGTTGCTCCTCCGCAATAATTAATAGCTTGGCTTTCAAAATTGCTAGAGCTTTTTCTTTATTTTGCAGTTGACTTCGTTCTTGGGTACAGCGCACAGCAACCCCTGTAGGCAAGTGGACGATCCGGACGGCGGTTTCTACTTTGTTGACGTTTTGCCCGCCTTTACCACCCGCGCGAGTTGTTGTAATTTCCAAGTCTTTTTCGGGAATATCTAATTGGACGGTGCTATCAATCAAAGGCATGATCTCCACGCCAGCAAAACTTGTTTGCCGCTTATCATTGGCATTAAAAGGCGAAATTCTCACTAAGCGATGAGTACCTTTTTCCGAGCGCAAATAACCGTAGGCATAACGCCCACTAATCTCTATAGTGGCTGATTTTAACCCTGCTTCTTCTCCAGAGGAAATTTCTGCTAACTGAACTTTATAGCCGCGCGTTTCTGCCCAACGAGTGTACATTCGTAGCAGCATTTCCGCCCAATCTTGAGCATCCGTACCGCCCGCACCCGCATTAATGGTTAAAACAGCACCTTTTTCGTCATAAGTACCCGATAGCAGTTGTTGCAACTCCCACTGGTCGAGTTCGCGCGCCAAGTGGCGGAGGTTGGCTTGGGCTTCCACGCACAAAGCTTCGTCGTTTTCTAGTTCTAATAGCTCTATCACCGCCTTGGCATCTTCTAAACTAGCTTGCCATTGGTGGTATTGCCTGTAGTGGTCTTTGAGGCTGTCAAGCTCTTGTAAGGTCTTTTGCGCCGCTTCTCGGTTTTCCCAAAATTCTGGTTGCGAGGCTAGTTGTTCTAAGTCCTGAATTTTGGCGTTTAGTGCAGGGATGTCAAAGATAGTCCTGAGTTTTACCCAGGCGGCTAGACAACGTGGCAACTTCGCGCTTGATATCTAAAATGTCCATAGCGATCGCGCTTTTATGTACATATACGTGCATTGTCTATTTTACCTATAGCTTGGTACGGACGTTAGATTTACTTAAAGCTCGTAGTGCAAACTTAGAGCGGGGAGTTTTCCGCGCCATTAGAGGTTTTGAGCCTAGCAACCAAGCTAAAAATTAATCTTTTCTCGGCTCTAGCGAGTTCTTTTTCTATTTGCCGACGGCGCGAACTTATCTAATTTAACTTAACGATTTATTCAATTAATCAGAGAATATACGTAGAAATGGCAGTATAGCCAGCAATCCTCTTAGGAATTTCAGTAAAACAACGATGGTTTGTTTCCTCTATTCTACGGACAATAATCTCAGCGATTTGAGGAAAGTTTAAACAACGGTTTCCTCAACTATTACTAGGTAAAAGAGATTATTAATTAAAGTAGGATTCCTATGGCGGCAACTCAATCTTGTATCAAGTCCGATGGCATAGAATTATTAGTTGCATATTATCAAAATCCCTCTATCAAACTTCGCAACAAATTAGTAAATTTGCATACAGGTTTAGTCCGCAAAATTGCTCATCAATTTAGCCATCAATGCACCGAACCTTACGAAGACTTAGAGCAAATTGGGTACTTTGGTTTGATTCATGCCATCGAGCGTTTTAATCCCAAACAAGGTTATGCTTTTAGTTCTTTTGCCGTACCTTATATTCGCGGTGAAATTATGCACTTTTTGCGCGATCGCTCTGGACTTGTAAAAATTCCCCGGCGTTGGCAAGAAGTTTACAATCAAGGGCAAAAAATTCGCAAAGAATTAACAATAACATTAGGTCGTTGTCCTACAGATACAGAACTTGCTCGTCATCTTAATGTTTCTATTCAAGAATGGTACGACAGCAACTTAGCGGCTCAAAATCGCATGGCTTTAAGTTTAGACAGTACTATTGTACAAAATATTGATTGTCCGATTACTTTAGGGGAAATTTTACCGGATTCTCAAGCTACTAATATGCAGCAGCAAGCTGAAGATCGGGAACAACTACAAGGGGCGCTGAGTCAATTAGAAGAACATACAAGAACCGCCGTTGAATTTGTATTTCTTAAAGAATTGTCGCGCAAAGAAGCAGCTAAAAGAATTGGTATTAGCCCAATGACAGTAACTAGATACTTGCAAAGGGGAAAAGAGCAGTTAGTCTCTTTACTTCAACCTCAAATGATGCAAACAAGAGCTTAAATATCAGTTTTCAGTTATTAATTGAACGCCAAATTATAATTTTTTTTATTATGAAAAATATAGCTAACACCTTAGAATTAAATGTTTCCAAGTTAATGACAATAGACAAAATTTATATTACTAACTTTACTCATAGATGGGTAGAGTCTAAAAAACTAGCTAAAGCCGAAAAAAACAGCAAACGTGAAAGTATCAAGCAAAACAACACAAATTCACTATTGCTGACAATGCTGGATTTAGTATTTGAGGAAACTTCAGAATTTCCCTTAAATAACTCGCAGTTTTACAGCGATGGAGTAGAAATATTACTAAAGCAGTGGGATAGTAACTACGATACGGAAAAAAGCGATCTCTATAAAAAAATGTCTTTGCAAAGTAAGCAAGATTTGTTGAGTTATATCGCTTTAAAAACTTTCACTAATGGCGACTACTTCTTTACTCAACAAGTTGTAGAAGAATATATTGGCGATTACATTATTAATTTACCCCATGCCAGTACTGACTTTCAAGAAAATCAACTCAATAGCAAAGCCGTACTAAAAGCAATCGAAGCACAGCATGGTATAATTGTGCAACAATCAAAAGGTATTTACTCATTTTCCGACTTAGCTTTGCATGAGTATTTTACAGCTAGAGAAATCGTCAATAGTCCAACACCCCAACAACTAGAAAAAGCCCTACAAAACTTAGTCAATCATTTAACTGAAAATCCCTGGCGCGAAGTATTTTTATTAATAGCTGGGATGGTGCGGAATGCAGATTATTTACTCAAATCCCTCGAACAGCGAGTCAATGCGTTAGTTGCTAAAGACGAAATATTAGTTCATTTTCTCAACTGGAACACGCAAAAAGCTTTAGAAATAAAAGCACCTTACAAGTCTTCAGCCTTTCGCGCCTTATCTTTAGAATTTATTCTCAATCTTGATTTTAACTTTGCATTAACGTTAGATAATGATTTTGCTTACGACATTGGGTTAAACACCGCTCATTTACACGCTTATACCCAAGAGCTAAAAAATTGTCAGTTTAGTAAGCATCAAAAGCAAGTATTGAAGCAATACTACTATGCCAATAAGCTATTAGTAGATTGTCTCAATCATGCTCGTTATGTCAGTCAACCAGTCCGCGCCAGAATTACCGAGAACATATTAGTTCCCTTTGATATCTGGCAGTAAGTATTGATGTTCAAGTTTCAACTAACGATAAAACAGCCCAAATCAACCAAATATTAGGAGGTAATACTATTTAATTACTAAGAGATGCTTGAAGAAAATAAAAACACAAATTATCAAATTTTTGATGCTGCTTTTAAACTTGACCAAAATCTAACATTGCTTTCGATACTAGCAAAAAATAATATCTAAAGCAGGTATGAAATAAAGATGAAAAAAATATGGGATACATTACAAACAGATGTCGGTCAAATCTTTAAGACAAAAGTAGCTGCAATCGATCCCCACCAGCAATTTTCTCATCTACCTGTGAGTGGCAGAAATATTCGTTTCTATGACGGTTTTTTACCTTGCGCTCGTCGCACTGCTCGGCACATACTTAAATGCGAACATCTCAGATATATTGCCAGTGAGGGAGCTAAACCTTACTGCTTTCAACCAAATTATACCCATCAAATTTGGATATGGTACAAATTGAATCGAGATCCCGAACAGCTACATCTTTTGTTTCGAGGTCAGTTTGATTTTACGATGTTTGGCAGAGATTCCGATTGGGTTGCTGGGCAAATAGCAGATTTTTTAGCTTTTTTACTAATAAACTGCGAAACCCATCATCGAGAAATTTTTAGAAACAAAGGCAGCGAGATTTTTTGGGCATCTGCTGTAGAAAGAAAGCTTACAAATTTATCCTGTGAATTACAAGATTAAAAAGATAAAATTTGCATACTCTATTAATTTTTAATTAAAAAACTGATCGTAATATTGTTTGAGTTTTCTAGAGTTAGATAAAATCAAAGCACACAATAGAAATTTAACGCGATCGCAAATCTGTTATAGCTCCTTTAGTGACAGAAGCGATCGCGCTATCGGTGGCTTTTGGTAAATGGTAATACTTTCCCCCCGAAGTTGCCGCTAATTCTTTAGCAAACCCCGTAGAAATAAACTTATTTTCCGTATCAATCACCAATAACTGCATCCCTAAAGCGCGAATTCTTGCCGCAATATTGAGCAATTCTCCTTTAATATCGGGCTTTTCACCTTCAGCAAGGGGTTCTCCCAAACTGCGCGACAAAGAAATATTCCCCCGTCCATCGGTAATTGCGACAATTACCACCTGCCCAATATCGCCGCTCATTTGGGCATTAGTGCCGACTCTAACTGCCTGAGTTAAGCCGTGTGCTAGGGGAGAGCCGCCACCGCAAGGCATCCTTTCTAGGCGCTTTTTGGCGGCGGAAATCGAACGAGTTGGGGGTAGTAATACTTCTGCTTGTTCGCCGCGAAAGGGAATTAAGGATATTTGATCGCGGTTTTCGTAAGCTTCAGTTAACAGGCGCAAAACCGCACCTTTTGCTGACTGCATCCGATTTAACGCCATAGAACCAGAAGCGTCCACAACAAAAACAATTAACGCTCCAGCTTTACGAACTAAGCGTTTGACGCGCACATCGGATTGTTCGACTACTACTTTTTTGTGGGGTTGACGTTCGCGGCGGGCTTTTTGGTAGGGTGCAGCCGCTCGTAGCGTTGCATCTACAGCAATGCGGCGCACCGTACCTTTAGGCAACATTGGTTTAATATAGCGTCCGCGATCGTCAGAAAAAATCACACTCCGAGCGCCAGACTTGCCTCGCCTTTGCGCCATTTGAGCAAAATACAACACGCTGGGGTCAAGAATAACCCCTTCCGCATCAAACACAAATTCTTCGGGAATACTTGTTTCTTCTTCTTTAGGTTCTTCGGGTTCTTCTTGCTCCTCTTGCTCTTGCTGAGATTCTTCCCGATTTTGGGGAGGTGGTGGCGGCGGGGGTGGCGCTTCCTCTGGCGGCGTTTGAATAGTTGTAGCTCTAGGAACGATCGCAAGTTCCACCCCTCGGCGCAAATCTTCGGCGTTTACTTTATTGCGCCCATCAATCGCCGCCGCCGCTTTAGCTACTTTAGCTGCAAATAATTCGGCTCTATGTCCTTGAACTCCGGCGCGGATTGCTTCATCCACTAAATAAATAATTTGTTCGTGGCTAATAGTGACATCTTTGAGCCATTCCCGCGCCAAAATAATTTGCGTTTTGAGATTGTCTAAGTCTTCGTCGTACTGCTGTAAAAACTCTTGAGGAGAAGCAGAGTATTGAATAACTTGGTCTACCGCTTGGACTCTTTGATCTAAACCTAAAATAGCATCGGCGCTTAAAGTAATTGCAATGCGATCGAGCAAATGCTCTCTTAAAGCACCTTCTTCAGGATTGTAAGTAGCCACAAATAAAGGTTTGCAAGGATGCTCGAAACTAATACCTTCGCGTTCGATAAAGTTGCGCCCTTCACTTAAAACCGTTAACAACTGATTGCTAATTTGGTCGTCTAATAAATTAATCTCGTCCACATACAAAACTCCCCGGTGCGCCTCGGCGAGTAATCCCGGCTGAAAAACTGATCCTCCAGTTTTTACCGATTTTTCTACATCAACTGAGCCAAGTAAGCGATCTTCCGTAATACCGAGGGGAATTTGTACAAAAGGAGCGGGAATTACTTTTGTCTCAGTGCTATCTAATTTTGGTTCTTCATTAAATATGCTGCCTGTAACTACCTCGATTGGTGGTAATAAAGCGTGAAGCGCGCGCGCCATAACTGATTTAGCCGTACCGCGCCTACCAGAAATCGCAATTCCTCCCAATCCTGGGTCTACAGCTACTAGCAATAAAGCTAATTTTATGGCTTCTTGACCCACTACCGCCGTTAAAGGAAAAGTAGGAATTGAGATTGCAGGCATAGTTTTTACAGTTAGTTGCTCTAGATCAGCATATCAAATTTAACTACCGCACCAAATAGACAGCTAAAATATAAACACTAAAGCATTTTTTGCAGCCTCTATATATTTTTATGTCTCTACCAATAGTCGCAATTATCGGTCGTCCCAATGTGGGCAAATCTACAATAGTAAATCGTCTGGCAGGGACGAATGCGGCTATTGTGTACGATGAACCAGGCATAACGCGCGATCGCACTTACCTTAATGCCTACTGGGGCGATCGCGATTTTGTGGTTGTCGATACGGGCGGATTAGTATTTGACGACGACACCGAATTTTTACCCATGATCCGCGAACAAGCAACTCTCGCCCTCAAAGAAGCTAGTGCGGCAATATTTATTGTCGATGGTCAAGCAGGGATTTGTGCCGCCGATGAAGAAATTGCCCAATGGCTAAGACAACAAAGCGTCCCGGTGCTTCTAGCCGTCAATAAATGCGAATCTCCAGAACTAGGTTTGATGCAAGCAGCGCAGTTTTGGGAATTGGGCTTAGGCGAACCTTTCCCCATGTCAGGGATTCATGGCAATGGTACGGGAGAATTATTAGACGCATTAATTGCCCACTTACCTCCTACGGACGAACTGCTCGAAACTGAAGAAGTAAAAATTGCGATCGTCGGGCGACCAAATGTAGGTAAATCTAGCTTGCTAAATGCCTTTGTAGGTGAAAATCGCGCGATCGTCAGTCCGATTTCTGGTACTACCCGCGATGCGATCGATACTGTCATCGAACGCGATGGCAAAACTTACCGTTTAATTGATACGGCGGGGATTCGCCGCAAAAAAAACGTTGAATACGGAGCAGAATTTTTTGGTATCAATCGCGCCTTTAAAGCAATTCGCCGCGCGGATGTCGTTTTGCTTGTATTAGATGCGGTGGATGGCGTAACAGAACAAGATCAAAAATTAGTAGCCAGAATTGAAGAAGAAGGGCGTTCTTGTGTAGTTGTAGTGAATAAATGGGATGCGGTAGAAAAAGACTCCTTTACTATTTACGACTATGAAAAAACTCTCAAGGAACGACTGTATTTTATTGAATGGGCAGAAATGATTTTTGTTAGCGCCCAAACAGGACAGCGCGTAGAAAAAATCCTAGAGTTAGCAGACACCGCCGCCGCCGCCCACAAACGCCGCGTTAGTACCTCCGTAATTAATGAAGTGCTAGAAGAAGCTGTACGCTGGCATACACCACCCACTACCCGCCAAGGTCGTCAAGGTAAACTTTATTACGGTACGCAAGTTAGTACCCAACCACCCGCGATCGCATTATTTGTTAATGATGCTGCGCGCTTTCCAGAAAACTACAAGCGTTATATCGAAAAACAATTTCGCCAGCAACTAGGCTTTATTGGTACTCCCATCCGCTTATTTTGGCGCAGCAAAAAAGTCCGCGATGTCGAAAGCACTGGTGCTAACTCTAATCGGGCTACTCGCGTTTAAATGTGGTAATAGTTTGCCATAAAAAAGTTTTACCTCATCGTCTTCGCTTTTAAAGCGATCGCGCTCCAAGTTGACAAGTTGACCGCTAACCAATGGATTTACTGCGAAATCTTCCCCTAGGGCTATATTTAGAACAACCAATTACTTGGCTGCATAAGCTCGATCCGAGAGTAAAACTAATTTGGCTATTGAGCTTTTTGGCTGCACCTATTTTAGCTAGTTCGCCTTGGCGCATTGCTTTAGTATTAATGCTAATCGCAATTACTCTCACGGCAAAAATCCCGCTTCGAGCTTGGCGGCAACAAATGGGCTGGCTGTTGATGCTATCTAGCTTTATATTTCTTTTAGGTGCTTTTGTCCCAGACTCGTTTAATGTCAAGTATCAACCCCGCCTGCCAGAAGCAGATCCTAGCTTTTCTTTTGCTTCTGACTATCAATATGTATTATTCCAAATCAATCGCTTTACCATCACTCGGCGATCGCTCGATTTGGCAATCCGCGTCAGTACAATTATATTTACCTTAATTTACAGCAGCAACCTCTACCTGCTGACAACTGCTCCAGAGGAAGTTACTGCCGGAATTGAAAGTTTAATGCGTCCTTTGCGCCGCTTCAACGTCCCGGTAACTGAAATTGCTCTAACTTTGACTTTATCGCTGCGGTTTATTCCTTTGGTTTTAGAAGAAGTCCAAAACCTCATTCGCTCGATCAATACCCGCGCCATTAATTGGAAAAAGCTCGGTTTCAAAGGAGCAATTAGAGTATGGATGCTAGTCGCCGAGCGATTGCTAGAAAACTTGTTATTAAGAGCCGAGCAAATGGCAAATGCAATGACAGTGCGGGGTTTTACTAGCCCAAATCGGCATCGCGTCCAATGGCAGCAGTTACGGTTAAAGACAATTGATGGAATTGCGATCGCTTTTCTAGTTATATTTTGGATCGCGCGGTTAATTCCACTGCAATTAATTGGCTACGGACAGTCTTAGCCGACTAATTCGCGCTCTCCGTCTCGGACAAACTTGGCGCGGAAGGGGAGAGACAAGAGCTTTTTTCCTTTACCTTCATAAAAAAAACTTGCTGTATCGATCTTTTTAAAAAGGTGTAAATTTCATCGCCCAACAATTGTTTTGCCCAGGTTAGTAAAGTCAATCGCTTGTAGTTAGCGCTGTTGCGTAACTCTGGAAAGTAGATTAGCGACTGTTTGCGATAGGCATTCGCTTTTTTATAATCTTTTTGCAGCAGAGGTTTCCAGGCTATTGCTAAATACGCACGCCCATAGGCTCGATCTTTTAGGTGTTGTAATGACAAAGGAACGGATTCAAACGTCTTATCAATTGTTCTGAGTCTATGCAATAAATGTTTTTCTAGGTTATTGGACTTGCTTTGTAGATGCTGGCGGTAGGAAACTAAAGGTTCTCTAATTAAAGCAAAAGAACAATTTGCCGCAATCCGAATCCACATATCCCAATCTTCTGCCGAAAGTAAACTAGAGTCAAATTCCCCGGCAGATTCAAAGCAACAACGACGAATCATCGGGACGCTACCGCATAAAATTAAATTTTCTTCGATTATCTGATTCCAGACGTTGCCCTCCGCTTCTGGCGCAGGTACAGTAGCTAAATAATTTCCTTGTTCGTCTATATTATCGATCCAAGTATTAACTAAACCCACATCGAGATTTGCTTTTAAGCACTGCACTTGTTTTTCTAGTTTTGTTGGCTTCCACAAATCGTCACTGTCTAAAAAAGCTATGTAATCTCCTGAAGCAAGAGCAATCCCAACGTTTCGGGCTACAGCTACACCTTGATTAGTTTGAAATACTGTTTTTATTCGTGAGTCTTCAAGTTTACTAATCCACTCTTGCGTATTATCCGAACTTCCATCATCAATAATTATTACCTCAAAATCAGTGAAAGTCTGGTTAAGAACGCTTTCTATTGTTGTTTGTAAGTAAGTTATGGAATTGTAAGTAGGAATAATTACTGAAACCGTCGGCATAGAATTTTTTAGCTGATTTTATAAAAACTCAACAATGTTTGACTGAATATTAGCACTTTACTTTCATAGTTATTAACTGACCTATTACATATTTATAGCTATGAAGTTATAAATAGTGAAATAGAAAGCAGAATTTATAAATTTTTAATTTAACTTATGGACCGATTCTTAACTATTACTTAACCAAGATTCAATCTTGTTTTTTATATCTTTCGATACATATGCAAATCTATTTTTGTCTGTTAGAGCTAACTGATTACAGCCTATTATTGTATACTATTGCTTATAAATTTAAGTCATATATCTGCATTTTCTGTATTTAAAGTGTATCTTTGCTAAATCTTTATAGAATTACTAATATAGTTAAAGAGTTTAAAATCGGCTGAAAAAACAAAGATAGTAAGCTACAGTGGGAAAATCTATACTAATAACAATAAAGTAGTAAGGAGATGATAAAGGATTTAAAAATAAATTGTTAAAATTAATTATTAATAGAAATTTATGAGAGTTGCTTTTGTTGTCGCAAGTTTTCCAGTTTTATCGGAAACGTTTATACTAAATCAAATTGTAGGTTTAATCGAACGTGGACTTGCTGTTGACATTTATGCAATCGAAGATGGTGCAGAGGGAGACACAACTAAAGTGCATCCAGATGTAGAAAAATACAATTTACTCGATTGCACTTACTACGTGCCTAAAATTCCCAAAAATTTTTTACTTCGTCTGCTTAAAGGTATAGCTTTATCAGCCAATTTCTATCAAGTGCCTTTGGTGTGGTTGCGAAGTTTCAACTTTATCAAGTATGGCACTCAAGCAGTTTCTTTAAGACTGTTGTACAAATCAAAGTCTTTAATAGGTAAAGAACCTTATGACATTATTCACTGTCAGTTTGGTACATTAGCACAGATGATGATGGTACTGCGCGACCTGGGGGCGATTGAAGGTAAGTTAGTTACGTCATTTCGCGGTTATGACATTAGCGAAGTTATTCAACAACAAGGAGAAAATGTTTACGATAAACTATTTGCTACTGGAGATTTTTTTCTAACTAACTGCAACTACTTTAAAGATAGATTACTCAAACTTGGGTGCGATCGCCATAAACTAACAGTATTAGGATCGGGTATAGATTGCAGTAAATTTGTTTATAAGCCCCGAACTCTACCAGCAAACGGCTTAGTAAAGATTGCCACAACTGGGCGGTTGGTAGAAAAAAAAGGCATAGAATACTGCATCCGTGCTGTTGCCAAGCTTACCGAACACAATAAGAACATTGAATACAATATTATCGGCGATGGCCCTTTAAAGGAACAATTGCAGCAATTAATAGACGAATTGGGAGTAAACGAACAAGTAAAACTCTTAGGCTGGAAAAAGCAGCAAGAAATTGTAAAAATTCTCAGTCAATCTTCTATCTTCATGGCTACAAGTGTAACCGCCGCAGATGGCAATCAAGATGCCCCAGTCAATACATTAAAAGAAGCAATGGCAATGGGAATGCCCGTAATTGGCACTTTACACGGCGGTATACCCGAACTTATTGAAGATGGAGTTTCCGGCTTTTTAGTCCCAGAAAAAGATGTAGATGCTTTAGCTGAAAAACTAACGTGGCTAATAGAACATCCTTCAAATTGGGAAAGTATGGGTCAAGCTGGACGAACTTATGTAGAAAAACACTATGACAATAACCAGCTTAACGATCGCTTAGTCGAAATTTATCAGCAAGTTATGACTAAAAATTGAATTATAAGCCCAAATCAATCTGCATCTCAAACTAATTAACTAAATTTTTTGCCAACTGCAAATAGTCTACAAAAGTAATTTCGTTTAAATTCATTAGGAGAAAATAATGGAGTCATCAATCACAAACCCTCAAGTTACAATCGTTGTCTCGCCAAGAGAACGTTTTAATTATACTTGCCAATCCCTTGAAAGTATTTACAACCACACAGAGTATGGGTTTCAACTTATCTATGTAGATGGCGGTTCGCCAGAAAACATTAAAAGCTATTTACAACAAGCAGCGCGGGAAAAAGGGTTTGAACTAATTAGAACAGATTACTATCTTTCACCCAATCAAGCCCGAAACATTGGTTTAGCTAAAGTAAAAACCAAGTATGTTGTTTTTGTCGATAACGACGTAGAAGTGACACCAGGTTGGTTGAAAAAACTCGTAGACTGTGCGGAAGAAACAAACGCAACAGTAGTCAGCCCATTAATTTGCCAAGGTACACCCGTCCATGAAATCGTTCACTGTGCGGGAGGAGAATCGGGGGTACTATTAGAAAACAAAAATGGTAACGTCAGACGACGGATTGTAGAGAAAATATACAAACAAGGGCGGCGAGTTGCAGACGTGCGCGACGGGCTAAAGCGCGGGGAAACAGGGCTTGCCGAGTTTCATTGTATGTTAGTGCAAACAAGTATATTTGAAAAAATCGGTCAACTAGATGAAGGAATGCTGAATACCAAAGAACACGTAGACTTTTGCATGACTGTAGTTGAAGCCGGTGGAACAGTTTATTTAGAACCAGATTCCCTCATCACCTATGTACCAGGGCCGCCTTTAGAGATGTCCGACATGGCTTTTTATATGCTGCGTTGGAGCGATGCTTGGGAACTAGCTAGTTTGCAGAATTTACAGGCTAAATGGGATCTCACCGAAGACGATTATTTCAAAAATAAGTACAAGCGTTTGGGTTGGCGGCGAAACATGACGCTGATTGAACCATTGGTAACGCGACTTTCTTTTGGAAAAAGCAATTCTCTATGGAAAAGAGGTATCCGTAAAATCTTCGTCACCACCGACAAAGTTATCAATAAATACCTGACTAACAATTACGATCGCAATAAACCCAAGCAGCCGCCAGCTAAAGTTGTCACTCCAGCGCGAGAGTATGCCACAACTACAACATCATCTCAAAATTAAAAGCTGAAAACTCAATATCAGACCTTGTGGCTTCAGCCCGCCTAGTTCGCCTAGGGTCAAAAAGAGCAAGTCTCATCGTTGAAGTATAGTTCGCCTAAGGTTAAAACCCGCTTGCTTATAGCTAAAGTCGAACGGGGTCAACTAAAGAAAAATTTTTAGCCTTTTGCAAGTAGTCTATTAAAATGCTTTGAGCCGTACACTTTCGATCGTGTACGGCTTAATTTTTGCAGAACTGCGATCGCCCAAGCATTATCTATATATACTTCCATCAGGCATAATTGCCGCGTTGCTCTTGTCTGCTAGAAAGTTATTAGCATTAAATGCGATCGCTTTTGATGCCAGCTATCCAAATATATTCCCTTATCCTCAAAACGTCCCGCTCATCACTCAAATTTATCTGCTCGTTTAGCAAACAAACGTAAATGCAACAGAGTTGGTACTGGAAGTCGCTACCTTTAGAAAATCGCACTGGTGCGGAGATTTTTGCTGCTTTATTTGGCAATGCGGAAATTTCTACCCTCTTAGAAAGCCCCTTACCCATAAAAGGCGATCGTACTCCCCTGGCTAGATATTCAATTTGTGCTGGTTCTCCCCGCATCGTCAATGGATGTCTGCAAATGGGGACACCATCAATCGGGAAGATTTTTGCGTTTTTAGAGCAACTCCTCAACCAATCTTTAGCCCAAACCCTTAACGACTGTCCCAGCGAACTACCATTTACAGGCGGTTGGTTGGGTTGGCTGGGTTACGATGCAGCTTGGGAAATCGAAAAATTGCCCGTGCGGAGAACTGATAGTTTGCCCTTTCCCGTCGCCTATTGGTATCAACCAGACTCTTTTGCCGTATTAGATCATGTAGAGCAAATTATCTGGTTAGCTGCGCCAAATATTAGTCAATTAGATACTCTTGCACATCAACTAAAATCATCTCCTGCTTCCCCACTGCCTTTTGCTTCCCGAACTTCTCCTATTCGTTTTTTAACAGCACAAAGCGACTATGAAGCCGCCGTCAGACGAGCTAAACAATATATTCAAGCTGGGGATATTTTTCAGGCTAATTTATCTGTGCGATTTGCTACTCAAACAACCGCCGATAGTTGGGAAATATACCGCACCTTACAGCAAATTAATCCTTCACCCTTTGCAAGCTATTGGCGGAGTCCCTGGGGTCAAGTAATTAGCTGCTCTCCCGAACGACTGGTACAACTACACAATAGGATTGCTCAAACAAGACCCATTGCCGGAACGCGATCGCGCGGAGCAACTACCGAACAAGATAACCAACTAGCACGAGAATTAATGGCAAATGCCAAAGAAAAGTCCGAACATATTATGTTATTAGACCTCGAACGCAATGACTTGGGGCGAGTTTGTCAGTGGGGATCGGTCAAAGTCGATGAATTACTCGTCATAGAACGCTACAGCCACGTCATGCACCTAGTAAGTAACGTAAGCGGAGTTTTACCGCCCCAAGTCTCCCCTATTGAACTAATTCGCGCCATGTTTCCTGGCGGGACGATTTCTGGTTGTCCTAAAGTCCGTTGTATGGAAATTATTGAAGAACTAGAACCCCTGCGTCGCAGCTTGTTTTATGGCTCGTGCGGTTATCTCGACTGGCGAGGTAACTTAGACTTAAATATTTTAATTCGCACTTTACTTGTCACTCCAAGTCCCAGTGCTAACTGTGTATGGGCTCAAGTAGGCGCTGGAATTGTCGCCGATAGCGATCCCGAAACTGAATGGTACGAATCTTTGCTTAAAGCCCAAGCACAGCTTGCAGCTTTAACCTAAATAATATCTCAACTTTTATTTTCCTTTTGCTACCAGATCGAGCTATTATCGGCTTAATCTGCCCGATTCTTTAGAGGAAAGTTGGTGCTACCTGCGTCAAGATTTGATGAATACAGAAAACTATTTAACTCATCCAACATTTGGTCTACTTTCTAGAGTTTGCATACTTGAGCAACAGCAAGAGCTATTTACGACTCTCTATGCTCAACGCTTATTTTTTTTAGTAACCCACGAACCCTCTGGAGGGGGCATGAAATTTGAATCTGTCAGCCGATCGCAAGCTCGTCTACTTTTAGAAACTCGCTTGCGCCTGCTGCGCCGTAGCGGGCAATATCCAGAGTACGAACAATTACAAAAAATTCTCCAAAGCACCTTCCAATGAGTCTGACGATCGCCGAACGGATTAATCAAATTCGTCAAAGTTTTCCGCCCGATTCAGTCAAGTTAATCGCCGTCACAAAGCAAGTATCTGTAGAGGCAATGCGCGAGGCTTACGCTGCTGGAATTCGGGATTTTGGCGAAAGTCGCATTCAAGAAGCTCAAGCCAAGCAACTACAACTAGCAGACTTAACTAATATTACCTGGCACTTTATTGGCAGATTGCAAAGTAATAAAGCGAAAAAAGCAATAGAACTATTTCAGTGGATTCACTCAGTAGATAGTCTAAAATTAGCACAGCAATTAGATAAACTTGCCCAAGAAAATCAGCGCAAACCTCAAGTGTGCTTGCAAGTGAAAATAGAAAACGAGCCTCAGAAAACCGGGTGGACTGTACCGCAACTATGGGTAGATTTACCCCAATTAGATCGCTGTAATAATTTGGTGATTTGCGGGTTAATGACAATTCCCCCGGTGGGATTAGATGAAAGTCAAACAAAAAGCGTGTTCGATCGCACTTACGCTCTGCTTAAAGAAATTCAAGCTAAAAATTGGGCGAATTTGCAGCAAATGCAGCAGCTATCTATGGGAATGTCGGACGACTACCAAATCGCGATCGCATCAGGTTCGACAATGGTACGTTTGGGCAGAATTTTGTTTGGTGAACGTCCGGTAGTACAAAAAGATTTATCGAATTAATGGTTGCGTTAATTACTAACATGGGTTATTAATCTTAATAAATTCATCAACTGCCGAAAAAGGTATTTATCCGCAGAAAATTTAAAGTGTCTATTTTGGGATTTGTCCTATGGCACTTGATAAAACTTGCTTTTACAAGTTAACTAAAGGTGTGAATCGTCAGGAGGGAAATAAACAGTGAACAATATTTTTTCAAAGTTGCGAGAATTTGTGGGTTTGAACGACCCTATCGAGTATGAATATGATGAGCTTGAAGATAATGGGGATGGCTACCGCAATATGTACCAGCAAGAGCAGGTTCAATCCATGCCCGAAGAAGAACGCAACGGGCGGCGGCGGATGCGTGAAAGAATTTCCGTTGCCCCAGACAGCGCCGAAATGGGTACACCACTAAATAACGTGATTGGTATGCCAGGAACAAACAACAGCACCTATGAAGTAATCGTAATGGAACCGCGCTCCTTTGAAGAAATGCCCCAAGCAATTCAAGCATTGCGCGATCGCAAATCCGTAGTTCTCAATCTCACCATGTTAGATCCAGACCAGGCACAAAGAGCCGTAGACTTTGTTGCGGGCGGAACTTATGCGATCGACGGTCATCAAGAGCGTGTAGGGGAAAGTATATTTTTGTTCACGCCAATTTGCGTTCAAGTTACGACTCAGTCTGGCAACATCCACGAAGCGGTACAAGCGCAAGTACGCACGGGACGCAGCACAACCCCAACTCCAGCTTGGACACCGGAATCTACCCGGATAGCCCAGTCTAGCTAATAGTTGTTAGCAGGAGGGGCAATCAGTCCCTTATACTAATGTTTGTCCTGTCCAAAGCAGGTGAAAATAACTACTGCTCGTAAAAGGATAATTTCGTTGCTCGAATGCAAGCTTGGTTTAATAGGTGGCGGGGTAATGGGCGAGGCGCTGTTATCCCGCTTAATCGTTGAGCAAATTTATCAGCCCCAAGAAGTTATAGTTAGCGAAGTGCAACCGACACGCCGCCAACATTTAGCCGATCGCTATGGCGTGCAAGTAACCGCCGAAAACCAAGCTGTAGCCGATCGCGCCTCAACAATTTTGCTGGCGATTAAACCCCAAATATTTACAGAAGTTGCCAGCGTATTAAATCAAACTTTGGCTAACAGCACTTCAAAGCCATTAATAATCTCAATTTTGGCAGGAGTTAAGCTAAGTCAATTAGAATCAGCTTTACCGCAACTACCGATAGTTAGAGCCATGCCCAACACGCCAGCTACAGTAGGCGCAGGCATCACCGCCCTTTCGATGGGATCTCATACCACCGATCGCGATCGCCAAATAGCTAAAAAATTATTCGCGTCCGTTGGCGAAGTAGTAGAAGTAGCAGAAAACTTAATGGATGCGGTGACAGGATTATCGGGGTCAGGGCCAGCTTACGCGGCGATAATCGTTGAAGCTTTAGCCGATGGGGGCGTAAAATCGGGCTTGCCTAGAGAAATTGCCATGCAACTAACTTTAGCAACAATTAAAGGTACGGTAGAATTATTGCAAACAACGAAAATTCACCCCGCCGAACTTAAAGATCGCGTTACAAGTCCTGGAGGAACGACAATTGCGGGAGTTGCCGAACTCGAAAGGGGCGGACTGCGATCGGCATTGATTCAAGCGGTGCAAGCAGCAACAAAGCGATCGCTCGAACTAGGTAGTTGACCCTCCAGCAAGTGCCGGAAATATCTAATCAAATAAATTGCCCTACAATCAATGTAGACCAAGACGCTTTGGCACGCATTGCAAAATTTATTGCCCCTCGCCTAACTAACAGTGGACGTTTCCCATACCTTGCCCGAATTGGACTTAAAAAAAATATTTCCGTTTGAACTAGATGAATTTCAACTTCAAGCGATCGCGGCTTTAAATGCTGACAAGTCGGTAGTTGTATGCGCCCCTACAGGTTCGGGCAAAACATTAATTGGCGAATATGCTATTTATCGCGCTCTAGCCCAAAGAAAGCGAGTATTTTATACTACACCCCTCAAAGCTCTATCTAACCAAAAATTGCGCGATTTTCGCACAGTTTTTGGTGCGGACAAAGTAGGTTTATTGACGGGAGATGTTTCGATTAATCGGGAAGCGCCAATTCTTGTCATGACAACAGAGATTTTCCGCAATATGCTCTACGGTACGCCTATCGGTGAAGTAGGTACATCAATGCAGGGCGTAGAAGCGGTAGTTTTAGATGAATGTCATTACATGAACGATCGCCAGCGCGGTACGGTTTGGGAAGAATCAATTATTTACTGTCCCAAAGAAATTCAATTAGTCGCCCTTTCTGCTACCGTTGCCAACAGCGACCAACTTACCGACTGGATTAATACAGTTCACGGGCCTACCCAACTAATTTATTCAGACTTTCGCCCCGTACCATTAGAGTTTAAGTTTTGCAATCCTAAAGGGTTATTTCCTTTACTCGAAAACGGCAAAATTAACCCCCGCCTCCGCCCAAAACGCGGTAGCCTTGACGCTCAAAAGGCTAAAGATGCGCGACGTAATGGTATAAGACCCGAAGCACCAAGCATAATCTACATTCTCAATCAGTTGAGTTCTAGAGATATGCTCCCAGCTATCTACTTTATGTTCAGTCGTCGGGGTTGCGATAAAGCTGTAGAAGACTTGGGAACGCTAACATTAGTTAATCCTTCAGAAGCCGCCGAGTTAAAGTGGCAAATCGATGAATTTTTGCAGCGCAACCCCGACGCAGGACGTTTGGGACAAGTGCAGCCCTTATATCGCGGTATTGCCGCTCATCATGCGGGAATATTACCAGCATGGAAAGGCTTAGTTGAAGAATTGTTTCAGCAAGGGCTAATTAAAGTTGTATTTGCAACCGAAACTCTAGCGGCGGGAATCAATATGCCCGCTCGGACAACCGTAATTTCGAGTTTATCCAAACGCACCGATCGCGGACATCGATTGTTGAATGCTTCCGAATTCCTGCAAATGGCAGGTAGAGCGGGCAGAAGGGGAATGGATAAGCGCGGCTATGTCGTCACCGTCCAAACGCCCTTTGAAGGGGCAAAAGAAGCCGCTTATCTGGCAACGGCTTCCGCCGACCCCTTAGTTAGTCAGTTTACGCCCACCTATGGCATGGTGTTGAATTTACTGCAAACTCACACTCTAGAAGAAACTAAAGAACTTGTAGAACGCAGTTTTGGGCAGTACATCGCCAATTTATATTTAAAACCTCAATACGAAGAACTAGCGATCGTGCAAGCACAATTAGCCCAAGTTCAAGCCCAGCTTGCATCGGTAGATCCGATTGCCTTGCAAAACTACGAAAAACTGCGCCAACGCCTTAAAGTTGAAACTCAGTTACTAAAAACTCTAACTGAGCAAGCTATTGACGAGCGAGGAGAGCAATTAAGTTTAACTATTAGCTTCGCCATGACTGGCACTCTCCTTAGCCTGAAAGGCAAAAATGTTCCCACTTCCATACCTCTCAGCGCCGTCTTAGTAGCCAAAACCCCCGGAGCGGGACAAGCGCCCTATTTAATCTGTTTGGGCGCAGACAATCGCTGGTATGTCGTTACAACTAACGATGTTGTAGATTTACACGCCGAGTTACCGCCTCTAGAAATCCAGAGCGATCTTTTGCCCCCGGTAGAAATGCCCATTAAACCCGGACAATCGCGCCGAGGAAATCAACAATCTCAAGCAATTGCCGCTTTAATTCCTAATTCAGAGGCGATGATTCACGTTGCACCGGAAGTTTTAGCCCAACAACAGCGAGTTGTCGCCGTTACCGCCCAAATCGAAACTCATCCATTGCACGAATTAGGCAATCCAGCAACGCTTTTCAAGCGCCGCAATAAAGCAATCGAGCTAGAAGCAGACCTTACTGCCCGTCAAGCAGAATTAGAAAAGACTTCTCAACGTCACTGGGAAGAATTTTTACATCTGATTGAAATTTTGCAGAGATTTGGTTGTTTGCAAGAATTAGTTCCTACAGATTTAGGACAAATTGCTGCCGCCATTCGCGGTGACAATGAGTTGTGGATTGGACTTGCTTTAGCAAGCGGTGAATTTGATGAATTAGATCCCCACGCTTTAGCGGCGGCGGTGGCAGCCATAGTTACAGAAACACCGCGTCCCGATACCTGGGTGCGTTACACCTTATCTATCCCCGTAGAAGAAGCCCTTGCAGGCTTGCGCTCTACTCGTCGGCATTTATTTCAATTGCAACGCCGTTACAATATCGCTTTACCAATTTGGTTAGAGTACGACTTGGTGGCGCTGCTAGAACACTGGGCGCTAGGGGTAGATTGGGTCGAACTATGCAGTCACACAAGTTTAGATGAAGGTGATGTTGTCCGCCTCTTGCGCCGCACCTTAGATTTATTGTCGCAGATCCCTTACGTTCCCCACCTGCCCGCATCATTACAACGCAATGCTTATCGCGCCGTGCAGTTAATAGATCGTTTTCCCATCAATGAATCAGTTCAGTAAAGGGCATTGATAGCCACAATCTTTTACTTAATAGAGATAAATGTATTGTAAGATACGGAATTGCTGTTGAACATACTGATGCAATGGGATTCACTGCATTCAATAGATAGATGTAAAAGGTTAGATTAAGTGATAAAGAAAATACTGATTACAGTAGCGATCGCATTAATGCTGCTAGGCTCGGCTTCAATGTCTCCCGCATTAGCTGCACCTTTTGATGCTCAAGCGGCGGTAACGAACGCTCAAACGGCGGCAGATACAGCGTTTATGTTGATGTGTTCTGCCCTAGTTTTATTAATGACCCCAGGACTAGCTTTTTTCTACGGCGGATTTGTCCGCGATCGCAATATTTTAAATACTTTGATGATGAGCTTCTTGCTCATGGGCATAGTTGGCGTTACCTGGGTACTTTGGGGTTATAGTCTGTCTTTTGCTCCGGGACTGCCTTTTATTGGCGGCTTGCAATGGCTGGGCTTGAATGGCGTGAGCGCGACGGCAACAACTGATTATCTAACAGGTTCGGCACCAGAGGATGTAGTTTCCTACTCGGCAACTATTCCCCACCAAACATTCATGATCTATCAAGCAATGTTTGCAATTATTACTCCAGCGTTAATTTCTGGTGCAATTGTCGAGCGAGTTAGTTTCCGAGCTTACGCGCTATTCGTGCTGATTTGGTCAACGGTTATCTATTGCCCTCTAGCTCACATGGTCTGGGCAAAAGGTGGCTTTTTAGGCTTGTATGGCGGCATTGGCGCTCTAGATTTTGCGGGTGGTACGGTAGTACACATTAGCTCTGGAGTTTCGGCTTTAGTCGCCGCGATTGTAATTGGCCCGCGCAAAACCTATCCAAGTCAGTTAGCATCGCCTCATAATGTACCTTTTATTTTGCTAGGTGCGGGTTTGCTGTGGTTTGGTTGGTTTGGCTTTAATGCTGGTAGTGCCTTAGCTTCTGGAAGCTTGGCGACGGTTGCTTTTGTTTCTACTAATACGGCGGCGGCGGCGGCGGCGTTGACTTGGCTAATTTTAGAAAAAGTTTTACGGGGGAAACCAACGGCGGTAGGAGTAGCTACGGGGGCGGTGGCTGGTTTGGTTGGGATTACACCTGCCGCCGGATTTGTTACGCCTCTTGCTGCCATATTAATTGGTAGTATTACGGCGGTGTGCTGCTTTTTTGCGATTAGTTTCAAGCACAAAGTTCAAATTGACGACTCTTTAGATACTTTTCCCGTACATGGTGTGGGCGGTACGGTAGGAGCAATTTTAACCGGGATTTTTGCTACCGTTGAAGTCAATGAATTTGGTAAAGATGGACTGCTGCGCGGTAACTTTAACCTCATTTTACTGCAATTAGCAGCGATCGCTGTTGCCTATATTTTTGCTGGCGTTGGCACGTTTGTAATTCTCAAAGTTCTTGATGCTACCGTCGGATTGCGTCTTTCCGCCGAGGAAGAATACCAAGGTATGGATATCAACGAACACGGTGAAGAAGGCTATGGAGAAGAATTTGCTGGGGGCCTAAGTATCAAGCAAAATTCTTAGTCTCTTTAGTCGATCGACTTTTGCTAAAACGTAAAGCTCAAACAAAACTTTGCTTTTTTGAGACTACGAAAAATTGTTTAGTTATATAAAAATCAAAGCTGCCTGTAAAAATTGTATTTTTACAGGCAGCTTCAATCTAATTAAGGTACTATCAAGTATTTATTTAGTAGGATCTGCTAGATAAATCTCCCGGTCGCTTTGGGATATTTCCGCGATCGTCAGGGTCGTCGTAAAGCCCCGTAGCATCAGCTTCTTTGAGGAATCCACTGTAGGCTTCCATGCCATGTTCGCTGATATCCAAGCCTTGAATTTCCTCCTCCGCAGCCACGCGAATACCCAAGGTCGCTTTGAGTGCCACCCAAAAAATGGTACTGAGAAGAACTGTAATTCCGCCTACGGAGACAATACCGATAACCTGAGACCAAACTTGCTGGAAACCACCACCTAAAAGTAAGCCCCTGATAGGCCCTAAACCTTCCTCGTATAGATTCAAAGCACCAGCCGGTCCTTCGGCAAATAAACCTACTGCGAGAGTTCCCCAAACGCCACAAACTAAGTGAACAGAGGTGGCACCAACCGGATCGTCAATTTTAATTTTGTCAAAGAAGGTAACAGCAAAAACGACAATTACCCCAGAAATCGCGCCAATTACCGCCGCCCAAGGTAAGCTCACAAAAGCACAACTAGCGGTAATCCCGACCAAGCCTGCTAGTATGCCATTAATAATCATCGACAAGTCCGGTTTGCCAAGGTATAACCAAGCGGTAGTAGTTGCCGCAATCCCACCTAACGAGCCTGCTAAGTTTGTTGTTAAAGCAATATGGGCAATACTTGGGCTTACTGCCATAGTTGAACCAGGATTAAACCCAAACCATCCTAACCACAAAATCAAAGCACCTAAAGTCGCAATACTCATGTTGTGTCCTGGCATTGCTACTGATTGCCCATTTTGATATTTGCCTAGGCGAGGCCCTAAAAAGGCTGCTCCCATTAATGCCGCCCAACCACCAACGGCGTGAACTACCGTCGATCCGGCAAAGTCCCAAAATCCAGCTTTTGCAAGCCAACCACCGCCCCAAATCCAATGTCCTGTAATTGGGTAGGCAATACCGACTAGAAATAAACTAAAAATTAAAAAGCTAACAAATTTAATCCGTTCGGCGACAGCACCAGAAACGATTGTTGCCGCCGTTCCAGCAAACACCAACTGAAATAAAAACTTTGCCCCCAAAGGTACGCCCGTCCAATTTAGAGCGCTAAAAACACCTTGATAAGCATCTCCCGTCGCGGGGCTATTGTCTGCGCCACTTAAGAACCAGCCATTAGTACCAAAAAATGGATTGCCATCGCCGAACATTAAGCCAAAACCAATCGCCCAAAATGCCACCGTAGATATTGCAAATACAATCAAGTTTTTCGCTAGAACGTTGACGGCGTTTTTTTGGCGGCAAAACCCAGTTTCTAGCATACAGAAACCAGCATTCATAAAAAATACCAAAAAGGCAGCGATGGACACCCATAAGGTATCCATCCCTACTCTCAAGCTTTGCAAGTCTTGCGTTACCTTGTCCGTAGTTGCCGGAGGCGCGTCTTGAGCAACGGCGGCGTAACTCCATACCATGACAATCAAGATTGCTAAAGGAATGCAGGCTTGCCAACTAGGAGTCAGTTGTTTAATTGCCCGCTCTAGTCGAGCCAAAAAAATTGGTATATTATTTTTATGACGCGAGCTTGAATTCCCGTATACCCGCCTTTTTGTCTGTTTCCACTTGGGCTTGTGCGTGACTTTTACCTTCATCCGTCGCAACGATCCTTAAGTTAGTAAATACTTAATAATTTGGTGAAATCTTAACTTTTAACAACATCATGCTTTAGCCTCCGAAACACTTACCTTAACGCAATAGAAATGCCTAAAGTAACCTGTTTGGCTAAAACTAAAATCGTTTGTTAGCACCTTTTAAGTGTTTAATTTTGTATCATCACAAGCAGAGTTTCTGTATAAAAGGTTACAGATATGAAAAGCGAGGGCAAAATAGCTTTAAGTGCAAATAACTAAGTATTTACACTTGCTCTCTGACCAACAAATAAACATAGCCCCGAAAATTTACGGTTTTATATCTCAATTATCTGTAATAGCCTAGATATGGAAAGCAAATTAGCCATTGCCTGAGTAGTTTTATTCAGGCAATTTTTATGTCCCATCGTTACTGGGATTAAAAGGTAAGTTTTGATTGATTGCTGCAATTTCTTGTTGTTCCATCTGGTTTACTTCTTTGATATAAGGCAGCAAAATCTGCGTTAGCCGTCGATTGTAAAAGCGGTGCATACTGTGATTGGGAGTCGCGGGAAAACCTCGCCGTTTTTTATGTCTTCCCCCAGCACCGGGATCGAAAGTTTGAATATTGCGGTTAATTGCCCACTCAATCGGCGCGTAATAGCAAGCATCAAAGTGCAAGCAGTCAATATCTTGAAAACTACCCCAGTAGCGCCCGTAGAGGCGATCGCCTTTAGTCAGGCAAAAAGACATCCCCATCGGCTGGCGTTTATCTAGTTCGTTATAAGCCGCGACAAATACCACCCGATGCCGATAATGAGCGTGTAACTGCTCGAAAAATCGTTTAGTTAAATACTTACTTCCCCACCAGCCAAACTTGTCGCAAGTATCGGCGTAAAAGCTATACATGAGCGGAAATAAAGACTTAGGAATCTCATCTCCTGTGAATACTTGCAACTGCAAACCTTGCTTTTCTACCGCTTTGCGTTCGCGCTTAATATTGCGACGCTGATTGGCATTAAATATCGTCAAATAATCATCAAAAGTTTTAAAGCCCTGATTTTGCCAAATCGAGCTATGATGCAGCCACGCAGTAAAGCCATGACGCTCTAAAACACTTTTCCATTCTGGATCGACATAAAGAAAATGACAGCCAGAAATATTTTGGCGATCGCAAAAATAATCGATCGCCCCCACCATCAACTCTGTAATCTCGCCTTCGTCTTCCCCTGGCGCAATCAAAAATCGGTAGCCCTCGGCGGGTGTAAAGGGTGACATTCCCAGTAATTTTGGATAATAATCTATGCCAATTCGTTGCGCTACCTCTGCCCACTGCTGGTCAAAAATAAACTCCCCGTAGCTATGACCTTTAAGATATAGTGGCGCTGCTGCAATCAATTGGCGATCGCGCCAAATAGTCAAGTGATTTGGCAACCAACCAGCTTGGGGTATAGCACTTCCAGAGCTTTCTAAGTTATTTAACCATTCCCACTCCAAAAAAGGTGTTTTCAGAGGCATAGCGAGGGCATCCCAAGCCGCTTGAGGAATTTCCGCAACTTTGTTAATCCACGCAACTTGATAACTAGGCTGAATTGATTTGACCATACAAAAAATCTATAACGGCAAGGCTACCATTACAGCGTACTCAAATCGTCCTGCCATTGGCGGCGATAGTGCAAAAAAACTTCTGAAGCGATTACTTTTGCCGATAGTAATTTCAAACGCGGTGCAATTGCTTCGCTAAATCCTTCACCGCCTACAGGCGTAGGTGCGTTACTTCCACCCAACAGCAACGGACAAACTGTTAACCACAATTCGTCAATCGAATCGGCGGCTAACAAAGCGGCTACGATTTCGCCACCGCCTAATACCGCCAAACGATTTATCCCCATCGCTGATAGTTTTTCCATAGCACTTAGCCAATCAATCTGACTTTTAGTAGATGTTTCGCAGACAATAACTTGCTTAAACTGGGGTTTATTTTGCCAAGCCTCAGCGCCGATACTTGTCGTTAACAAGTATCGGGGAACTCTTTGGTGAAAAAAACGCAACTGACAATCTAAATCGCCACTAAGAGAAACAACAATTTGAATTGGCTGCAAAGGTAGCGATCGCTGGTATCTTTGTTGTATAAGTTGTGGCTGAGAAACACGCATAGTCGTGCCGTAAGCGCGGAGCGTACCAGCACCGAACAAAACGCCATCGGCGGCAGCAATTTGCGCTTCTAAGTGGTCTTTGTCGGCGGGGGACGAAAACCGCGCCGGCGATCGAGAGCGATCGGCAATTTTGCCATCGGCGCTCATTGCCAAAACGACCGTAGTGTAAGGACGATTGTTAGATAAGGTCATCGCGTATATTTAGTAATTGGTAAAAAAACACTTGTACATAGATAACAGCTTTTTAATAGCGATCGGGGTATCATAACAAGTGCAAAGATTATTTATACACTCCACGCGCTGGAAGAATTAGTTAGTAAGTAGTGTTGTTTAAAGAATATATTTATTAAATTGGTCTGGAGAATTAAGCATAGAAGTTGTAATTAGTAGGAATACACAGACCCTAAAAAATTTTGCTCAAACAACGCCAGACATCGGTAAACCGCAAAAATTGATGTTAGCACTACGAGCATAAATAATCTTAGGTTGTGTCTTTATTTGAGGACATTGTTATATGGTTAAGCTCAATCAATCCTCGTTTCGCCGCATATTGCTATCGAGAATATTGCTTTTGAGCGTACCAGTTTTGTTGATAGGTGAAACTGTAGCCTATCGCCAAGTCCGCTCTAGTTTGCTAGAAACATCGCGCCAGCACATCAATACTAGCGCTGTAGGCAAAAGCGAACAGATTAAAGCTCAAATTGCCACCATGCAAACAAAAATGCTGTTAGCAAGTCAAACTACAGTGCTAAAATCGGGAACGCCCGTAGCAATTAAACAATTTTTAGACAAACTCCTGCTCCAACTACCAACTAATACTCAATGCCTTCAAGTTACAAGTTTGCCCGACAATCAAGTAATTGCTAGTACCTGCGATCGCTTTTATCCGAAAACAAAATCGCAGTTATGGTCGCCCAAGCAAAAAGATTTGCTTTTAGAACCGCAAAATATTCAGATTGAATCGGTACAAGCAGGCTCATCCACTGCCAAGCAAATGCAGTTAGTCTTATCTGCGCCTATATACAATAATGCCCTGCAACTACGTTATGTCTTGAAAATGCAATCAGTTTTAGACGTTCAAGGCAGTACGAACAAGTCCAATTTAGAAGCAATGACCGATGCCACAATTGTAGTTACCGAAGATGGCACGATCGTGGCTCATCCATTAGTCGAGCGTCTAGGAGGAAATATTCGTCAAGAGTCAGAGCCAGAATTATGGCAGCAGGTAATTAACCAAGCGATCGCTCAAGAAAAAAACGATCTAAAAAATTTATCATTTAGCCAAAATGGAGAAACTTTAATAGCAGGCTATCAAGCGATTGCGAGTCCAATTACTAGCGAAAAAGGCAAGCACTGGATCGTTATAGCCGTAACCCCCCAGCGCCGAGCTTTACAGGGTTTAGAAGAAATCAAATTAATTTTATTTTTACTTACCCTCAGCTTGCTAGGTGCGAGCTTACTAACAGCACTGCGTCTAGCTCGTGAATTAGCAGAACCTTTAGAGCAGTTGCGAGACTATGCCCTCAAATTGCAAAATCACCATGAAGTTAAACGGATGCCCCATAACTTCAAAATTAAAGAATTTAACCAACTAGCTGCCGCTCTCGATCGCATGGTAGAAAGGCTGAAAATGTCCGCCGAAGAACTAGAAATAGCTTGGGAAGAAGCCAAAGCCGCCAACGAAAGTAAAAGTAATTTTTTAGCCACAACTTCTCATGAATTGCGAAACCCCCTCAATGCCATCATCAATTGCATTCGTTTAGTTCGAGATGACTGCTGCGACGACGCGCAAGAAGAAACAGAGTTTTTGGAACGGGCAGAAGATGCGGCAATTCACTTACTAGGCATTATTAACGACTTGCTCGACATTGCCAAAATTGAATCAGGTAAGCTTTCTTTAGTTATTGAAGAAATAGACCTAAAGCAGGTATTGCAAGAAGTAATTAGTTTGCAGGCAATTCACATCCAGCAAAAAAACTTGCAATTAATCGTTGCTAAAACACCCGCGCCAATTATTGTTAAAGGCGATCGCGCTAAGTTAAAGCAAGTCCTCATCAATATAATTGGCAATGCCGTAAAGTTTACCGAAACTGGCAGCATCACTATTAAAACTCAATTCGAGTCTGAATCTAGCAGTAATAGCTTGCGCGTAGTCATAATTATTGAAGACACAGGCATTGGTATCGATCCATCCCAGCAACATAAGCTATTTCGTCCCTTCGCAATGGCAGATGGAACGACAACGCGAAAATTTGGCGGTACAGGGCTAGGACTTGCTATTTCCAGAAACCTAATAGAACTAATGAACGGCAGTATCATGTTGTGTAGTGCCGGAATCGATCGCGGCACAACGGTAGCAATTTCTTTACCTATAATCGATTTTGTGGAACTGCCTCAAGACTTGCAAGTAATAAAACCACCGAGCATCGCTACTCCTCCGGCGGGCTTAATGCCATAAATGCCACTTGAGCGGCGGCTTGTTCTGCGGCTTTAATCGAGCGTCCCTTACCTTCACCAAGTTGCCGATCTTGCAGCCAAACTTGAGCCGTAAACCGCTCCTCTGCTGCCTCTAGGCGATGCCCTTGATTTTCTACGACCCGGTACTCTGGTAAGGTTTTGAAGTGTCCTTGAGTCCATTCTTGCAAAGCAGCTTTGTAATTAAGCCGGGTCGGATCGCGGCGAATTTCTGTAGCTAATTGAATAAAGTGCGGATCGAGCCAAGGTCTAATTAGTTCTAAAGTATGAGTGCTAAGGTATAAAGCTCCAATTACCGCTTCAAAAGCATCGGCTAACCTCGATTGTTGCCCCTCCTTACTACTGCTAGTCGCCAGTAAATAAGGTTCAATATTGTAATTCATCGCCAAAGAAGCCAAAATGCGATCGCTCACCAATACCGAACGAATTGCCGTAAATTCCCCCACAGTCCAATCTGGGTAAACTTCCCACAACACTTCTGCCGCCACAAGGCGCACTACCGCATCGCCGACAAATTCTAATTGTTCGTAGTTTGCCTCGGTAGAGAAACTTGGATGAGTTAGCGCCAAATCTAGTAACTGCCAGTTTACAAGAGTTGCTGGAACTCCCATTACTTGCAGCAATTTTTCTAACTGCTTTTGGCGACGCGGATAACTCAATAGGAAGTTTGACATGAAAGTTGTTTAGCCGATTTGAGCAAATTGTCTATATTATTGGCACAGTTTAATTGACTTACTAGCAAAGTAATTAAAGCGATCGCGTTATTTTTAATTTTAAACTTCGATTTTTATGGATTTACCGCTAATTTATCATCCTGACTATGTTGTACCTTTGCCAGCCCCGCATCGTTTTCCCATGCCCAAGTTTCGGCAATTGTACGAGCTATTATTAACGGATAAAGTAGCTTCCCCAGCGCAATTTTTTTTACCAGAAACTCCCCCCCAGCAGTGGATTGAGCTAGTCCACACCTCCGAATACGTGCAAGCATACCTACAAGGCACGTTAGATGCTAAAGCCCAGCGTCGAATTGGCTTACCTTGGAGTCCGCAATTAGTTAAACGCACTTGTACGGCCGTCGGAGGAACAATTTTTACGGCAAAACTCGCCCTCAAATATGGTTTGGCTTGCAATACGGCGGGTGGTACTCATCATGCTTTTCCCAGTTACGGATCGGGCTACTGCATTTTTAATGATTTAGCAATCGCCTCGCGCGTTATCCAGCAACTCAATCTTGCCCGCAAAATTCTCATTATCGATCTAGACGTGCATCAAGGGGACGGTACGGCGTTTATTTTTCAAAACGATCGCAGTGTATTTACTTTTTCTATGCACTGCGAAGTTAATTTTCCTAGTCTCAAACAAGTCAGCGATTTAGATATTTCCCTTCCGGTAGGGATGGAAGATGAGGATTATTTACAAACTCTGGCAAATCATTTATCCAATCTACTGGTTACTGTTAAACCCGATTTGGTATTATACGATGCGGGGGTAGATACTCATATAGGCGATCGCTTGGGCAAATTAGCCCTTACCGATACAGGGATTTTTCGCCGGGAAATGCAAGTATTATCTACCTGTATTGCAGCTAGATACCCGGTGGCTTGCGTAATTGGTGGCGGCTATGCTGACGATCTTAGTAGCCTCGTATACCGTCACTCTTTGCTGCACCGCGCTGCTAGTCAAGTTTATCGTCAATACAATTTATAAACTGGAAGGTATGGAATCGCCATACCCTCCAGTTCATGCAAAGCAAGGGTTTACTAATTACCTTTACTAGATATTGACTTGCGGGGGAGATGTTGGTATCTCACTAGCTGTAGGCTGCATTACATACTTGTCTTTATCTACTGGCACTAAAATGTAGGCAGTTTGATTTTCGTTTGGTTTTTGCGTGCTACCTGCTGCTTGATTTTCGCCAGCTACAGGTTGGCTGACTGTATCTACGGTACTTTTTACATTTTGAGTTACACTTTCACTGGCATTTTTAATTACATCGGCGGTGCCTTTAACAGTGTAATTAACGCTTTGAGCGGTAGTTTTAACTACATCTACTGTACCTTTTAAGTTTTGGTTAACTTCTTCTGCCGTACCCTTGACACTCGTACCAACGTCTTTGAGGGTGTAATCTACATTCTCAGCTACATTTTTAACGGCATTTCCTACACCTTTTACAGTGGTACTCACGCCCTCGGCTGCACCTTTAACAGCTTCGCCAACACCTTTTACAGTGTTGTTTACGCTTTCAACGGTAACTTTACTGGCAAAAGCCGCCGCCGCCGCGCCCATCAAAGCCCCAAAAGCTGCCCCTATTCCAATTACAGCTAAGTTATAACCCTTATCGGCATTTACTTTTACACTATCTTGAGCGTCGGTTTGCTCGTTAGTAATTGGTTTCTCTATTAAAATCTCGCGATCGCTCATTTTAATTGTCTCCGTAAGACTAAAACTGATTGATTAGTGTCTCTAGAGCGACTATACCTGTCACTTTCAACAGACATTCTTTCGCTAAATAAATTGCGGCTTCACTTTTTTGTTGCTGACACTGTTAAGCCTGCAAAAAATTTATTTCAAGGGAAGCAAGTTGTTTTATTTGTTTGCAAATTTCCTGGTTAGTAATGCGTGGAGTTTTACTGGTGTACAATAAAAAACTTTCTTATCACCCCACGCAACCCTCACAGCAAAAGATAGTTACAGCGAGTAATTAGTTTAAAGAAAAAGCATCTTTAAATCCTAAAGTTTTTCTGCAAAAACCTACTCTTGATAATCGGATGTCTGCTCGTTGAATTGAGATGTTTGGTAAGTTTCTTCGTTTTGCTGCTTTGTTTCTTCTGGCATGAAACCACTTTCATTAGATTCTACAGGCATTGTAGGCTCTACGATAATTGTGCGCTCAATAATGCGCTCTTTTTCTACAGGAATTAAAACATAAGTTGTTTGAGAATCAAATTCCTGCTCGTTAGGATTAACATACTCAGCCGTTTGCTTTAATTTATCGGCGGCGCTTCCTAAAGAACTTTTAGCGCCTTCTGCGGTATCTTTTAACGCTTCAACCACTGGACTTACTAAGCCTTGATTAACACCTTCTGCTACGGTTTTTGCTGCCTCTCCAACGCCTTTGGCGGCGACATTAACACCTTCGCCTACACTCTTTACTGCATCGCCAACACCTTTTGCAGCGAGGTTAGCACCTTGAGCCGTTTTTTTATTAGCCAAAGCAGCAGCTAATGTACCTAAAGTAGCTCCAAGGAGTCCGCCTAGTAAAACTTTATTTAAGTTACCGTTACCTTTTTGCTCGTTGGATTGAGATTGATTGGTGAAACTTTTATCTTGACTTGATGTGTTGCTACCACTTTCTTGTTGAGGTATTTGGGTACTTGTATTTGTCCCTACCGCCCGGATATAAAATTGACCAACTGGAACGTTACCAATATTTTCATCAGTCGGATTCAAATCTTTTTTTGACTCTAAATTCATAATAAATCTCTCCGTGTTTTTGAGGACGAATTAAACGTTTTTACATTCTGAATTACTATCTAAGCCGAGTAAAACCAACAAAGTTTAGTATTTATTAATTAGAGACTTTTATGAGCAAGCTAAAATTCTAAAACTTGCTTTAATATTCACTAATTAGCTTGCTGGTTTTAAATCTCGCTTGTTCCTGTAATCTAACAATTGCCGATCCCTACCTTCACTAGACTTAAGGGGTACATCAATAATTTTGCAGTCTCTCTTTAGTTGTAATTTATAAAATTTAATTTAAGTCAAGTATTTTTGCTTAGAAAAAAATTTAATGTTTTTGGAAATTAAACAACTTTTGAACAGGATTTTATTTTCAATTTAAAAACTGGATAATGGACGATAAAAGTTAAAAATGAGTGTTAAACAGACAAAATGTAAATCTGATTGGAAAAATTGCTACTTATCTGGTTAAAACTAGGAATTTGCGATTAATTGCTTTGTTTAGAGCCAAACAATTCAAATAAAGGCTGAAGTGCGATCGCACTTTTCCGCAGTGACCGATGATAAAATTGAGTTTTATTAGCTAAAACCAAAATTAAAATAGGATGACAATCTCAATTACATCCCGGTTATCAGCCTAAGGGGGGAGGGAGTTAAAACCGTGTATAAATAGACCAAGCTCTTACTCTCAAGACAGATGAAGCATTTTGCTTTCGCTAGATACAATTTTTTAAAAACCAAAAAGCCGAGGAAAAATCTGTGCTGCTATCAAAGGGCTTTGAAATAGAAATGTATACGGGAACGCCTCAAGGTGACATTGTGGGACTTTCCGACCAAATAGTCGCCTCCGTTGACGGGTATATGCGCGAACCAGATAGCCGCAATGTCGAATACATTACCCCGCCCTCTAATCATTACGACAAGCTATTATGCGACTTAGTGCGACCTCGGCAACGGTTGCGAAAGTTTTTACAGCGCTTAGGCAATTACACGCTCATTCCTGGCAGTACCCTATCTCTGGGTGGTAGCGATACTTTTTATAGATCCGATCCTCATAACCCCTACCACACCTATATCGAGCAGACTTATGGTACTAAGGTTGTAACTGCCAGCGTTCATATAAATATTGGCATTGACGATCCTGAATTACTTATGCGGGCGTGTCGTCTTGTCCGAGTAGAAGCACCATTGTATTTAGCCCTCAGCGCTTCTTCGCCATTTTTGGACAGCCGAGTTACTGGCTATCACTCTACTCGTTGGGGGTTGTTTCCGCAAACTCCCACAAATGTACCTTTATTTACCAGCCACGCCCATCATATTGAGTGGGTAGAAGCCCAAATAGCCGCCGGGACGATGCAAAATGTTCGTCACTTGTGGACTTCTGTACGACCCAATGGCGATCGCCGTCCTTACGATCTTAATCGTCTAGAATTGCGAATTTGCGATTTAGTTAGCAATCCAATTTCTTTACTAGCAATTACCGCCCTCCTCGAAGCTCGTCTTTGGCAATTGCTCGATAACCCCGAATTAGATCCTTTAGTTAGCAGTAGCTTGTCAAGTTCTACGTTACTAGAGGTAACTAAAAATAATGAAGCGGCGGCGGCGGCTCATAGTTTAGATGCCAAGTTGACCCACTGGCAAGATGGCAGAAGGATTGTTGCTAGAGATTGGATTGAGGAAATATATTCGCAAGTATGGGAT